>CANQUH010000041.1 GCA_947626965.1 uncultured Lachnospiraceae bacterium
ACACCTGCCACGATACCGTCGAGAATCAGTCCCTGCAGCCAGCCCGCGCAGTTCACGCTCACAAGGAAGCTCTCGATCGCCGGAGGAATGATCTCCCCGAACAGGACGTCGTTCGTCCAGTCTGTCACAATCGTTCCGACCGTCGTCACCGAAATATAATATACAATGAACATAACCACCGCAAAAATTGGAAGCGCCAGGATTCGGTTCGTCACAATCCGGTCGATCTTGTCGGAAGTCGTCAGCGCTCCCGCGCTCTTTTTATGATAGCAGCTCTTAATCACGCTCTCGATGTATGTATAGCGCTCGGAAGTGATAATGCTCTCCGCGTCGTCATCCAGTTCCTCCTCGCATCTCTTGATGTCCTCCTCGATATGCGCAAGATCCGAACTGGCGATGTTCAGCTTCGCCCGGATCTTCTCATCTCGCTCAAACAACTTGATCGCGTACCAGCGCTGCTCCTTCTCCGGCATATTATGGAGCACACACTCCTCAATATGCGCGATCGCGTGCTCGACGCTTCCGGAAAAGCTGTGCTGCGGAATCATGACCTTCCCGCTCTGTCCCGCCCGCACCGCGGCGTTTGCCGCCTGCATGACGCCCTCGCCTTTCAGCGCGGAGATCTCAAATACCTCGCATCCCAGCGTCTTCGCGAGTTTTTCCGTGTCAATCCGGTCGCCTTTCTTTCTCACGATATCCATCATGTTGACTGCCACAACCACCGGGATCCCAAGCTCCACAAGCTGCGTCGTCAGGTAAAGATTGCGCTCCAGATTCGTCCCGTCCACAATATTCAGAATGGCATCCGGCTTCTCATCGATCAGATAGTTCCTGGCCACCACTTCCTCAAGCGTATACGGGGACAGCGAATAAATGCCCGGAAGGTCCGTCACGATGACGTCCTTCTGCTCCTTCAGTTTTCCTTCTTTTTTCTCAACCGTAACTCCCGGCCAGTTCCCGACGTACTGATTGGAACCTGTCAGCGCATTAAACAGCGTCGTCTTTCCGGAGTTCGGGTTTCCCGCAAGTGCGATTTTAACTGCCATTGGTTTCTCCTCCTTAACCTCTGTGCCCGCAGAACGGGCAGCATCATGAATGAAAGCCGCGGGATAATCCGTGCTTTCACAACATTCAAGACTCGCCCATGAGTCTTGCCTGCAGAATTCGGGTCTGCTTTAACAGACATTTTCAGCTCCGAATCCCTGCATCTTCACTCTGTCTCTATCATCTCGGCATCCGCTTTCCGCAGGGAAAGCTCATAGCCACGGACCGTTACTTCCACCGGATCCCCAAGCGGGGCCACTTTGCGGACATAGATGTCAACTCCTTTTGTGATTCCCATGTCCATGATTCTGCGCTTTACCGCGCCGGTTCCGTTGATCCTTGTGACGCGCACGGACTTTCCGCACGCCACCGAATTCAGTTTTGCCATATCCTTTCTCCTCTCATACCATGATCTTGCCAGCCATCTCCCGGCTGATGGCGATCCGCGATTCTTTAATGTTTACAATAATATTCCCGCCATTCGCGGAAACCACTGTCACCTTCGCTCCCGGAACGAATCCCAGATTCTCCAGAAACTGTCTCACTTCCGTTTTTCCTCCAACCTTTTTGATTGAATTTTCCTGTCCGGTTTCTGCCATCATCAAAGGCATCATGGGTTCCTCCTTTTAGTTAGTATTTGCTAATTCGCATGCCAATATAAGAGTTAGAAAATGCTAACTTTTCGTCTGAAAAATAATCTGCCGGCAGGCAGATTTTGTTAGTACTTTCTAACCTCTTATAAGTTAGCACATGCTAACGATATTGTCAAGTCCCTTTTTACAATTTCTGATCATATAAACCCAGTCCCTCAGGATGAGGGACTGGGTTTCCGGCTGATCTGTTTCTTTCATGGAGGATACAGCCGTCTGCTATTCCGCCGCGGTATCCCGCGGTGTAATCACAATATTCTCTCCGGCGATCTCCGTTTTCCTTGTGACAATGTCTTCGATCTGCGCCCGCTTTGCGTCGTCGATATCCGTTTCATTTATCACGACATCCGCTGTTCCGTCCGTGATGCTGACAACACAGTCTTCAAAACCTTTCGCCTCCAGCAGAAGCTCAGCCGCAGCCTCACGCTCCGCAGTCTGCGCCATATTTGTCATAGCCGCGATCGCATCCTGTTTCTGTGCCTCCTCAATGTTCGTGTTATTGATCACCTCGAGCAAAGTCTCCTTGCTCTTTGCCCTCACCTGTTCCCGGTTCAGCTTGGCCGCCGCAATCAGGTTGTCTCCGGCCCTTGCGCTCGCCAGCACGGCCTCTCCGACCGCTGACTCCCCGCTCTCCTGATCCTGGACGGAAGCTGTAAGGTCATCCTCCAAATCCTGATCCAGGCTGACAATGTCCGCCGTATTATCGACATATGTATTTTCCTGTATTTCCCCGTCCGTCACCAGCACCAGATTGTCATCCGTACTCACCGTGTCCACTTCCTCGTTCAGTATTCTCCCGGAATAATTCAGGTATCCGGCAATTGCGATCATGATCGCCAGTGTTGTGATGATGATTTGATTTTTCTTTAAGATGCGCTTCACACCTTATCCTCCTTCATTCCATCTTCATTACTTTGATTTTATGCGCCTCGACTCCGAATAATGCCATAACCGCCTCCGTAATTTCCTTCGCGATGGACGCATTTCCGCCGCCCTGCGCGACGACCAGCACGCCGGCGATCTCCGGCGTCTGCTGCTCGGACACATAGGGAATCTCCGCACCGCTTCCGTCTCTCTGATAGACAGTGCTTTCACTGCTGCGGGCCGAAATTCCGGCCCCCGTTCCGTCTTCTGCCGTACCTCCCCCTCCGTCCTGCGACTGTTCCTTATCCTTCTCCACAATCTTCTTTCCGTCCGATTTCAGGGTGATCATAACCTGCGCTTTCCCAACTCCCTGCACATGGCAGAGCAGTTCCTGAAGTCTGTTTTCAAGTTTCTGCTGCTCCCCTGTCTGTGCCGGATCACTGCCGCTCTCCTGCGCCTGCAGTTTTGCGGAGCCCGGCGCATCCTCCGGTTCTCCCTCTTCCTCTGCAGGCAGCGCGATCACAAGAAGGAGAATTCCGGCGAGCAGAAGAATCAGTATCTGATCCTTTCCCGGTCTTTTCAGTTTCTCAAGCCAGTCTTTCATTCCATCCTGCCCCCCGCTTCCTCAATCTGTATCCTGTCCTGTTCAAGTCCATAAATTCCGGTTATTTCACGCCTGATCTTCTCCGCCGCCGTTTCATCTTCCGTACGAATTTTTATCTTCACCTCCCGCAGGGTATTATCGTCCTCAAACTGAATGTCTGTATCTTCCGCAAAAGCCCCATAGGCCTGTACAATCTCTTCAAACTGGCAGGTCAGTTCCTGTTCATAGACATTTTGGAACATCTCATTTTTGAGACCCTGCAGTCCTTCCACGGCCGATTCCAGATCGTAATGCTCCTCCTTCAAAAGCTCCAGCTTCAGAAAGCGTTCCAGCAGATCCTCCTGCGTGAACAGACGCAGCAGGGGACCCGCCGCGACAAGCAGATAGAGCAGACTCGCGTAAAACTTCACATATTTTCCGGAGCTGCCTTCCGGCAGCAGCTGAAGCATGATTGTCATAATACATAAAATCCCGGCTATTTTTCCCAGCCATTCTCTCATATTCCACCCTGTCCTTTCAGTGCGGCCATGATCATCGCGATGGATATCATAAAAATCCCCATGGAATAAAGAACAATCCGCAGCAGCATCGAGGCAGCTTCCGCCACATGGGAGACGCTCTCAACCAGCCTGTTTTCCCCGGCCGGCTGTATCAGAGCACACAGCACCCGCAGCATCAGAATACAGCAGACCAGCTTTGCGACCGGAACAAGGCATAAAAAAAGAATCGCCGCCATTCCCGCCGTCCCGACGGCATTCCTGATCACAACAGCAGATCCCGCAATTGTCTCCGCAGCCGTATCCAGCGTGTTTCCGATCCCCGGTATCGCTTTGGCTGCCTTTCGCAGCATCCCGTTCTTCAGAGAATCGACAGCCGGCGTAATCAGGCACTGAACCGTCTGCAGACCGATCACAAGCCCGAATACCGACCTGATTCCCCAGCTTATAACCAGCTCCATCAGTTCCGCAAATCTGGAAAAATAATCTTCCTTTGACATCTGGTTCAGTATCTGCAGCACAAGGTAAAAATTTACGGCGGGAATCATGACATTCACCATGAACATCTCCATCAGGGAAAAAGAAAACAGCAGGATTTCCGATACTCCTGTGACGGTCAGAGAACCGGCGCAGAACATGATCGTCAGAAGATAGGCCGGAAGGAGCACGCGCATCAGCGAGATCAGAGAGCGCACCGTGCCGCAGGCAATCTCATTCATAGTGCCAAACGATTTCATCAGAATCACGGCGAGAAGCAGATACATCATGTAAAAACTGATGTCCGCAATCTGGCTGCTGTGAAATATCATCGTAAAATTGGAAAAAACCGCCGCGGTCAGCACTACAAAAAGAATCTGAAGAATCAGTTTTCTCTGCTGTTTTACCTCGTCCAGCAAAGCGCTGCCGGCAAGACGCAGAATCTCTTTCCCGTCAAACGGAATCTCCCCTCTGATCAGCGCCAGAACTGTTTCCCGGAAAGAAAATTCTTCTGTCCCCAGAATATCTTCAAGAGACTGTCCGATCTCGTCCAGTTCCAGCTCATTCATCAGCTGTCCGCCGATCAGCTCCTCAGAAGACCTTATTTCTGCACTTTCCTTCCCTTCACCCGTGCTCTCCGCCGCATACACGGCCGTCGACGGCTGTACTATGAAAAAAAAGCTCAAAAAAAGAAGAACGCATCGTCTCATGTCCCACCTCCGGCGCTCACACATGTCTCAGTGTATCAGAAATATTCCTTATTATGCAGAGAACTGTCACAGAAACGAATAAACTGTCTCGATCAGCGTCAGAATGATCGGAGAACTGACCGCCAGCACTGATATTTTTCCAAACAATTCCACCTGACCCGCGATTGCAGAATATCCTGCGTCCCGGCAGAGACTTGCAGAAAAATCCGCCAGATATGTAATCCCCGCAATCTTCAGCAGTATTTTGAAATATCCGGCCTGCAGACTGATTTCCTCCCCGAGTCCTTCCAGCATCTCAAGAATAAAGCCAAGTTTTCCGGCCGTATAAAAGACGATCAGAATACAGGTGCCAAGGCTTACCAGTTCCGCAAACGGAGATCCCATCTGTTTCAGCAAAAGTCCGAGAAACACGCCCGAGAGCCCCAGACATGCAATCCGCATCATATCCATCCGGCAATTCCTCACAGAGCAAACAATGATTTGACGGTTTCAAAGAGCTGGCTGATGTATGGCACCAGCCAGAAAAGAACCAGAAGCAGACCGGCAAGCCCTGTCAGAAACGCGTGCTCTTCTCTGCCGCTCTGCTTCAGAACCTGACCCAAAACAGACACCAGTATTCCGACAGCCGCTATTTTGAATATCAGATTCACACTCATACGTTATCCTTCTCCTTACAGCAGCAATATGATCAGAAATACGCCGCCTGCCGCACCCAGTCTGCGGTAAAGCCCGGCTTTCGCCCGATATTCCTGTTCCGCGTCCCGGCAGAGACCGGCAAGGTGCGATTCCTGTTTTTCCAGCATCGTTTTTTGCATGACAGTGTCCTGATTGCAGAAGGCTGTCCATATATCGCAGACCGGTTCCCGGTTTCCGGCCCGCAGCACACCGTCTTTCAGACAGCAGGTTACCGCATCCTCCCAGATCTCCTGAAAAGAAGCGCCTTCCTGCCGTTCTACCCGGTCCGCCGCATACTCCAGCACTTCCCGGATTTCCCTCATCCCGCTCCCTGCCGCAAGACGCAGCGCCTCGTCAAGAGGCGTATGATGAACTACCATTTCCCGTTCCATATAGCGCAGAAGCTCACAAAATTCCCGCAGGATCAACCACTGCCGTTTCAGTCCGTACTCCATCGCATCTCCCAGAAAACTGCCCGCCGCAAAAATCAGAAAGATTCCTGCCGTCCGCACAGCCAGCCATACCATCTCTCATCCGCCTCCCTGTATCTCTTCTCCATACCTGTCGCAGACTGACCAGACTTCTCCCGGCCTGATTCCGTTCCCCAGAATGATATACCGCTCAAATACCTGTTCATCCAGAAGCTGCGCGAGCAGCGGCCTGCGCCGGATATCTTCCAGCGAATTTCCATGCGCGGTGGCAAGCAGTCTGCAGCCGCAGTGGATCACGCTTCCGATTGCCTGGCTGTCCCGCTCGCTTCCAATTTCGTCAACCGCGATTACCTGAGGCGCCATGGAGCGCAGAAGCATCATCATTCCCTCCGCCTTCGTACAGCAGTCGAGCACATCAGTCCTTATTCCAAGATCATTCTGCAAAATTCCGAGGCAGGATCCGCCGATCTCTGAACGTTCGTCCACAACACCCACGGTCCTGCCCGCAGCGTACACCGAGCCATCCGAAATCTGGCGGATCAGATCCCGCAAAAGTGTCGTCTTTCCGCAGCGCGGAGGAGAGACAATCAGCGTGTGGCACACCTCGCCCTGATCAATCACCCACGGAAGTACCCGGTCCGCACAGCCGCGTATCTGATGCGACAGCCGGATATTCAAAAAAGAAATATGACGGATGCCCCGGATCTTTCCGTCCTCCATGATAATCTTCCCGGCAAGCCCTACCCTGTGTCCCCCGCTGACAGTGATAAATCCCTGCTTCATCTCCTCGTCAAACGCATACAGCGAATAACCGGAGATACATTCCAGTGTTCCTCTCAAGTCTTCCCGGCTGACACGATAGCCCCGGTCAGGTTCCCCGGTCAGGTTTCCATCCTCTGTCAGAGCATACTCTTTTCCTTCGTACCAGATCAGCAGAGGACGTTCCGCCCTCATCCGGATCTCCTGCAGCTTCTCCTGACAGACTCCGCTTTTTTGCAGAATTTCCCGTATATGCGAAGAAAAAAACTGCAGATACTGCTCCCTCCGTTCCATGGCCTCACCTCTTAGTTCAGTATATGAGGATGTCCAGCATAAATATGACAGAACGATCGAGCCGGAGGCGGCTTTCCTTCCTGCCCGCGCTGCGGGCAACACCATGAATATAAGTCCACGGATTGCTCCGTTGCTTTCGCGGTCTTCGCTCCGCTCCGGTCGGTGCTGAACGGACGTCCACTGGACGTCCAGCACCCCGCAATCCTACAGGTATTCGCAAAGTCTACGCTCCGCTTCGGGTCTCCACTCCGTTTCGGTCGGTTCTAAACGAGCGCCACTGGCGCTCAGAACCGGCGCCAAACGTGTGCCACTGGCACACGGCGCCGCATCGTTCACTTTGTTCACGCTGCTGTATTGCTCATACCTGTTGTCGTCTCCTGTGCATAGTCGGTCTGGCAAGTAAACTTGCCTCCCGCCTCTGCACGGAGACTGGACTTATACAGTAAAAAAGAGCGGCATCAATTTTTATCATTGATACCGCCCACTAAAATTCTGTGTGCATTGGCCTTTACCTGCCTTTCTGTATTAATTTGAAGTGTGCGATTACTTTCTCAATGGCCCGTACCTTCCTTCCCTTTATATTGCGGAATCCATCATCAAATTTATGCTTTACTTTAAATAAGATGACTGAAAATTATGTTTTCATTGGACTCTCCTCCTTATTTCTTTTCTTCTCGTCTGCTTTTTGTTTATGTCTGTATTATATTCCTTTACTTTTATTTTGTCAATAATTATTTTTATTTTTTTTCTGTTTTTTTACGAATTTTATAATTGTATACATTTATCTGAAAATTCAGTTAATTTAATTCACACATGCAGTGCCTCTTCTTTCATTTTCATCAGCCAAAAAGGGACTGTCGGGAAATATGTCAACTGGCAGCTTGTTCAGCAAGCACCATCAGACATTTTGCGACAGCCCCTTACATTTTTGTATTCTGCAGCAGGGGAAAACTCATTCTGGCACGTGACTGGCTGCTGTTCTTACCTCTTTTGCAGGCATGATCAGCAGCGCTTCACGATGCGCAGAAGTTACATTCTCTCCGCCTTGCTCCTGATAATCTTCGCCGGACATTTCTCAGCGCACTTGCCGCATCCGGTACATTTCGAGTAATCGATATGCGCGATGTTGTTCTCCACCGTAATCGCCTCGAACTCACACTGCTTTGTACAGAGCTTGCAGCCGATGCAGCCCGCGGAGCAGACTTTCTTGACCGCAGGACCGCGGTCGCGGCTCGCGCACTGAACCGCATACTGAGCGGATTCCGGAACGAGCTCGATCAGGTGCTTCGGGCAGGCAGCCACGCACTTGCCGCACGCCATACATTTGTCACGGTCCACATGAGCAACACCCTTGTCAACCTTGATCGCGCCGAACGGGCAGACCGCCGCGCAGGTTCCGAGTCCAAGACAGCCGTGATCGCAGGCCCATGGATTCAGGCCGCTTCCCACTGCGGAAGCACAGTCCCTGATCCCGACGTAATTGCTCCTGCGGGCAACCGTCTCGCAGTCGCCTGAACATCTGACAAACGCAATTAATCTTTCTTTTTCTTCTGCCGTCACACCCATGATGCGTCCGACTTTCTCTCCGACCGGAGCGCCGCCTACAGGGCAGGCGTTTACCGGGGCTTTTCCGGCCGCAATGGCCTCCGCCAGCGCGTCGCAGCCGGCGAAACCGCAGCCGCCGCAGTTGTTGCCAGGCAGACACTCACGCACTGCCGCAACTCTCTCGTCAACTTCTACTTTAAATTTGTTACCGACCACAATCAGAAGCAATCCGATCAGGAGGCCGATGACCGCCACGGAGGCGGTTGCAATGATAATTGGCATAAAGCTTTGCATATACTACCTCCTTTAGAATGACAGTCCGCCAAAGCCCATGAACGCGATAGCCATCAGGGCTGCGGAGAGCAGGACGATCGGAGCGCCGCGGAACGGAGCCGGAAGATCTTCCTCGTTGATACGTTCACGGATACCTGCCAGAAGAACGATGGCAATCGTATATCCAATCGCGGTAGCCACGCCGGCGGTAACGCTCTGTGCGAGATTGTACTCATTCTGCACATTCGTCAGGGCAACGCCGAGAACCGCACAGTTCGTCGTGATCAGCGGAAGGTAGATGCCGAGCGCCTGGTAGATGCCCGGCGACGTTTTTTTCAGGAACATCTCAACCATCTGCACAAGAGCGGCGATGACGAGAATGAATACGATCGTCTCAAGGTACTCCAGTCCGAGCGGTGCAAGCAGGTAATCATAGAGCAGATTCGCCACTGCTGACGAAATCGCCATGACAAAGATTACCGCGCCGCCGAGGCTGGCAGAGTTTTTAATCTGTTTGGAAACGCCCAGGAAAGAACAGATTCCAAGGAACTGGCTGAGAACAACGTTGTTAATCAGCGCAGCGGTAATTGCAATCATAAATAAAGATCCATCCATCCTTTAGTTCTCCTCCTTTCCTGCATTGCTGCAGCCCTTTGCGCAGGTCGCGCAGCAGCCGTCGCAGCCTTCCACTTTCTTGTTCGCAGCCGTGGTGATGCCAAGTCCGTTCAGGATCGCAACAAGAATCGCCATGACAAGGAACGCACCCGGAGCGCGGCCAAAAATGGCAATCGGCTCAACAAATTCCGGAAGAACTGTGGTTCCAAATACCGTACCGGAACCCAAAATCTCACGGGCCGCACCGATCACTACGAGGGCAATCGTAAAACCAAGACCCATACCGATACCGTCGAACATTGCGGGCATCGGCGGAACCTTGTTCGCATACGCCTCTGCACGGCCGAGGATGATACAGTTAACAACAATCAGCGGAATATAGATACCGAGCGCACTGTAAATGCTCGGAACATACGCCTGAAGCAGCAGGTCTACAATCGTAACGAGCGTAGCCACGATAACGATGTAAGCCGGCAGACGAACCTGATCCGGAATGATATTTCTCATGATAGAAATGATCAGGTTCGAGAAAATCAGTACGGCCAGCGTGGAAAGGCCCATGCCGAGACCGTTGATCGCCGAGGTCGTGACCGCCAGAGTCGGACACATACCAAGCATCAGTATGATACAGGGATTCTCCTTGACGATACCATTATAAAGTCGTTCCATACATTGCTTCATTCCAGGACCCTCCCTTACTTAACATTTGCCGCGAAGAAATCGAGCGCGGTGTTGACTGCGTTGACGACAGCTCCGGAACTTGTGGACGCGCCGGATACCGTATCGATCTCGTTGTCTGCGGTTGAAGAACCGGACTTGTTCAGGATAAATGCATCCGTGTTCACACCGGAGAACTGACCCTTGAACGCGTCCTCGCCGCACAGCATACCCATACCGGCTGTCTCATTCAGCTCAGTGAAGGAGATACCGTTGACCGTACCGTCAGGTGAGATACCGACAGATACTGTAATATTTCCTTCAAAACCGTCAGAGCTTGTCGCGCTGATTACATAGCCTGCGACAGAACCATCGGCCGCGTTTCCGACCACGATCTCATTGATATAGGTACGTCCGTACTGCTCGCCGTAAACTTCTCCGCCGAGCGCTTCCACAGCCGCGGTAAGCGTATCGTCATAAGAGAAGGATTCCGCGTCCGGGCAGACTTCCTGATAGGAAGCGGCGTTCGCTGCCATCTGCTGCTCTTCGATCGCATCCTTTGTCAGCATGAATACGCTGCTGAGCGCAAGTCCCGCCACCAGTGTGATGATGCAGAGATTGAGAGCCGCTTTCGGGAAGCCGGTCTTCTTTCCTTTCGGATCCTCTCCGCGGTAGCCCGTAGGCTTCGGAACAGAAATCTTGTCAATAAACGGTACAAGCAGGTTTCCAAGAATGATCGCGTAGCTGACGGAATCCGCAGCCGTACCGTTCGTGCGGAACAAAGCCGCCAGAATACCGACAACCGCACCAAACATCAGCTGCCCGGAAGAGGTAACCGGGCTGGTAACCGGATCGGTAGCCATAAAGAAAGCTCCCATCAGGATACCGCCGCCGCACAGATGTGCAAGCAGGAACGGAACATCAAAGCCCTGGCCTCCGAAAAGCGCCATAAATGCCGTAAATGCAACGATACATGCCGCCGGGATCTCAAATGTAATTCCGCCGGACAGCCACAGGAACAGACCGCCGATAATCAGCGCCAGCGCGGAACCGCCGATTACACTCGGCGCAAATCCAAGATATGTATCCGCAACATTGATCACTTCTCCGGCCTTCATCGCCGCAAGCGGAGTCGCGCCGCTCATGCCGTCGACCGCAAAATCCGTCATGATGCCTCCGAAGGAGATCAGCAGGAAGCAGCGGCCGGCAAGCGCCGGGTTCATGAAGTTCTTGCCAAGTCCTCCAAAACAGCACTTTACAAAAAGGATCGCAAAGAAAGAACCAAGATACGGTATGAAGAGCGGAACTGTCGGCGGCAGAGAAAGCGCCAGCAGAAGTCCCGTGACAACGGCACTGCCGTCCGCCACCGTGTTCTTTTTCTTCGCAATAAGGTCAAATATAAATTCTGTCACAACTGCAGAAAGGATCGAGGTGACGATTATCAGCAGCGCACGCAGCCCATAGCGGTAAACACCGAAAACCGTAGCCGGCAGCAGTGCCAGCACAACGTCGAACATGACGCTTCCGGTCGTCAGCTTATTCCTGATATGCGGGCTGGATGAAACATTAAACAGTTTTGTATTCATTTTCTCCGTCCCCCTTACCTTCTCTTCGCTGCCATGATCGCGGCCTTGGTCTGTTTGAACAGCTGCATCAGCGGCCTCTTGGCCGGGCAGATGTAGGTACAGGTACCACAGGCGATACAATCAAGCCCGTATAATTTCTTCTCGTAACGCTCATAATCACCGCGCTCCGCAGCTTCCGCCATCATCTGCGGCACAAGTCCGAGCGGGCATACATGACCGCAGCGGCCGCAGCGGATGCAGGCCGTCATCTTCTTCTCAGCAAGCTCAACTTCGTCCTTTGACATCACTGTCATCGCATTGTTGTTCTTGCAGACCGGAACATCCAGAGACGGCATCGCAATACCCATCATCGGTCCGCCGGAGAGAACCTTTGCAGCTTCACAGCCGGCTTTGATTCCTCCTGCCGCTTCAAGCAGCTCGGCACAGGACGTACCGATCTTCACGGACATCGTGCGCGGATTGGCAACCGCATCTCCGGAAACCGTAAACAGACGCTCCATCAGCGGCTCGTTTTTGCAGGCCGCGCGGTAGATCGCGTTCAGCGTACTTACGTTACAGACAACACATCCGAGTTCTGCCGGAAGCTGTCCGAACCTGAGCTGGCGTCCCGTCACAACACCGATCAGGCTTCGCTCGCCGCCCTCCGGATATTTTGCTTTCACCGGCAGAACGGAGATCCCTTTTTCATTGTTGCAGACACCCTGCATTGTCGCAATCGCATCCGGCTTGTTGTCCTCGATCGCAACCACGCCGACTGCGTTCGGGAACAGCTGCATCAGAAGCTTGATCGCACCGACAATCGCATGCGCTTCCTTCTGCATGAGCTGATCATCACAGGTTATGTAAGGCTCGCACTCGGAACCGTTTGCGATGATATATTCGATCGAGTCCGGATCCTTCGGAGCAAGCTTCACGCGTGCCGGAAAACCTGCGCCGCCCATTCCGACGATACCTGCCATCTGAATGGCATCAAGAATCTCTTCGTTGGACAGACCTTCCGGATCACGCTCCTCTCCGATTCCCGGGGCAAGCGTGAATTCGCCGTCATTGTCAATTACAATGCTCATTGCCTTTGCGCCGGAAGCGACGTAGCGCTCCTCGATCGCCTTGACTGTACCTGAACAGGAACTCACGATATTTGCAGATACAAAACCATCAGCTTCCGCGATGAGCTGGCCTGCCAGTACTTTATCGCCCTTTTTCACGACAGGCTTCGCTGGCTTGCCGATATGCTGGTTGAGAGGATAAACCATGTCTCCCTTGGGCAGGAAAACTTCGACCGGCTGAGTCTTCGAAATTTCCTTGTGCCCTTCGGGATGGACTCCTCCCCGAAACGTTTTGTTACTCATATGTTACCTCCCATCTTTTATTATAGTAAACGGAAGATATCTCTGGCGTTTACCATAGATGCTTCAAATTCGCCATGGAAAAAATTTCCATGTCTGGTCCGCCGCGCCGGCCTGCAGATGAGCCGGCGGGCCTGCACCCTCTACTCTCCGCCGCCTGCGGTAATCGTTTCGCCGGATGCCTGCGACATACAGTCCGCGACTGCTGTCTTCAGAGCGCTGGAAGTAATCGTGGCCCCTGACACCCCGTCCACATCACAGGACTGAGCAGAGAGGAACTTCTCCCTCATCTCATCTCCGATATCCGCGCCGATTCCTGCGGTTTCACCGGATACATCAACCGTCATGTCCGTCATCGTGGTCTCGTCAAACGTACATTCCACAGTGACTTCCGCCATGCCTGTTGCCGATGCCGTGTAGGTCCCGGGAGTAAAGGTGAGTCCGCTCAGTGCAGCCGGTGTGACTGCGGGCTGTGCGGAGAGCTGTTCCTCAAACTTGTGCTCTCCAAACTGGATCCCTATGAGTACCGCAATGCTCAGCGCGCCTGCCAGAATACCCAGTACAAATGTACCACGGGAAATTGTTGCTTTTACCATATCTCTCTTCCTTTCCGTCAACAGTATGTTAACAGTAATCTTTATGCTGCAGCGGACCGCATCAGTGACATCTTTCAATTGCCGCAGTGCGCTCTCCGCTCGTTCCGGTCCTTTCTCTATACCTCAGTCTCCGGAACTTCTTCTGTCTCAGCTTCCGTTTCGATTTCGGCGCCGGCCTCTGTCACGGCCTCTGTTTCCGCCGCTTCCGCGCTTCCCGCACCGGCCTGCGCGATGCAGTCCGCCACAGCCGCCTTTACCGCGTCCGATGTAACTGTGGCTCCCGCCACGCCGTCCACGGCATCTGACTGCGCCTCAAGGATCTGCTTTACAATGACATCCCCGATCTCTGCGCCGATTCCTGCGGTCTCTCCTGAAACATCGACCGTCACATCCGTGATGGAGCTCTCATCGAAGGTAACTTCAACCGTCACGTCGCTCTCGATTCCCTTTGCTGCCGCCGTATAGGTGCCCGGCACATATGCTCCTGCCGTACCTTCTTCAGCAGTTTCTGCCCCGGTTTCCTCTTCTGTGTTTTCTGACGAAGTTCCCGCTGCCAGAACTCCTTCCAGTCCGGATCCTGTCTCTGGCTCTGCCTCAGTTTCCTCTGTCTCCGGTCCTCCTGCAAGAACCCCTGTGAATTCCGTTTCCGCTGCTGCCTCAGTCACAGCTTCGGTCTCTGCTGCTTCCTCAGTCCCGACTGCCTCCGCGCTTCCCGCACCGGCCTGCGCGATACAGTCTGCCACAGCCGCCTTTACCGCATCAGAAGTGATCGTAGCTCCTGCCACGCCGTCCACAGCATCCGACTGCGCCTCAAGGATCTGCTTTACAATGACATCCCCGATCTCTGCGCCGATTCCTGCGGTCTCTCCTGAAACATCGACCGTCACATCCGTGATGGAGCTCTCATCGAAGGTAACTTCAACCGTCACGTCGCTCTCGATTCCCTTTGCTGCCGCCGTATAGGTACCCGGCACATATGCTCCTGCCGCACCTTCCGCTGCATCCCCGGCTTCAGTCTCAGCTTCCGCTGCGTCTCCAGCCGCTGCGTCTTCTGACCAGACTCCTGCCGCCAGAACTCCTTCCAGTCCGGAAGGCGTTTCAGGCTCTGCCTCGGTTTCCTCTACTTCCGGGCCGCCTGCCAGAATTCCTGTAAATTCCGTCTCTGCCGCTTCCTCCGCCTGCATTCCGGAAACTTCTTCCGCCGCTGCCGCCTCAGTCACAACTTCGGTCTCTGCTGCTGCCGCGCTTCCTCCGCCGGCCTGCGCGATGCAGTCTGCCACAGCCGCCTTGATCGCATCAGATGTGATCGTCACGCCTGCTATACTGTCCACCTCACTTGACTGCGCCGCCTTGACTGCTTCGATCATCTGATCTCCGATGTCCGCTCCAAGTCCCGGCGTTTCATTCGATACGTCAACCGTCATGTCCGTAATGGAACTCTCGTCGAAGGTGACTTCTACCGTCACATCCCCGCCGATTCCCTGGCCAACTGCCGTGTACGTACCCGGCGTATAGCCTGCCGCTGCCGCCGTATCAGCCGCTTCTGCTGCCGGAGCTTCGGAAGATTCTTCCGCCGCTGCCGCCTCAGTCACAGCTTCGGTCTCTGCCGCAGCCTCTTCTGCGGCACCGGTCTCCGCCTCTGTGCCGGTTCCAGAAGCCTGCGCGATACAATCTCCCACAGCATTCTTGATCGCCGTGGAAGTGAGCGTTACACCAGAGACATTATCCACATCTGTAGACTGAGCTCCGAGAATCGCCTCGATCATCTGATCTCCGATATCCGCTCCAAGTCCCGGCGTTTCCCCGGATACATCCACCGTCATATCCGTAATACCTGCCTCATCAAATGTACAGGTAACTGTGACATCGGACATACCCTTCGCCGTCGCAGTGTATGTCCCCGGCGTAAACGCAAGGCCGGACGTCGAAACAACCTCCGCCTCCGCCGCGGCTGCATCGCCCGCTTCTGCACCGGTATCAGTATCCTGCGGAAGCACATAGTCTCCCACACGGAGCATTCCCAGCGAAGCGACCGCTATCACAACAGCCGCAATACCTTTCACGTATGTCTCACGTGAAAAATTTCCCTTTCCCATTTTCAACTTCCTTTCTACTATAATTTAATAGTAAGTTTATTCCCGCGGACAGCAGACCGGCACATGCCCGGCAAACGCCGCGGGGGCAAATACCCGCCGTCTGCAGCGGGATATTTGACTTACATTTCATCCGTACCTTCTTCCGTCCTCTTTTTCCGTCTGATCTTCTGAAGAAACGCACAGATGATGATGCTCAGTTCATACAGGCCAATCATTGGAAATGCCACCATAACCTGCGACACAATATCCGGAGGCGTGATAAATGCGGCGATCAGGAAAATTATGACAATAATAAATTTCCTTCCTTTTTTCATCCACGAGATTTTCACCAGTCCCAGCTGTGTCAGAAGAACCGCAATTACCGGCAGTTCAAAGACAACGCCCATAATCACAAATATCGTGAGCAGAAAGCCAATGTAATTCTGCACACTCACTGCCGCCGTGATATTGCTTCCTTCACTCAGTCCGATCAGAAAACGCAGCATAAACGGCAGCATAATCTTATATGCGAACATGACCCCGACGATAAAACAGATCAGGCCGAAAAACAGCGCGGACAGAAAAAGTATATTCTCATTCTTTTTCAGTCCGGGCTGAACAAACGCCCATATCTGATAGAGAATAACCGGGAGCGTAATGCAGACCGCAGCCAGCATGGCCACGGAAAAATACTGCAGCAGAAGCTCCTGCGGAGAGATAAACACATAGGTATACCCATAGGTTGTCCCGATATCGGTCAGCACATCCACAATATCTTCGGCAAAATTAAGTCCCGCCAGAAAGGATGCGACAAGGCAGACGATACAGATCACCACACGGTTCCGAAGCTCCCGCAGATGCCCCGACAGAGTCATGTTTTTCTCTGTCTGCCTGTTCATTATGACTCAGATTTCTCCGCGCTGTCTGAATCTTCCTTCGCTTCAGCTTCAGACATGCCGTCGCGGAAATTTTTGACGCTCTTGCCAAACATCCTGCTCAGTTTCGGAATCTGTGTCGGACCAAACAGCAAGACAACAATTGCCAGTACGATCAGCAGTTCCTGCGTACTTATCTTCATAGCAATGTTCCTCCTTTTGTTTATGTAATTTTTAATCCACAATCCCTGCTTCCCCTCAGCCGCACCGCATACCGTGTCATCGGTTCCTGGCGGCTTTTGGCAGCGCTTCGCGCCGGAAAACAGTTTATCCTTCCCTCTCTGCGCCGCGTCAGGATACCGCCTCCTCCTCGGAATCATCCTGACAGTCATCACCGCCGACAGATATCTCCTCCGGCTTCTCCGGTAAAACTGTCTGAATCCCGGAAGAAATCTTCTGCTCTCCTTCAGCCTCAGACACTGCCGGTTCTTTTGAAGAATTTTCCTGCTTTCCCTCACTCCCGGATGCCGCCGGCTCTTCGGAAGAATTCTCCTGCTTCTCTTCGGTTCCGGATGCCGCCGGCTCTTTGGAAGCATATTCCTTCTTTCCGGTCTGGCCGGAAGTTTCCTTCTCTTCCGGAACATCCGATGATTTTTTCGGCTTGCCGATGTCCGCAAATGATTGCTGAATATCTTTTACATTGCTCTTTACACTTTTCTCAAGCTCCGTAATCGGCTCCATCGCCTCCCTGAGAGGACGCTGTGCTTCTTCGAGCGGTTCTACGATGCTCTCCCGGATATCCTTCGTCGCATCCTCGGAGAACTTACGGAACTGAGCCAGGGCCATCCCCAGTTTCTTCGCATACATGGGCAGCTTGTCCGGCCCTATAACTACCAGGGCAACAATAAAGACTACCAGCAGTTCCTGTATGCTGATTTTCATAGAGGTACCTCCCTTCTTGTAAAGTAATGGCAAATTGGGCAAAATGCACAATAAACCTATAATAGAATACCAGTTTTCATGAATTCTTTCAGCGCACAATTTTTAGTTTTTTTTGCATATTTTTTGTTTGTTTGGTATAATAGACATAAACTCACTCAAATGTATTCCAAAAGATACAAAAATATGAACAGGAAGAAAAATTTCCAGAATTGACCTGCAAGGAGTCCAGAAATATGTCAGATAATATTTTCAAATACACAGACCTCAGCCCTTTCGCCGGCAGCCCCGAAAGCCCTGATCTTCCGGGCATTGTTCTGCGCTACCGCCAGACAGACCAGCTTCGCATGTATATCCGGGAAGGAAATGAACATGCCGCCCGCCAGGTGATGAACGAGCGCTTCCGGGAAGGCCGGCCCGGGCGCCTGTCCGATGAGCTGACCGAACTCAAATACGACCTTGTGCTCCTCTGCGGGCTGATGGGGCAGTCCCTGCGCGAATCCGGGATCGAGGATCTGCATCTCGAACGCATCCACACATCTTCCCTGCGCAGAATAGAATCCGCGGCCAGCCCCGATGAATGCCGCAGTCTGGCACCGGAACTGGCAAAAGATTACTGCAGCCTGAGCAGACTGCAGTCATTTCACAATTATCCGCCTCTCATAAAAGAGATCATTCTTGCCGTCGACATGGACCTCGCACGTCCGCTGACGCTGAGTTACTTCGCGGAAATGCTGAATGTAAACAGCTCCTACCTCTCCGGACTTTTCAAAAAGAAGACCGGCATATCGCTCACCGAATATATCACCACACGCCGCGTGCTGCGGGCAGCAGATCTGCTTCTGACCTCCCAGCTCCCGATTAAAACGATTGCGGAACAGGTCGGAATCGCGGACGTTCATTATTTCAGCCGGGTTTTCAAAAAGGAAACCGGGCAGACGCCGCGCCAGTATCGGGAGCATCATGTCAGAAATCAGGAGCAGTCATCCGGATTCGCACCCTCTGTCCCGCAGAAATGATCCTTAGCTTTTCATTTTACGGAACCGCGCAGAAACTCTTTCATCCTCCGGTTCAGCTTTTCATACACCGGTATCATATCTCTGTCCCATGCAGAAACGTACGAGGCCACCTTCTCGGCATCCGCCCACATGGCTCCCTTCGTCTCATCCTCTTTGTAACGCAGAGGTTCCTTCTCGTCAGCCGTACAGAGATACGTCAGATTCAGATGCACATGGGCGTTCACAAATTCTCCTCTGCGCATATGCTGTCCGACCGGCAGGATGTCCAGTCCGAGAATCTCCTCTGAACAGCTGCGGATTGTGGAAAGACCTGATTCTTCCCGGCCTTCCCGCAGCGCGACTCCCAGAAAATCTCTGTCCCCGTCGCAGTGGCCTCCGCACCATCCCCAGGAATCAAAAATCCGGTGATAAACCAGAAGAACTCTGGTTCCATCCTGGTTCACGATCCAGGGGGAGGCAGTAAAATGGGCAAACACATTTTCCCGCTCCAGAATGTCATCAAACAGCTCCACGTAGCGCAGCATGACCTCACGGTCCCTCTCCTCCTGCACGCCTGCCGGTTTGTAGTTTTCGATTAATTTACAGACTTCCTGTATCACAGACAGCTTCCTCCTCCCTGCATTCATTCTCCGCGGGATAAAACCGCCGCAGTACGCAAAGACGTTCCTTTTTCAGTCAGGTCTTCGCAGACTGCGGCGTCAGACTTTACCCGCAATATTTTACGGTTTTTTCCTGATGCTCCCGTTCCAGTTTACGCGCTCTCATTCATTCTGGCCAGTTTCGCCGTCTGGTCCGCCGCAATACAGTTGTCGATAATCTCCTGAATATCGCCGTCCATGATCTTCTCCAGCTTATACAGCGTCAGATTAATCCTGTGATCTGTCACACGGCCCTGCGGAAAATTATAGGTGCGGATTTTCTCTGAGCGGTCGCCCGTTCCAACCTGGCTGCGCCTTGCCTCAGCCTCCGCGTCGTGCGCCTTCTGCAGTTCCAGATCATACAGTTTCGCACGGAGCACCTTCAATGCCTTATCTCTGTTCTTGAGCTGAGACTTCTCATCCTGGCACGAGATAACGATTCCGGTCGGAATATGGGTAAGACGAACCGCGGAGTCTGTCGTATTGACACACTGACCGCCGTTTCCCGAAGCGCGGAACACATCGAATTTGCAGTCATTGAGATCCAGCTGCACATCGACCTCCTCCGCCTCCGGCATGATCGCCACAGTGATCGTGGAAGTATGAATCCTTCCTCCCGACTCCGTCTCAGGCACACGCTGAACACGGTGCACGCCTGACTCATATTTCAGCTTTGAGTAGGCTCCCTGTCCCGTGATCATAAAGCTTACGTATTTCATCCCGCCAATGCCAATCTCCTCCACGTCCATCGTCTCGACGCGCCAGCGCTGACTCTCCGCAAAATGCACGTACATCCGGTAGATCTCAGCCGCAAACAGAGCCGCCTCATCGCCGCCGGCGCCTGCCCGGATCTCAACGATCACGTTCTTATCATCGTTCGGGTCCTTCGGAAGCAGAAGAATCTTCAGCTTTTTCTCAAGCTCTTCAATGTTTTTGCGCGCCTGGGCGAGCTCATCCTTGAGCATCTCGCGCATCTCCTCGTCTGATTCCTCATCGAGCATCATGAGACTCTCTTCTTCCGTCTCCTTATTTTTCTTATATTCTTTATAAGTATCGACAATCGGCTGAAGGCTGCCCTGTTCTCTCATCAGTTTCTGAAAACGTCCCTGCTCCGCAATCACCGAAGGATCGTTGAGCAGATTCAGTATTTCCTCAAAGCGCATCAGCAAATCTTCCAGTTTGTCAAACATGTTTTTTCCTCCTTAATCCATGCTCAGGTATGCACAAAAATGCTGCTTTCGCAGTATTTCGCGCCTCAGACCTCGAGATCAGTGGTGGTGTGAACTGTGACCATTCTCTTCTTTTCTTTTTGCTTCCCGCAGGCGGCCGGTCACAACACGGTCAAATCCTGCCAGGTCGCGCAGCACTTTAATCTCATCAAAACCATTTTTCGCAAGCATCCCGGCAGCCTCATTCCCCTGATCATATCCGATCTCAAGCATCAGGCAGCCGCCGGTTTCGAGAAAATCCGATGCCCTCTCAGTTATCCTGCGGTAAAAAAACAGGCCGTCCTCATGGCCGTCAAGCGCCATGCGCGGTTCAAAAAGACGCACTTCATCCGAGAGCTCCTCAATCACATCTGTTCTGATATAGGGCGGGTTCGACACGATGAGGTCATAAGTTCCTTCCACGCTTTCAAACAAATCACTTTTTATCCATGAGACATCAGCGCCGAGCCTTTTTCCGTTCTCTTTTGCCACTTCAAGAGCTTCCTCTGAGAAATCCGACGCTGTTGCCGCAATGCCGGGACACAGTTTTTTCAGACTCACAGCAATGCATCCCGAACCGGTACAAAGATCAAGCACTTTTGTCTGCCGATCCGTTTTCCCTGACCGCCTGGTCTCCCGGTTCTTCAGATATTTTACCGCTTCCTCCGCCAATATCTCCGTGTCCTGGCGCGGAATCAGCACATGTTCATTGACGCGAAACTCAAATCCCATAAATTCCTGTACGCCCGTCAGATACTGCAGGGGAATATGCTCCGCCCGCCGTCCGGCAAGCGCAAGGTATTTCTCCTGCATGGCCGGTTCCATCTGGTTCTGCCGTTCCAGCAGAAATTTCGTCCGGTTCATTCCGGTCACATATTCCATAAGATACCAGGCATCCGCTTCCGCGTCGGCAATCCCGTGCGCAAGAAGAAGCTCCCGGACGGCTTTTTGCGTCTCCCGGAAGTTTCTTCCCACAACTGCCTTCAATACTTCTTTTTCCTGCCGCTGTTCTGTCATCCGGATATTTGATTTCTTCTCCTGCATTTCAGATTTCTCTCATTCTTTCTTCCTGCCTGTATATTCTGGATGTTCATTTCCGCACATCTCTTATCCTGCGCCGTTTTCTGACTCTGTCTGATTTTCTGCACTGTTGTCTGCGATTCATGCGCTTTGTGTTTTGTCAAAAGTTTCCGCCGTCTCCGCTTCACTTCCGGCTGTCTCATAGTGCGTTCCATACTGCTCATTCAGAAACTTTTTCCAGTCGAAGACAGCCTCCACAGCCGCAATTGCCACCTCAATCATGGAATCGTCAGGCTCCTTTGTCGTCATATGCTGCATCGCCATCCCCGGTTTGCTCAGCAGATTGACAAAGGCATTGTCCGAACTTCCCGCAAGACGGATAAACTCATAGGACACGCCGGCGATCAGCGGCAGCAGAGCCAGACGCAGCACAATCCGCCAGAACGCCGTATTCACATGAAACAGCATAAACAAAGGAATACTGAACATCATGATAAACACAATGCTGATAAACATGACAATAAACAGAAAACTTGTTCCGCACCGCTTGTGTTCCCGCGAGCAGAGACGGACGTTTTCCACCTTCAGTTCCATGCCGTTTTCAATACAGTTGATGCATTTATGCTCCGCTCCGTGGTACATAAACGTCCGCTGAATATCCTTCATTCTCGAAATCGCCGCCAGATACCCGACAAAAATCAGAACACGGACAAATCCTTCCGCAATCAGTATGGCAATCTCCGATGTAATCACCCGTCGGAGAAGTCTTGAGATAAAGTACGGAAGCATCATAAACAATGCAACAGAAACCACGATGGAGAAAATAACGGTCAATGTCATGAGCAGATCATTTTCACTGTCATCTTTGTTCCCTGCCGCCATCTGCTCTGCTTCTTTCGCAAGTTTTTCCTCACACTTTTTAAGAACTGCTTCCGCTTCCGCCGTCTTTCCCTTTGCTCTCAGCCTGTCCGCCTTTTTCGATGCCTTCTCCCTCTCATGGGCTTCACGTTCGCACCGCTCTTCCTCTGATTCCTCCGCAAAAAGAGACGCCGAATACATGAGTGTCTTCATACCCAGCACCAGGGAATCAAAAAAGTTAACGACGCCCCGGATAATCGGAAGCTTCACGATCTTTTTGCTTCGAAACCTGCCTTTGCATTCCTGCCGGTCCACAACAATCTTTCCGTCAGCCGTTCTGACACCTACCGCATACTTGTCCCCATTGCGCATCATGATGCCTTCGATAACTGCCTGACCTCCTATACCAGATGGTTTCATAAAATATCCCCCATTTCACAGTAAGCTTTTGTGCCCGCGCTGCGGGCGCTGCCATGAACGAAAGCGCTTCGGATCGCTCCGTGCCTTTGGCACTCCCGCGCTCCTTTGCCATGTATTCGCAAATCGCGCTGCTCACATTCGTTCGCATCGCTGTTTTGCTCATACATGTCAGCGTCTCTTATGCATAGTCAGCCTGGCAGATAAATCTGCCGTCTGCCTCTGCATAGAGACAGCGCTTTCACAGTAAAAAATAGGATGAGATTTCGCAATCTCATCCTTAACATTCTGTCCGCTGACCTTCAGGCAGGGACGATACTGCACTTCCACACTATTTTGACTGAAGACCGTACTTTCTGTTGAACTTATCGATACGTCCGCGAGCCGCCACAGATTTCTGCTGGCCTGTGTAGAATGAATGGCACTT
>CANQUH010000042.1 GCA_947626965.1 uncultured Lachnospiraceae bacterium
GGTAAGCAGCAGTGAAAAGGAACGTATGTTCCCCACAAAAAATAATTAAAATGTCCTTGACAAAGGGTACAGTTCATGTCTGCATCCCTCTTTTCATCTCCGTCGCTGCATCCTCCAGCGTCACGCCCGCATTCCTCCTTTCATCTCCGCCGCCGCGTCCTCCAGTGTTCGTCCGATATCCGCCTTTATCACAAATCCTTTTTCCTCGATCTGCTGCGGCAGGAAATCATACTGGTTATTGACCGCAATATAAAAGGCATCTTCAAAATTCAGTGTCAGGTTCCAGAACGGTTCCTGTATAAACATCGGGGTAAGCCTTCCTACCCCAAGCTCCAGAAAAAGGATTTTTTTATCTTTGTGCTCCGTAATATACCTCGATATCTTCTGGTACTGTTCGTCATATTTTCTGCCCTGCAGGAAATTTCCATAGCCGCGTACCCACGGAAACGCCTCCGCTCCACAGTTCGGACAGCGCGGGATCATTTCCTCCGGAATACTGGTCCCGTTCCCCATCGCCTCCATCATCTGCTTTACCGGTTCCACCGCATCCCACGTATAATCGGAACATTGTCTGGAACACTGGAAAAATCTGTGATCACCCTGAATCTCGGCAACCTTTTCTTCCGGATAGATCTTCACAAACTGCGTATCCTGATTCGTCGTCAGAATAAAAAAATCTTTCCCGCGCAGGATCTGATCAAGATCAAGATAAGGCTTCCTTATCGGCGCCGTCTGTGTGGTGTGCAGGAACGTGGCAAGATAAGCCCAGAATTCCCCGCGTGTCCGGTACGGGTACTGCATCCCGGAAAAGGCCCCCTTAAAACCGTATTTGTCCGCAAACTTTCCGAAACACTGCCGAAAAGACGGCGTGTCCCCGTAATAGAAATCCCCGCCCCCTGCCGCGGATAACCCGGAGGCGCCTCCGACCACAACGCAGTCCGCCTCCCTTACTTTTTCGGCAAACTCCTTTATCTGTTCTTTATAAGGAAGCGGTTTTTTCCCGCTTAATTTTACCGGCGTTTTCCCAGCGGCATACAGCCCATAATATCTGGAATAATTCATCTGTGTCTGCATGACCAGATTCTCATACATGCTCATACCCTGTTCCCTCCGTCCATCACAGGTTTGTCTCCTGCATCACCTGTCGTAATTTTATGCATCACTTATTATGGTTTCCTGCATCACTTGTCATAGTTCCCTGAATCGCCTTCCGTAACTGCCCCAACATCTCCGTCATATCCCCGTCGAGTCCATAGGATTTCGCCGCGATCTGATCCGGGATATAGATTTCCCCTTTGTTCAGCGTGATATAGACCGCATTGGGCTCCTGCGCTGCCAACCGCATAAGCGGGGCCTTGATCAGCTGATTCCTCCACCCGATTCCAAGTTCCAGGATCACAAGCCTTTTCCCGTGATATTCCTGAATGAAACGCTGAAATCTCTGCTGCATTTCCACATCAGCGGCCACAGGATGCTGCTGCGGGGAGTGTACTGCCATCGGTCCGCCGCACTTCGGGCATCTCGGAACCAGCTCTGACGGAACTTTCATATTCTGTTCCGCCGAAGCCATCTCCGGAATCAGCGGGAACAAGGGATATAAGGTATCATGGCATCCCCGCTCACACTGTATCTCTTTCCAGCTCCCCTCAATCTCCCAGATGCGTTCGGCCTCGAATCCGGCAAGCTCAAAATGGTTCTCCGCATTGGACGTCACAAAAAAGTACGGTTTTTCTCCAATAATCGTTTTCAGCGCCTCCGTATTCTGACTGCCGGTATAGCCTGTACTGTAATGATTGATCAGCCTGCTCAGAAAAGCCCATCTGCTCTCCTGCGAAGGCCATTTTGCAAAACATCCCATCAGTATATTCCGGATACCATACACTCTTTTAAAATCTCCAAAGATTTCCTCAAACGCGTCGTTATCCGCAAAAATATGAAGCCCCTCCGAAATGGAGAAGCCGTTGCTCGCGCCGATCAGAATCGCGTCCGCCTGTCTGATCTTTTCCGCTATCTCTGCATAATTCATGACTTATCCCCCTTTCATTTTGCACTGTCTGAAAATCCATGTTCTTGACACTGTGTATAAAAATGATTATACTGTAGACATTTTAAAAAGTCCTATCCAAATTTCATGGATAGGAACAGTTTTTTACAGTTTATCTGTTTTTGTATAGGACTTTCAGGGAAAATGAGAAATCGTTTCCATAACGTTTTATGCCTGAGCAAAGCGAAAGGAATGGATATAAACATGGCGCAGAGAAAGACGGACCGAAGAACAATAATGACAAAAGAGATTATCAAGGATGCTTTCCTGGAACTTCTGCGGGATACGCCCTACGAAAAGATAACGGTGACCGCCCTGTGCCGGCAGGCCGGGATCACCAGGGCGACCTTCTATCTGCATTATGACAATATAGATGATGTGCTGAATGAACTGCTGGATGACGCGCTCCGGCTGACGGAGTTTGACGCGCCGTATCCGGCAGACTCCGCAATGTCCGCACACTACATTGAAATAGAAAAAAATCTGAAAGAATCAGACGCCGATCCGGATGCCCTGCTTCCGGTATGCCAGCGCGCCGCGGACAACCCAAAGTACCGGATACTTTTTATGGATGAAAGCCTGTCTCATTCCATCATAAACAAGTTATATAACATGCAGAAAACCCGGCAGATCCCGGAAATCATGAAAACTTATCACGTCACCGAATGGGAAGCCGATAAAATTTTTCTGTTTATGCTGCACGGCAATTTTGCGGTGAACAAATCACTCGGCTGGGAGAAAAACCAGGACTGGTATCATATGCAGGAGATCATCAGAAATCTGCTGAGAAAACCCTGAGTCTTATCCGACAGCTGATTCTGAATGATCGCATCGGTCCACACCTGTTCCATCATCATTTTTCCTGCATTTTTTCCACATATATAATCCTGTATTGACGATTGCAGTTCCTATGGCGATCGCCGACGCGTACTTGCCGGTTTTTAAAGCATTCTCCCATGCCAGTCTGTTCTTCCCATCCACAATATAAAACAGCGTATAGTACAGATTGCTTCCCGGGATCAGCGGGACCACCGTCGGAATAAAAAATATGGTAGAAGGCGCTTTCTGCAGTCTGGCCTGCAGTTCTCCGTACACTGCTCCAAAAACCGCAGCCAAAAGGCAGCTCCAAAAAACGTCCCCGCAATAATGGAAAGCCGCCAGATAAACAGCCCATGTTATCATTCCTCCAAAAGAAGTGATAAAAAGATATTTTCTTCGCAGATGGAACAGCAGGGAAAAACCTGCCGACCCCAAAAAAGCCATGCACAATTGTATGATCATATCTCTCATGTTATCTGACTCCTCCCATAAGAACCATGACAAGCAGATATCCGCAGGCGATCTCATCTATCTGTGTATCATCCATCCTGTAATTCCCCACTTCCTTACCATAACAGCGCCCCGCAGCACAGGGGCGCTGAATATTTACCGCAGATACGTGTTTCTGTATTCCTCCCGGATCTGTTCCGGCACCAGGCTTCCTCCGGTCGCCCACGCAATATGCGTGACACGGTCCAGTTTATCTGTCAGATCATGCTCCTTTAAGTATTCCTGAAACTCCTGCTTATTCATTCCGCGGACCGGACCCTGGAAAGCCGCACAGGCGCTTGGCTCCAGAAAGATATCCTCACTCTCCAGAAGATCGCGCATGTAATCATAGAGCTTCGCGTCGCGGATCGTAAATTCTCCGCTAAGAAGCGGTTTCATTACGCTGCCGACAAAGCCGGAAGGTCTCGCCAGTCCATCTATTTCTCATTGATCAGCTTCTGCATCCCGGGAATTGGTGTGAGGGCAGACTCAATGATGCCGTTTCTGTCTCTTGTTTCCGGGAAACACCGCATGATAAACGGGACAAAGCTCTGCAGCCTCGATATCTTTCATCGTCAGTTCCGCCTGTTCCCTTCCTTTCTGATTCCGAACTATTTCTCAGACATTTAAGTCTGGACAATTCTTTTTCTATATGATATAATCTATAAATCAAATCATATATTAATTATCATCTATCTTATCAGTAAATCTTTTGTTGTCTAATTTTATTTTCAAACAGATTATCATCTGATTTCTCTTGTAACTTCTCACATTTCTATGTTATAATAAGGAGGATTGATCTTTCCAATGACTGCAAATAACTTCACAACTATTCTGAACCACCTGTTTCCATGGCGGCGCGCCCGTCTGAACCGCAAATTCAAGGACCATCTTTTCCGCTTCCTCTTTCGGGAGAAAAGCGAGCTTCTGTCCCTCTACAACGCGGTCAACGGCACGGATTACACGGATCCCGACGCTCTGACCATCATGACCCTGGAAGATGTGATCTATCTCGGAATGAAGAACGACGTCAGCTTCCTGATCGACGGCAGGCTCAGCCTCTATGAACATCAGAGCAGCATCTGCCCGAACATGCCCCTGCGCGGGCTGTTCGAAAAAGGAGAGCAGGAAGACGCGGCGCTGGAATGCCGCGCCGTAGTGCTGAACATCAATGAGGGATATAACGGGGAGATCATGGAAAAGTGCAGGACACTGGCAGACTATTCCGCCTTTATCCAGCAGATAAGAAATTACCAGAAAGCGGGATTCGCCGCTCCGCAGGCGGTTGCCTTGGCGATTGACTACTGTATCGAACGTGACATGATGTTGGGGACAAAAGATGCCAGACGGATTGTTTCGTGCTTCGCGTCTCCGCTCCGCTCCGGTCGGTGCTGGACGAGCGCCACTGGCGCTCAGCACCCCACAATCCTGCCCAGGATTCGGAAATCATGGGGGTCTCCGCTCCGCTTCGGTCGGTGCTAAACGAACGTCCACTGGACGTTCAGCACCCCTGCCCCACTTTTTCCTCATCTTGGGGCGGGTCATAAAGTCACTCATCCACCGACATGCAAGCATGTCGTGGATTCGGACTTTTGACCCTGGCATCATGACATACTCGCAGACGTGCTGCGCAAAAACCGTGGGGAGGTGACGGATATGATCCTGACTGTTTACAATGAAAAACTGCATAACAAAACACTTAGAGAAGAAGGCCGTGCAGAGGGACTCAGGGAGGGGCGCAGGGAAGGACGCGAAAAAGCACTCCGGAAAATAAATGATTTAAATAACCATCTTCTGGAGGACGGCCGTATGGACGACCTGAAACGATCCCTGAAAGATAATGCATTTCAGGAAGCCCTTCTGAAAGAATACGGCCTGGATGCGGATGATTCAGATCCGGACGACCTGTTCCTGTGATCCGCTGCGGATATATCCACATTTTCCGCAAAGTTTTACCCGGATTTTTCCGGGGCTGAAAATCAGTATATTAACCGACAGCCCCTCTGTTTGGAACTATCTATTCTTCCTGATTCACGACCAGCGGGAAGAAGTCCTGCGGGATTCTTCTGTTTAAAAGGCTCCCGCAAATTTTGTAAACGTTGATGACATACCGCCGAAAACGAAGCAGGAATTTATCTGTAAGCAGCTCCTGATATGGTCTTATACTCCATATATAACTGCTCCCAAAATGGCTCCGATTAAAATCAGTCTGGTTGGTGCCAGTTTTTTACCCGTAAGTTTCTGGCAGCTAAATATGGATGCAACCAATAATATCGTAATGATAATTGCCCTCGGATTTACATTTATGGAAAACACCCGTCCCACACAATTTTCCAAAACCATATATATTCCTGTCGCAAAGACAATCCCAATCACACATGGCTTCAAACCGCCCATAACCGCTTGAACATATTTGTTTTTCAGGGCCGTCTTAAGCAAAGCCGTTATCATCAGGATAATAAGAAACGATGGCAGCACTACTGCCAGCGTTGCCACAGCCGCACCCCAAAAGCCGGCCTGACTGCTGCCAATATAAGTTGCCAAATTCACCATAATTGGACCTGGCGTGCTTTCACTGACAGCTATCATGTAGGTCAGCATCTCGTCATTCAGCCATTTGTTAGACATAACGACATCCCGAATCAGCGGGATAGCTCCATAGGCTCCCCCAAAAGCAAAACATCCGACTTTGAGGAAGCCAAAAAACAAATTCAGATAAATCATTTGCCCACACTGCCTTTCTGCTCTGATATGCCATTGATCATAAAAATCACAAGGCTGATAACGGCGGCAAGCAGCATCAAACTGACAGAAGAAAAGTTCCAGTCAAAAATATGGATGCACAGCATTGCAGCACCGGAACAAAACATAATTGTTTTCGGAAGTTTCTTCCTGGGCATCTTCCTGACCATGGTTACCGCGGCATTGAGAATCAAGATGCCGACAGCAATTTTAATTCCCTTAAATGCATTCGCAATCAAAGTAAATTTCAGAAAATTTCCCAGAAACATGGAAATCAAATATATGACAGTAAAAGATGGGACAACAATACCCAGAGTAGCCGCAACTGCACCAGCAAATCCGGCTTTCTTATACCCTGTGAAAGTCGCGCAGTTGATGGCGATTGGACCAGGCGTCGATTCCGCAATAACAGTTATGTTCATCATGTCATCATGAGAAATCCATTTTCTGTGTTCTACACATTCATTTTCAATCATGGAAATCATGGCATATCCGCCGCCAAAGGTAAACAATCCAATTTTGGAAAATGTCAAAAATAAAGAAATTAAAATGTTCATACCCGTTTACTCTCCTTTGGCACTTACAGTGGCACCGAATTTCATTCTGTCTGGCATTTTTTCATAAATTTACAGCAAAAGCTGTTCACCGTTTGCCGGCACACACAAATTGTTTAATCCATGCTTTTGGGCAAAATCTTTCACATTTATGATTTTACATAAAAAGAATCCTGCTCAGCTCGTTTTATCAAATGTGAACGTATACTGCGTGTGGTTTTGCAAGCCATCATCCAGAATGCTTTGCAGATAGGCATACAGAAACGTCCCCTGCTGTTTCCAGTCCTGAAATGCGTCATCATTCCATGAAACCGCATCCATCCGTCCGGAGAAGTAGGCTGAGTTCACATCGGCAAAAAAAGTTTTCATACGCTCTTCGCCGGGTATGCCGCCTCCCAGTTCTTCCGCAGCTCTGCGGTATGATGTGTCCCACAGAAACGATTTGGCATATTCAGAAATTTCCTCGTTTTCTGAGACGGAAGCAAGAGCCGCGGCTGTGTGGTATTCTGCCGATGTCCCATCCAGTGAAAGCACACCGTATTGATTTGGAGACACGAGCAAAGAAGACGTGGCAATCTCAGGCAATCCCTTTTCGCTTTGAGCAATATGCTGGACATGCATATGACCGCTGAGATTGCAGATCACCCCATATTTCTCATACAGTGCCAGTAACGGCTCACAGTTGTCAATTACAAATCCATAGGAAAACAGACTGTTATGGGGCAGCAGATTCTGATGACTGACCGCAACCACACATGCGCGCTGCTGCGCGGCGTTTTTCAGCTGCTGCTCAACCCATCGGAGCGTCTGGTCTGTCAAAGTGCCGGGCGCGTCCACTGTATTGACATCCAGCATCAGGATGCGGAGTCCCTGCGATAACTCCGCTGCATAACTGAGGGAGGACGGATCCCTGGCAACGGCTTCTCCCAGACCGAAGTCCCAATAGAGTGTTTCAAATTGCTCCTCATCGATGCCCTCCACAAAAGTATATCCCGTTCCCTGAAATGAAGCTGCCATTGGATTTTCCAGGTCATGATTGCCAGGCAGGACCAGAACCGGGATACCTGCGGCCTCAATCCGCCTCAGCTTTTCGGTCAAAGCGGCGTGGCTTAGTTTTTCGCCGTTGAACGTCAAATCACCGGCCAGTATCAGAACGTCCGGACACTGGGAAATCACCTGCTCCACAAACGCCTCTGTGATCTCCTCGCAGTACTCCATGGCTTTCCCGTCACCGCCTGCGGTCAGCTCCTGAAAATACGAACCGTGATCCGTCAGATCAGGAGACAGGTAATGCAGGTCCGCGGCAACAAACATGGTCACCGGGGCCGCAAGGCCGGATGCCTGCTTCAAATAAGAAGACTTCAGCGTCACGGCCAAAACAAGGACTAGGATGGTCAAAGCAGCAGAAAAAATCGCTCGATTTCTGGTCATATCTATATTCTCCAAACATTAATGCAAATCAGTATCTATGTCATTCCTTTTCCCACTGCGTCAACGGGCACATCAGAGCACAGTTCTCGCAGTGCAGACAGTGATTTTGCTGTATCTCACAGGGTTCACCCGGTATTATACACCGCTGGGGACAGTTTTTCAAACCATAAGTACGCACCATCGCTTCCGCCGAACATAATGACGGCTTTCCCTGAGTATTCGTCCCGTTTCGGCTAATACAGTGCGCCGATGAAACCGTTCTTTTCCAATGTAAACTCTGTTTCTGGCGTCAAAGTCAGCTGTTCCCGTGCCCGCTCCGCATTTGCTTTCATAGCAGATGCGATTCACAGTAGCAGTCACTTCATCAGTTCATATTGTACCGCCGGAATGTTTATGAAACTTTCAAGTTTTGTTTGAGAAATATTAAAGCGATAGAAAAAAGTCATACTTTCATGTTATTATAACTATGGTTATTGATATGCGGATTTGCGTGACTTAACAATGATGTTAAGCCGATTATCGTTTTGCGTTCTGTTTTTTGAAATCAAGGAAGAAATCCGAGAGACAGCACTTGCCTTTCAACAATTCTGTCTCCCGGATTTTCTAAAATTTCTATGAATGACTTAATGTCTACATCCGACCGGCCAAAGATCGTTTGACCAGGGAACGCCGACTTCAGCTTTTCCGGCGATATGTTGATCTGCGATCTATCTTCACATCTGCAGCAAACAGTTTCTCTTTCCTTTTTTCTGGAACAAAAGATACTTTATCACCCTTTTGAATCGCTTCTGCTGCAGGCTTCATGCTGGAATAAACGCTTTCGGTAATGGTATATTCTTTTCCGTCATCGCCGGCAGCATAAGCATAAAAACCCTTTTTTCCCTTTCCAACATATTTAACCGTGCCTGTAATACGTCTTGAATCCGCATCTGCAGTGGGTATCTGTGTTTCAGCGGCTTGTACATCCAGCTTCGTCTTGTACACCTGATCATCCACAAGATCCGGATGCTGATTTTTGTATTGTCTGATAATCCGATCCGTATCTGTCACGACATCACAGCCAAGCCCAAGATATAATTTCTTATCACCGATAATATAAAATTCCTCTTTGGCCCTCGTAACCGCAACGTTCATTATATTCGCTTCGGCCACTGCCCAGCGCGCCGCCCCGCTGCCCTTTTGATCAGCACCAAGTACAAAAAATACGATTGGAGCCTCTTTCCCTTGAAACGTATGGACAGTTCCGACATTTGTCGGCCTGCCATGTCCATCATATCTGGTAAAGTGAATTTCCCGTAATTTCTGCGAAAGCCGATATGCCACATTAGAGAACGGAGTAATCACATAAATCACATCTTTTTCCTTTTTATCCAAGATCTTCGGATTTTTATCTGCCATCTCCCTGATCTTTTGCAAAAGGAATTTTCCCTGCTCCTCAACATATTTATTATCCGCCGTTCCAGCCACATCAAACCATCCTGTTTTCCCATATTTTTCTATTCCCTGTACCATAAATCCGTCATAGGAAATCATGTTCGAAATTGTAAACATCGGATACTGATATCGTCTGTGCACCCATAATGGAATGCCAATCCATGAATCCTCCGACATATTCTGACTTCGATAAAATCCATACGAGCTTGCCGCATCTGCTAATGTCTGTACGGATGCTGATGCAGATAAATATTTTTCTGTCACTCCAAAATGACTGCCCAGCATATACAGGACAGCAGAATCCAGAGTAAGAACTGGCTTGATCTGCAGCGGATCACCAACTGCCATCACATGTCTGCTGCGATAGACCGCGCCAACAGCCGCCTGTGGCAGCGCCTGCCCTGCTTCATCAATAAAAAGATGACCAAGCGTTTCTTCCCCAAGGTTTTTGCACATACGCGAAAAGCTGGCAAATGTCGAACTAATCACCGGAATTGTCATATTAATCCAGTTCCATGCCGCCTCAATCACAGGTTTTCGTTCCAAATAATTCTTCTGCTGATCCCAGACGATCGTGGATGCCTTTATATTTTTTCTGTTCTCATAAAGAAATTGTTTCCGGACACGTAATGCCATAATAAATAATTTTGACTGTGCGGTCCGATACGATTCGTCGAACCATGGATTTGACATCTGTAAATCATCATACTCCTGATTCATATTCAGCGGCTCTGCCTTATTGGTGTTTCTAATATTGTCATATTCAAGAACTCTTTTTTTCAATTCTGAAATTTTTCCAGATTCCGCCATCTCCCAACTGGTAAATTTCCGCTGCAGCTCCAACTGTTTTTCTGTACTTCGTTCCAGCTCCGTCTGCTGCAAAAGAATCCTATTATTAATATCGTTCTCCTGTTTGCCATATTCTATATCTTCATCACTTAACTTTACAAGCTGCGCCGTAATTTCATTTAATCTGCTCCTGTATTCCTCTTTATCTTTCTTTCCTGCAAAAAGGTATGGGCGCTGCTCCTTGTATATCTGAAGGCACTGATTCATACTTTCCATGTTTTTCCGGATAGTTTCCGCTCTGTTTTGTACCTTCCTCAGCTGGGTTTGCAGCTGTTCCAACTGCTGCCTGCATTCCCGTTTGATTTCTTCAAGCTTCCGTGACTCTGTGTGCAGTTCATTCTTTTTCTTCTCTAATTCTTTTTGATAGTTGTCGCTAACCTGTTCCAGCTTTTGATCACATTCCTGATATGACCGAATGCTGTCTGCAAATGCCTGCCGATTTGCCCGAATCGCTTTTACTTCCTCATATTGCTTCAGAAATTGTTTATATATATCCTGATCCGGCAGGTATTCTTTTTCCAGATACTGGTAAATATGCTTAATATTCGTGAGGACATTGGTCATATTATCCTTTTTCCCGCCCTCAAGTGAAAATAATCCCCAAAACTTTTCTTCCCCTGAAGCAGATTCTTTTACCAGCTCCTCCTGATTCCTCCCATTCTCATCTTTCATCCGTTCTGCCGATACCCTGGCATTCGATATTTCACGAAAGTAGTCCGCCTCCTTGAGATCTTCAATCAGAGCTTTATCAATTTCCTTACTCAGTGGAAGCTCATTCACAATGTTTTGAACCGCACCGTTATTTGAACTTACTACTACGATATTGTTTTCGGTAATATAGTTCGGGATTTCCCCAATCGACGCAGAATTAAAATAAATCGTTTTCTCTGTTCCTTTGATAAAATGATTTGGAAGTTTCGCAATATCATACGCCTGCTGCACGACCAACTGCGCAAATATATCCTTCAAAAGTGTTGTTTTTCCGGTTCCGGGCGGGCCATTGACACTTCGCATCTGATTGTCATCAAAACCAGTGGATAAATTTACTGCGACCTGCTGCATCAGAGAAAGCGCATACTTTGTGTTACTTGGAAACCTCCCCAAAGGATAGTTCTCCGGCTGAAGAATCTGTTCAAACATACGCGGATGAAAATTCACGGAATCTTTTTTGCCGTCAAGGTTCCTGCGTCCTTCTTTATTTCCATATAAATAGGCATTCAGATTACTCGTTTTGATTTCCTTTGCTTTTTCCAGATCATCAATGAAAAAGGAATGCAGATTCGTCGCCTCTGTCTCTATATTTCCCGGAAACTGCATCCGACAGTTTGCCGCATCAATTCCGTATCGCAGGAGTTCTTTTTGCATTGCCGCATTAAACTTCTCCGGATCTCCGTCTGTCTCGTCAAAATCCTGAGAAAGCTGATTTATAAGATTCTCCTCAAATTCCCGAAACTCTTCCGCACCGGGAACTTTTTTATAATACCGTATGTAAGCGCTTTCTGTAAAGAATGTCATATCCTTCAGGAACTTAAGACTGCTGTCAAAATATAATGCAAAGCTGAATTTATCTCCGAAACGGATATCCTCATCCGTCGGTTTCAAATTGTACTTCTCACGAAGAATTTCCACTACTTCCTGAAATTTAAAAACATCAAAATAGACAACAACTCCTCCCTTTTGCTGCTGCTTCCATTTCTGTTTTTTAATCCCCTGTACAAACAGAGAATAAAAATCCTGTCCCTCCAAATCATCCAGAGTGAGAACAGCCTTATCCTTAAGACGGATATCCCCCTCTGATAAGTGTTCCACCATTATCCATGCCTCTAAAATCTTACGTTTCTCTATCATTTATAAATAAAACTCCTATAATATTTATATGAATTTAAGGGAATGGCACATCTCACGAATATCCTGATTTCCCTCACCCACAAACATTTCCCTTAAATTATGGGGAGTATTAAGGGAAAAGTCAAGGTTGTGTGAGAATCTTGCTGCGGTGTTGTCATTTCAGTTATACTTAAATGTGTTCTTTCAAAAAATCCAGTACGATATTAAGAATCGTATCATTATTCCAGCCAATGAACCCGTGATTCCCGTCTGCAATACGATAATATTCTACCTCTTTTCCCAGCTTTTTCATAGTTTCATACAGCAGTGTACTCTGGGAGGCAGGAACCAGCATATCCCGGCTGCCATTGATGATCAGAGTGGGCGGCGTCGGCTTATCTTCAGACAGATAATTCATCGGAATTGTCTTATCAGACTCTTCCATCTCCTCCAACACATTCTTTACGCCGATCTCATATCCTTCCGGGCTTTTGGGATCCCAGTGGTTCTGGGAACTCGGCCAGTAATTCATCAGTGAGAATACGGTAGGACCATAACAATCCACGATACAGCTGACCTTACAGGACATATCGTCATATACGCCGTCATCCAGCACACCGTCTCCCGTGAACCCAGCCATAAGAGCCGTATGTCCTCCAGAAGAATCCCCGGCAACGGCAATATGCTCCGGATCTACATGAAATAATTCCGCATTTTTACGCACAAAACGGATTGCCGACTTTACATCCTGCGCCTGAGCCGGAAACGGAGTTGTCTCCGAAGGACGATACTGAGCGATCGCCACGACATAACCATTGGAAGCCAGACGGATATGGCGGATCAGATGATTGCAAAGCCACTCCTCATGAAAGGCGGAACCCTGACTGTACACAACGCACGGCCATGTACAGGTTTCATCAGGATCATCTTTCACCGGGACCAGAGCGATCAGCTCCAACTGACGACGCGATTTACATTTATAAACAGTACGACGGATATCAACATTGTAGCCCCACTCGTCCTTGAGACCCGTCAGAAGATGCGCTCCTTCCGGCACATACTCCTCGTGAGGAAACTGTGCCGGATCCGAAACCGGAACAGGATCCTGCAGTTTTCGTTCAGCCATATAGGGCCGCGGATCAAATACCTGTGACATATGTATACCTCCTTGGTTTCATTTTGTTCCTCCGGCTTCCCAGTGCCCGTATCTCTTTCCACCGACACGTTTAACACGCCCGGACTCACGCAGTTTTTTCATTTCCCGTTCTATAGTCCTGGTTGTAACTTCCAGTTTTTCTGCCATCTCAGACATTTTTATTTCCGAATTATCTGAGATCAACTCTATAATCTTTTCCGCCAAACCGACTTCTAAACCGACATCCTTTCCGACATTCTGTCGGTTTGGAGTTTTAGGCTGACCTATGAGGGCACTCTTGAGTGCCGGAAAATATACTCTGATACCAGTTCCCAGTATCTCGTATCTGGGAAACTCTGCACCCAGCGCTATGCATTCATCACATATCTTCTGAATCCCCTGTCCCCAGGTTTCTATATATCCCGCTCTGTAAAATACGTTGGCAATGTCAGGATTGTACGGTATGGAATCATGTGGCTGCATCAAGGTCTCCACAGTCCACCCCTCCGGAAGGATACAGCGGTTGCTTATAATAATCTGTTCTTCTTCAATCCGTATCTGTATCGGAGTACCATACATGTAACAATTATGGGCGATGGCATTGTAAATCGCCTCGCGAATGGCATTTCTCGCATAAGGATAAGTCTCTACACGCCGGTCGTGTTCATATGTGATTTTTGCCTTCAAATATTTCAGATAAATAAGATCCACAATCTTGTCTGCCGTAGATATGAGAGAACCCTCAAGATCATCATGATATTCCACGGTTCCGTGCTCACCAAATTTGCCGATTTTAACATAACTGCCGACCTGCACAATACTCGGATCACCGTAGAACAACAGAACGGCCGAACGCTTCAGCTTACCGTTTGATAAAAGCTTCAGCTTGGAAAGTAATTCCTCATTTGAAATATTAAGCTCAGCCTCAGTCATCCGTTTGCTGCGAAGTGCTTCTCTCCTGAAAATCCTAAAGCTTTCATCATCCAAATCGTCCACTGTAATATTATCGACGGTGACATCTTCCCAGCGAAAACCGGTTTTCTGCATAATAAACTCCGTCAGCGCAATTCCTGTCAGCTGCTGCCTGGTGGCGCCGCTTCGGTAATGAAACTCTCCGTGATAGCTGATGGGAAATGTACTTGGCTTAATCTTTATTTCCAAATAGTCTTTCCCATTTTTCGTATGTTTATTCACATCAGCAACGATACCCAGTCCTGACTGGATCTTATTTGGGATATCCTCCAACAATTTTTTGATGTTCTGAACGCCGACAACATTACCGGCATCATCAACGCCAATATAAATAGTGCCGCCCTGAGCATTGGCAAAACCGCATACCCATTTCAGATATTCATCCCGCCAGGATTCCTTATACTCGGTGTTTTGACTTTCTGTCATAAGCGGCCTCCTTGTCTTCTCAGTTAATACAACCAGATTCACAGTGCAATCTCCATATCAATAAATTCCGGTCCAGCAAGTTTGTATTCTTTCATTTCCCGAAGAAGTCTCAGGATTCCAGTTCACCAGCCTTCAATCAGATTCATATAAGAAAGTCGTGAGCCAACGCGCGGTTTCTGATCTTAGAGTAACCCTCTTTCATTCTTTCAATAGTCACTCACTGTCTTTTCTCCGACATCATCTCCGACATTCTCCGACATGGTGTCGGTGTTTTTTCACATTTGCATCGGTAATAGATTTCTCTGTAATGTCAGAAATAAAGCAAACGGCAGAACCGCGGTTCAGTCCACAAGCAGCCATTCAATCATGTTCTCAGACTTAATCCCTTCGTATGAGCTGTCCAGTCCTGGTTCAAGCGACAACACAATCTTTTCATAGTTGTCACGTATTTTTTGCAAAGGTGCAAGCTCCCGTTTTCTGATATCCTCGCTGTTCATGGATTCCGTTACCTGAATATATTTCTTCTCATTTGCGTTGGCCGCAATAAAGTCCACCTCCATGGTATCAATCTTACGATCGCTGCGTCGTATCCTCTGAATCTCATCGAAGAATAGATACATGCGCTTTCCAGACACAACTTGTTTTTTTACATAAGCGTAGACAGCATCCGAAGTCATTTCCCGAAAATCATTCCAAAGTTCATCTAAACAATCTGCTCGGGCTGAATACCTGTTTCAATCAAATGAGCGACCATCAGCTTCAAAAGGCTTGATTTCCCGCAGCGCCTTATGCCGGTGATGACTTTTACCGGTTCCGTATCCTGAAAGCCAATCAGTTTATTGAGATAATGATCTCTTTTTTCAATTTATGCGATTCTATCATTGTGCATCCCTCTCGTCGCCTCTATAATAACATAAGCAGAAGAAAAATAAAGTATCTGCACCAAAATGCATAAACTTTGTTTTTTCGACCGATTATGCAGAAATTCTTATGAGCAAATCATAAGGGTATATTTCTTCATGAACAGGTTCTGCTGTCGAGACAAAATGCAAATCTGTCCGGAGAAACGGCAGTCCCGGTCTCAGACAGACTCCTGCCGCAGGACGCGTAGTGCTCTGCCTGCTGAGCCCGTTTAATGGGTTTTATTCGTGGATTATCCAGTGACCATAACGTTTGCCGCCAATACGTTCAATACGTCCTGCTTCTTTCAAAAGAATCATTTTCTTTTGAATCACTCGCCTTGTAGTCCCAAGTTCTTCTGCCATTTCGCCTTGTGAAATTTCTGGTTTGTTTCTTAACACTTCCAAAATCTTTTGCACCAAAGCGTCATCCAAAGTACCAAAATCCACGGTGCTTTGGTGCTTTGGAACTTTAGGATCTGACACTAGGGCACTTTGCAAAGCGCGGAATTTCACCATGATATCTTCGCCATGAAGAATATATACCGGTTCATCCGCGCCAAGGCTCTTACAGGCATCACAAATTTTTTGAATTCCGCGTCCCCAGCTTTCATATAGCCCGCACGATAAAATACATTTGCGATATCCGGATTGAAGGGCTTTGAGGAATGCGATCCCATCAATGTCTCCTCCGTCCATCCAAAGGGAAGCAGACTACTGTTGCTGATGTACATGACGTCTTTCTCAATGCGGATCTGGATCAGAATATTGTCAGCCCAATTGCAATGGATCAGCGCATTATAGACCGCCTCACGACGAAAGATATCAAAACTCTCCTTATCCAAAAAAGGTTTAATTCAGCGAATCTCCGAATGCCTGTCGTACCTCATCTGAGTCCTTTCCGGATATCGTTTTGCCAACAGCCTGTTCGACAGCACTTAAAAGTTTCTTTGCACGATCAACAATAAAATTCTGAAAATCATTGTTTCTTAACATGATGTGATCAATCCAGTGCGTCTCAACATAACCATCCAAATCATCTGGCAGCACGGAGCCTTTCTTTTCAAGTTTCTCAAGATAGGCGGATGGGGCAGCGCCGCCGATTTCTCGATTACTGCTTGCAGTAATTGGAGTCTTATTTACAATACTGTTCCATTTGGACTTGTCGTACCCCTGTCCAATGCAGTAATCCTTCGGAAAGATGTGATGTATGTCGATTTTCTCATTTGAGTATATCGAAAAATCCATCTCTGAACCAGAGATGAAATCATGAGCATGATTCTTCAATATCAGCGCCACAATGCCTTTATACGCCGCAGACTGTCTCGATTGCAGGCTAAGCAGACGTGTTGGATTAAAAAAGAAATCCGTGACAGTTTTCGGAAGGTCTCCTCCATCTGTAATCCATTTGATGACCTGCGTTATGTCGTTTGCATATCTCGTTTCATTTGCGGAACCGTACAGTTCTCCAAATACACCACACCAATACCACTGTTTTACCATATTCTTGATGGTGGCGGTATAAATCTTGTTCCCCTCCATCAATATGGTACAAATAGCAGCTAAAGGAATAAGCTGAGTACTGTATGGCAGATCCCGGCTTGAGAAAATCCGCTCCTCCTGCAACAGCTTATCTGCCACAGAGAATCCTTCACAAAGGTCATCCGCGTACTTTTTATATGCCGTCAGCTGCAGAGCCAGCACATCCTTCTTCTTGCAACTTACCGTTCCGCCTGCCTTAAATGCGGAGAGCAGAGTGAGCGCGGTCAGGAAATCCGTGGCAGTGACGATGTTCAGCAAATCGCCTGAAAAGTATTTCTTCCTGCGTTTCTCCCAGTCCTCACGCAGCGGAAAGTCATCCATAGCAAAAATCGCCGTGACAAGTTCAAAAACTGTCAGGGAGACACCGCCGGTATTGACATTCTCAAAAACCTGGCAAACGGCCTCTTTCGGAGTCTCCTTGTCCAGGAGAATAACTGGCATGGCGTATTTCTGTGCCGGCATGATGATTTTGGAGAAAAGCTCGGTGAACTGCCGAATAACGTCTGGGGCATAGTTATAATAGGCATAATATTCGTTTTGCCAGCCCTGCTCCTCGCCGGAATTGAGGATGATGTTAAGTGGAAACATCTTTAGCTTAAACTCATCCTGCCTAGTGGAGAGGTCTATCTCAATCTTTCTTCCGAAATCAGATGTCACCTGTCTCGTTGCCGGAATAGAAATGACAACATCTTCGTCATCAGCATCCGGATCAATGGCCTTTTCAATATTCAGATAATAAAACCTGTCTATCTCTTTGCCTTTGTCCGTTTTCGTATGCACGGGGTTCTTGCTGTAAAGGGCATTATAAAGAGAGGTCAGCCTCTGCTGCCCGTCAAGAATCAGCTCGTCCGGCTCGGTATCGGGATTTGCATCCGAACCCTCGATCGGTTTGTGCTTGAAATGGATGCTTTCGTTTCCGTATTCCAAGAACATCGCTGCACCGACTGGAAAGTTGTGGATGACGCTGAGTATCAGAGCCTTAATACGTCCATCGTCCCATACCCAGCCTCTCTGGAAATCAGGCAGCTGCGCTGCGCCAGTATCCACAGCTTTCATTAAATCTGTAAGCGGTCTATCGTTCGTTTTCATCTAATTCTACCTTTCAGTCATCATTTGTTGTATACTTTCTTTTTACGCTCTCTATTATCTTTTTGTAGTCATCGTTCTCATCATCGGCCTTCAACAACTTTGGAACTATCAGCGTCAGGAATATCGACAGCTTCTCCCAATCGAGAGAACCATACGGAAGGATTGATAACAGAAAATTGTAGGGCACATCGCACCGTCAAAGACATACAGACTGGACACGCGCACACCGAACTCCTGCTGTATTTATTCTTTGATTTCCCGGTAACTGGCCCTCGCCGGAGATACGTTGATATGCTCCGGCTCATAATCCAAGTAGACATGTTTCCAAGCATTGACATATTTCGCAACTAAAAGAATAACCATCTCCACATGCGTACCAAATCAAAACATATTCCCACAAAATATGAATCTCATCAATTTTGCACCATCCTGATGCAAAATTTCAATTGATTCTTTTTCAATATTTTCAATTAATGGCAAAAATCATACATACTTCCGTTCTTTCCTGCCTTGTTCCCCTTTCAATTTTCAAAAACTCAATGCGATTATATCAAACTCCCTCTCCTTTTACAATCACTGCCTTTATTCTTCCCCTGAAAATCAACAGACCCTGCAAGCTTTATTGAAACCTGCAGGGTCTTTCCATATCCAGTTTATATCTCCACACTCACCTTCACATCCGATTTGAATTCCACCTCAAACCGCCCATTATAAACTGTAACCTTCTCGATCAGCTTTCTCGCCAACTGCTCATCATATTCCGTCACATTTGTATCCTGCTCCCTTAAAAACTTCCGCATCTCCGCGATCCGCTCCTTCAATCCCTCCCGTTCGGTTTTCTCCGCCAGTGCTTTCTGCTTCAGCTTCCGCAGCCGGTCAATCTCATCCGCGATACCACCATAATCCTTCCTGACATTGGCTGACTTCAGCAACCCCTTCTCACGCATCTTCTTACGCTATATTTAATTCAGATTCTCTAATATTTTCCCTATATCTCCATCAATACAAATTGCCTGTCTCTCAATCTCTTTCGAACAGACAGCCTCTCCATAGTTGATATATGCATAAGTTGCAACTTTATTCTGTGCGGTCTTACGCCAGAATGGGTATTTGATAATGCCTGGCGTATTGTAGCCGACACCCAGCTCCAAAAGCAAAATCCTCTGCTGTCCCCACGTCTGCAGAAAGTTCTCGTACCGCTCCGCCGCCCGGTGCCATCCCTCGTCCTCCACAAACTTATCATCGGCGCGGAGATTCATCGTCATTGACCTGCTGCAATGCGGACATACAGGAAGAAGATCCGAAGGAATACGCATATCCTTCTGCTGTTCCATCATCTGCCGGATCATGCTCTCGTTATCAAAGGTTTCCTAGCACACGGCCTGGAGCACTGGAACAGTCCGTAATATAACGGCAGGGTGTTTGCCCTGCCGTGTTAATGATAAGTGTGACCTGTCTCCTAATATTCCAATCCGCCAAGTCATTCTGCCACATCTTCTTTTGCCTCATCCTGTTCATTCTGTGCCACACTGCCGCGAATGGCAAGCCCGTCTAACACTGTCGCACCAGGGCAATCCTCCTCAATACTGCTTTTTGTGCCCGCCTGTCCGCTGCCCTCATGCGTGTTGAAAGGGATCACCGTCTTACCGGAAAAATCGTAGCTTTCAAGAAACGTATAGACTGCCATCGGCAAATCGCCCCACCAAATCGGATAACCGATAAAAATCGTGTCGTATTGATCCAGGTTTTCAGGCGGATCGATGATCTCTGGGCGGGCATTGTCATTTTGCTCCTGTTTTGCCACATCCGTACATTCGTCGTAAGTATCGGGATATGAATTGACTGTGGCGATTTCGAATAAATCCGCGCCGGTTTCTTCCGCGATCATGTCCGCAATGATATGGGTATTGCCCTTTTCAATGACGCCGACATTGTAATTCTCGCCAGCACGGGAAAAATAGGCGACAAGAATTTTGCTGTCAGAAGATGCGGCTTCTGTATTCCCTGCACAGGCAGCAAGTGAAAAAAACATCAATGCCGACAGGAAAAGCACCGGAAACCTTTTCGTTCTTTTTTTATTTGCCATACAGGCTTTCTCCTTTCATTCATTGTTCCGGCTTCAGCGGCCCATAGAAGTAGCTGGCCGTTGCTCCGCCGTCAATCAGGATCGTGGATCCGGTGATAAATGCGCCCGAAGGCCCCATCAGAAGCTCCGCCACATTTGCCACCTCGTCTGCTGTACCGGGACGTCCGGCGGGGCATTTGGCAAACATATTTTTATAAAAATCTCCGCGCGGGCCGTTAAATTCGTCAATGGCAAGAGGTGTCACAATGATGCCGGGAGCGATGTCATTGAGCCGGGCACCGCGTTCGCCCCATTTGACGGATTCTGCCATGACACGCTTTTCGTTGCACCGTTTCGCCATTTGATAGGCATGGAGCGTATCGCGAATATTTTCAGGCTGGAGCATGGGAAGCGAAAGCAGTTCCTCCGTGGGTGTTGTTGCCAGCAGCTCGTCCTGCTCCGCTGTGAGCGCGGGCATACGCCATCCGCTCTGGCTGGAGATCGTCACGCCTGCACCACCCTCCGCAATAATTTTACCAACTTCCTCCAACAACACCGCCGTTCCGTAAAGATCGACCTTCAAAATCGCCTCAATAGGAGCCTGGCTGGGTGAAACCCCCGCACCATTGACAAGCATCCTGATCTCCCCGTATTTCTGTCCCTCGGCAATCAGTGCCAAGATGGACTCTCGGTTGGACAGATCCATCTCCACAGGCACCACATCAAAGCCCACATCATTCATGATTTTGGCGATTGTCTCCGCATTCTCTTTCTTCTTGTCGCCAAGAATAATCTTTTTACCAAAACCGATGCGGCGGGCAATCGCCATACTAAGCTGTCCTGCGCCGGTAACTAACATAACATCTTTTTTCATGTTGATTCCTCCCGCTTTCTTTTTTCAATCAAAGACCCTGCTGCAAGCAACGGGGTATCAATCTTGCAGCACCCCTCGCGGCATTCGTCAAATATCCATGCAGGTATGGCTATTTTCCTCATTGCTCGCGGGAATAAAACTCAGTTTATTTGCTCTTTCTGCATCAGATCGTTTTCTTTGCCCATGCCGCTGCCGTGCTTTCGGATTTGGCAGCGTCCGCGCCGTGAACGGCAAGCCCCTTGCCAAAGGAAGCTCCTTTGCAAATCTTTTTCAGGTCACGCTCGCAGGAACCTAAACCGCTGCCCTCATGGGTCATGACTGCCATAACCTTTTTCCCGGCAAAGTCCAGTTTTTCAAGCTGAGTGAATACCGCCATCGGGAAGGTTCCCCACCAGCACGGACCGCAGACGAAAATGTTGTCATAATCTGCAATGTTGTCAAGGTACTTCTTCAGCTCCGGCCTTGCCTGTTCGCGCAGTTCTTTCTTTGCCTCGTCAATACAGGTATAGTAGTCCGCTGCATATTCCTTGACAGTCTCGATCTGAAAAAGATCTCCGCCGACTGCCTTCTGGATAAACTCCGCCACGATCTCCGTGTTGCCTTTTGCAATATTTTTGATACCGCCGTTCCAGTAATTTTCTCCTTTGCGGGAGTAATAGATAATCAGATTCTTAGCCATGATAATTTCCTCCTTCTATAGTGTAGATAAACACTTCTTTGAACTGCCGCATACCGGTCATGTGGATCAGCACGAAACTGTCGTCGAGAACTTCTAAAAGAAGCCTGCCGTCTTTCCGTACCATTCCGTCATATATCTGCCGGTAACAATTTTCTGTCTTTTCTTTTTCCTCCATGAACCTCAACTCCTGTCAAACTCCTGCGAAACCGAAACCAGCAGATCACGGATGGGTAAATGCTGCGGGCAGATGTGTTCACATGTTTGCTTCGGTACACTTTATATTGTACGGATTCCGCCTATTGGGAGCAATTCGGATTTCGGGACTTATCTATAAGTAAATGCTAATACGAAAAAACACTGCCCGATCCTATTCATCGAACAGTGTTTACTGATTTTCATTTTCCGCTCCCAAACTTTTCTTTCAATATCTCTGCAAATTCCTCGATATAATAGCCGGAGTTATCGACCTTCCAGAAAGCGCAGTAATTGCGGCTTATGGGTTTTCCGTTCCGGCAAAGCGGCCGCCGGGCTATCGTCTCGGCAAACTGT
>CANQUH010000043.1 GCA_947626965.1 uncultured Lachnospiraceae bacterium
GTCGTGCCGGTCTCGAGGAGATGTCCGAGATGAAGCACGCCGATGCGGTCGGAGATATACTTGACCATCGAGAGATCATGCGCGATGAACAGGTACGCCGTGCCGGTCTCCTCCTGAATATCTTTCATCAGATTAACCACCTGTGCCTGGATGGAGACGTCGAGCGCGGAAATACACTCATCGGCGATGATCAGCTTCGGGTTCATGATCAGGGCGCGGGCAATTCCGACACGCTGTCTCTGTCCGCCGGAAAACTGATGCGGATAGCGGGACGCATGCTCAGGCGCGAGGCCAACCTTCGCGAGAATCGCGTCGATTTTCTGTTTGCGCTCCGCGGCGTTTTTGTACATATGATGGATGTCAAGTCCTTCCCCGAGAATATCCTCGACCTTCTTGCGCGGATTCAGGGAAGCCATCGGATCCTGGAAGATCATCTGCATCTGGATGCGCAGGGTTTTGTTGTTCTCCCGCGAGATCTTTTTGCTGATATCCATGCCGTTGAATTTGATGACGCCGGCGGTCGGATCATAGAGACGGATAATGCTTCTTCCGATCGTGGATTTTCCGGAACCCGACTCTCCGACGAGGCCGTACGTCTCGCCCGGATAGATTTTAAAGGACACGTTCTCCACGGCTTTCACGGTAAATCTGCTGCTGACTCTGAAATACTGCTTCAGTCCCTCCACAGTCAGAATCGGATCTTCCTTATAATTCTCTGCCATGTAATTTCGCCTCCTTCTTCATTCTTTCAATGCGGGCTTTCAGTTCCTGCGGCATCTCCACCTTCGGCGCGCGCGGATCAAGCAGCCACGTCGCGGCAGAGTGTGTCTCCGTAATCTGGAACATCGGCGGATCCAGCTTGTCGTCGATCTCCAGCGCAAACCGGTTGCGCGGTGCAAACGCGTCGCCGGCTTTCTCGTGCAGCAGGTTGGGCGGGGAACCGGGGATCGTGTAGAGCCGCTCATCGTCCGTCTCAAGATCCGGCATCGCGGAGAGAAGTCCCCAGGTATACGGATGGCGCGGATCGTAAAAGATCTCGTTGATATTGCCTTTCTCCACGATTTTTCCCGCATACATGACGTTTACGTAGTCCGCGACTTTCGCCACAACGCCGAGATCGTGCGTGATATAGATCACGGAGATTCCTCTCTCTTTTTGTACTTTGCGGATCAGCTCGATGATCTTCGCCTGGATCGTCACGTCGAGCGCGGTTGTCGGCTCATCGCAGATCAGAAGATCCGGGTTGCACGCGAGGGCGATTGCAATGACTACACGCTGGCGCATGCCGCCGGAGAGCTGATGCGGATAATTTTTCATGCGCTTCTCGGCGTCCTCAATCCCGACTTCCTTCAGAAGTTCCACGGCCCGGCTCCACGCTTCTTTCTTCGGCGTCTTAAAGTGCCAGATCATTCCCTCCATAATCTGTTTGCCGATCGGCATGGTCGGATTCAGAGAAGTCATCGGATCCTGGAATACCATCGCGATCCGTTTGCCGTTGATATGGCTGCGGATCCATTTTTTATCCTTCTGCAGAATATCGACCGTCTCCGGCGTGCCGTCCGCATGATGATAGGAAAACCGGATCGTTCCCTTGTTTACCGTGGCGTTCGACGCGAGAATCCCCATCGCCGCTTTCATTGTCACGGATTTTCCGGAGCCGGACTCTCCGACGATCGCAACCGTCTCTCCCCTGAACAGGTCGATGTCCACGCCCCGGATCGCGTGAACCTTGCCGGCCGTCGTACTGAATGTGATATCAAGATCTGTTATATCCAGAATTTTTTCTTTCGTCTCAGACATAGCGGCCACCTCACATTTCTTTCATTTTCGGATCGAGCGCTTCGCGCAGTCCGTCAGCTACCAGGTTGAAGCTGAGCATCAGCAGCGCCATCACGACGATCGGCGGGATGATCTGATACGGATGCGTCGTAAAGCTGTTGAAGCCCTCGGAAATCAGAGAGCCAAGCGAACACTGCGGCACCGGAATGCCAAGGCCGACAAAGCTCAGGAACGCCTCGGTAAAGATCGCGGTCGGAATTGAGAACATTACCTGCGTGATGATCGGTCCGATGATATTCGGCAGGATCTCCTTAAATATAATGAAGAAACTGCCTGCGCCGAGCGTGCGGGACGCCAGCACGAATTCCTGTTCCTTGAGTTTGAGCATCTCCGCGCGGGCAATGCGGCTCATACCGATCCACTCAGTCAACATCAGGGCAATCACGATTGTGACCATGCCGGGCTGCAGCACGAGCAGAAGAAGCGTCACAACGACGAGTCTCGGAATACCATTCGCCACCTCAAGGCAGCGCTGCATGATGATATCAGTCTTTCCTCCGTAGTATCCGGAGATCAGCCCATAGCTCATGCCGATCAGCATGTCGATGACCGCGGCGGCGATCGCGATGATCAGGGAAACTCTGGCACCCTCCCAGGTGCGCGTCCAGATATCGCGTCCGAACATATCACTGCCGAACCAGTAATACACATCGTCCAGCCCGTTCTCCTCATAATGGTTCACCTTTTTGCTTCCGGTCGTCGTGCTCATCGTTTCGCTTCCGTCGAAAATCCCGGTCTTTTCAATTCCCGGAATTCGCGGGGCAAGGTTTTTCTGGCTGAGCTCCTGCCCGGAGTAAGTATATTCATTCATGCCGGGACCGATGATCGCCATAATCCCGATGATCACAATCAGGAAAAATCCGATCACGGCGCTCGTCTTTCTGACATAGCGGATGAAGACATCACGCCAGAATCCCTGCGCCGCAAAATTTGCGTCCAGCGCAATCTCATCGGCATTGTTTTTCAGCCGAAAATCAGAATCGACAGGAACGTAGGTTTCTGCAGAAACAGCTGTCTTATCCATGCGGTCAGTCTCCTTTCTTTGCCAGGCGGATTCTCGGATCAATGATACCGTAGAGAATATCCACCACCAGCATGATGATGATGTAGAGTGCGGAATAGATAAAGCTGAGCGAAATGACCACATTGTAGTCGTTCGACTGGATCGCGTTAACCAGAAGACTGCCGACACCTGGGATCGCGAATATCTTCTCGACAACCAAGGAACCCGTCATCAGGTCGACGACCAGCGGCGCGAGCACCGTGATGATCGGAATCAGCGCGTTGCGCAGCGCATGGCGGAAAATCAGGGAGAATCCTGAGATTCCCTTGCTCTCCGCGAGCAGCATGTAATCACTCCCCAGAACTTCAATCATCTCCGTCCTCGTGAAACGTGCAATGGAAGCCATTGTGAACATCGAGAGCGAGATGCTGGGCAGGACGCTCGACCCCATCGATTTCTGCACCGTATAGAGCATCGGGAACCACTGGAGCCGGAACCCGAGCGTATAGCTGAGTGCAAGCGCAAACACGTAGGACGGCACGGAAACACCGATGACCGAGATGACCGTCGCGATGGAATCCCAGATCGTGTCATGTTTTAATGCCGCGATCAGGCCGAGAATCAGGCCGGCGACAGCGCCGATCGACACGGCAAATCCTCCGATAAACAAAGAAATCGGAAGTCTCGTCTGAATCAGCTGAGAGATCGGCGTGTTTCTGGAAATCTTGTAGCTGACGCCGAGATCGCCATGCAGCATGTTTCCGACATAGCGGAAAAACTGTATGTAGATGGGCTGATCCAGGCCGTACTTCGCGTAGAGCATCGCCCTCTGGCTGTCGTTCAGCTTCTCGTCGTTGAACGGCGAGCCCGGCATCAGCTGCATCAGGATAAACAGGACAAGCAGGATCACCAGCAAAGTGAACGCTGCTGTCAGAATTCTTTTTGCAACATATTTTTTCACAAATCATCCTCCTTATCAAAGGAGCCGCAGCTGTAACCGGCTGCGGCCCCTGAAATCTGTACTGTTCGCTTGTGTCCAGCTGTATGTTTCACAGCATCCTGCTAATTGCAAATACGGGACAGGGAGTTTACTCTGCCTTCACTGCGTTCTTGTAAACACGGTTCAGCGCTACCGGATGGAACTCAACTCCGGTGACCTTGGAAGACATCATCTCCGCGTTCGCCTGCGTGTACAGTGGGTAGATCACGGCTTCGTCCATGACGATCTTCTCCGCGTCGTACATTCTTGCCCAGCGTCCTTCCGGATCCGTGCAGAGATCGCCGGTCGTGCACTCCGCGATGATCGCGTCGTAGTCAGCATTGCTCCACAGACCATAGTTGTTGTTGTTGTCCGTGATCCACATGCCAAGGTAGGTCATCGGGTCTGCGTAGTCCGGTCCCCAGCGTGTAAGACCAAGCTGGAAGTCGCCGTTCTGCATATCTTCCACTCTCTGCTTCTTCGGCTCAACAACGATGTTGACAGTCAGGCCCGGCAGCGTGGTCTCCCACTGCTCCTTCAGAACCTGCGCAACCTTCTGCGGCGCGTCGTCCGCGTCGACAATCATGTCCAGAGACAGTTCGGAAATTCCAAGCTCCTCAAGTCCTGCTGCCCACAGCGTCGCTGCGTTCTCCGCATTGTCCGCGCACACATCTGTATACTTTTCCTGATCCGCGGAGAAATCGCTTCCGTCCGGTCCTGCCGAGAACTGAAGCGGAACCGCTGTGTAGGTCGGAATGGAACCGTCCTTGAGAACATCCTCCGTGATGGATACACGGTTGATCGCCTGGCTCATCGCAAGACGGATATTTACGTTTGCAAGCTCCGGCACGCCCGCCATGTTCGGGCTCACATACCAGAGATAACCTGCGCCGATTGTCTGGAACTCCGGATCTTCCTTAACCTGATCCACCTGCTCGCCGTTGACGAGAGTCGTATCCAGCGTGCCTGCCTGATAGCTCATCAGCGCCTGCTGGGAATCCTGGATCACCTGATAATTCAGACCGGAAAGCTGCACTCTGTCAGCATCCCAGTAACTGTCGTTCTTTGTCAGATGGAACGCGGTCGTCGCCGGCTCATAGGAATCCATGATGAACGCGCCGTTGGAAAGAATCGTGTCCGGGCTTGTTCCGAACGTATCGCCGACTGATTCATAAAACGCCTGATTGACCGGATAGAAGGTCGGGAAATACATCAGGGACAGGAAGTAGCTGACCGGTACGTTCAGCTTGACCTCAAGCGTCTTGTCGTCAACGGCTGTGACACCAAGCTCGCTCTTGTCCTTCTCGCCCGCGATGATCTCAGCGGCATTCACCACCTGGCCGATATCGCTCAGCATGTAGGAATACTCGGAAGCGACATCCGGGTCAACCGCTCTCTGCCATGCGAACACAAAGTCCGCGGCGGTAACCGGGTCGCCGTTGCTCCATGACGCGTCGCGCAGATGGAACGTATAGGTAAGTCCATCTTCGGAAATATCATAAGTCTCAGCCAGGGCCTCAACTGCCTGTCCGTCAGCGTCCATCTGCATCAGACCGTCGGTAAAATCCGCAATGACTTCAAAGGAAGTACCGTCTGTGGCAATCTGCGGATCAAGAGACTCGACAGGAGTTTCCAGCATGATGTTCAGATCGGTCGGAAGCGCCTCTGCAGAAGCAGCCGTGCCGAAACCGACAAGACCCAGGGCAAGAGCGGAAACTGTCAAAAGTGCAACAGCTAATTTCTCTTTTCTCATAAAGTTCTGTCCTCCTTACTTAAAAATAAAATGCGCATACGAGGCGTGTGATTACGCATCGTCGCACACTTTTACAATATAGCACAATAAATCGGAAAAGTCCAGTATTATTATAAATATTCTGAACAATCTGCATAATAATCGTTACTGCCCATATCCGTGATTTTCGGGCAATCTTCCTGAAATTATGAAGCCTTTGGTGCAAAATTTCTTCGCCGACATCTTTTCCAAAAAGAAAAAACTTCTTTCCAAAAACACATATTTGTACTATACTGTGGAAGCCCCGGACGGCTGCCATTGACGGGCATGTTTACATGCGCACCGGCGAATGGACATCAGACGGGCAAGACGGTATAAGCAATACAACATCGCAAACATAATATAATAGAAAGGATCCTGCTGCAAATATGAAAGAAAACGAACTTTTTGAGAAGGCCTCCGTGCCAAAAGCTTTTTTTACTCTGACGATTCCGCTGGTTCTGGCGCGGATTGTCGGACTTATCTATAACATGGTGGATACTTATTTTATCGCAAAAACACAGGACGCGTCTCTCGTGGCAGGCGTGTCCCTCTGCGCGCCGGTCTTTATTCTGATGGTCGCACTCGGGGACCTGTTCGGGTTGGGAAGCAGCTCCGTGATCTCAAGGCTGTTCGGGGAACGAAAGGATGAAGAAGGAAGAAATGTCAGCAGCTTCGGCTTCTGGGGTTCCGTCGTCATCGGTATTCTGACCGGCGCCCTGATGCTGCTGTTTCAGAAACCGGTTCTCGCTCTGCTCGGCGCGCAGGGCGACGTCATCTACCACGCGGCGCAATATTACAAATACATAGCGATCGGCGCACCGGTGATGGTCGTGTCTCTTGTGCCGACGAACCAGCTGCGCACAGAGGGACTGGCCAACCCGTGCATGATTGCCACAATCGCAGGCTCTGTTCTGAATATGATTCTCGATCCCATCTTTATCTTCACGCTGGGCATGGGAGCGGCGGGAGCAGCGATTGCCACCGTACTCGGAAATGTGCTGAGCGTGGCGATTATGGTCTGGGTGACGGCATTTAAAGCGCAGAAATTATCCATCTCACCCCGCCATGTCAGCGTCAGCAGAGAAAATCTGCTCGCTGTCTTTGCGATCGGCATCCCGGCTTCTCTCAATAATGTGATGCAGAGCTTCGCCGGAGTTCTCCTGAACCGCAATCTTGTCGTCTACGGCACGGACAGCGTCGCGGCCATGGGGATCACCAGCAAGGTCTACATGGTACTCATGATGATCCTGGTCAGCTTCGCGTTCGGCGCAATGCCGCTGATCGGTTTCTGCTACGGGGCGCAAAACAGAGAACGATTGAAAAAATCAATCCGCTTCGATATTCTGGTGCAGATGGTCATCGCCGTGATCGGTGCAGGGATCATGGCGCTTACGGCACCGCAGCTGATCCGCTTTTTCCTTAAGGATGAAACTATCGTCCGAATCGGAAGCCTGATGCTGCGCTGCACGCTGGCAAGCGCGCCGTTCGCCGGACTGTTCCTTGTCTTCATCACGCTGTTTCAGGCAACGGGAAAAGCGCTTCCGACTCTGATCCTGACGCTGAGCCGACAGGGGATCGTCTACGCAGTCTGCATGGCCGTGCTGCGCGCCGCATTCGGATTCCATGGCGTGATCTGCGCGCAGGCCGTATCGGATGTGCTGACCGCGGGACTGGCATTCGTACTGTTTAAAAAATCAGGGATCGAAATATAACTTTTCTTCAAGCATCGAGAGATACGATCTTCGCACCGTATCTCTCATTTCATATCCAAGCTCACGAAGCACATTTTCCATCTGCCGGACTGCCTCCTCGCGCTCCTCGTCCGATTCAACCAGAATTTCCAGCTCCATAAAATCTCCAAGCCCTTCCACCCGGTCGAGACAGACTGTCATCTTTCTGCAGCAGGGTGCGGCCATCCGCCTTTGTGCAGGTTTAGCGGATGATTTCTCTTCCGGATTTTCCGATTCCAAAGAACCATAAAAAACAACCTGCTTTCTGAAATATTGCCTCTCCTTTACAACAGGAGATACCGGAACAAAGCCGAGCGCTTCCAGAATTTGTTTTGCCGTCTCCCCATCCGCGATTTCCGTCTCCCGTTCCACTCTTGTCATCGTAACCCGATCAAGCTTCGGTCCCTTATAGTTTATTGAGGAAACAGATTCCCCGGTTGCCTGATCTGTTGAGATCCGGATGCGCAGCGCTTCATCCGTTTTTCGGAAATCACGGCTCGGACTGTTAAAATAAATGTCAGATTCTTTCAGATGTTCTCCTGCCGTAAAGCCACAGGCCGTCAGTTTCTCACAGAGCTCTTCCAAAGAAACAATTTTCAGTTTTATTTCGGCCTCAATCATTGCGGTTTACCCCCTTCTGTCATACGACACAAGAAACTTCTGCAGCCGTTCCAGATCTCTTTCGGCCGCCCGCCTGCCAATCTGATAGACCCGCTCAAGCTCGGCCGGATTCTTCTCCATGCGGCCGATGTTCAGCGCTTCCGGCGGCCGGATCACAAAAATTCTGCCTTCCTGTTCTTCCTCCCGGATATAAGCGGTCGTCTCATTGTAGCGGACATGGCGGTCGGCAAGGGCATCGATCACATTCGGATACTGTTTCAGCACCACCCGGGCCACCGGAAGAAGTTTGTTGGCTTCCTTCTGAAAATCAAGAGGCTGTGTGAGGATGACAACATTCCGGTTGTACCCGATCTCCTCAAAATATTTCACGGGAATGGAATCCGCGATGCCTCCGTCAAGGAGATGATATTTTCCAATTTTCACAACATGGGAAACAATCGGCATGGAAGCTGAGGCGCGCATCCACTCAATGTCCTCCCGTCCTCCCTCCGACAGTTTATGATACACCGGTTTCCCGGTCTGAACATCTGTGCAGACTACATAAAACTCCATCGGATTTTCCCGAAAAGTCTTTGTATCAAACACATCCAGTTTTTCGGGAATCTCATGATAACAGAATTCCGCTCCATAGAGATCCCCGGTTGTAAGCAGGGACCAGAAGCTCGAATATCTCCGATCCCTGCAGAATCTTTTATTATAGCGGAGCGCCCGCCCGATCTGGTGCGATTTATAATTACAGCCGAACACAGCCCCCGCCGACACACCGACCGCCCCGTCAAACCGGATATCGTGCTCCATCAGAACGTCGATCACGCCGCTTGTAAACATTCCCCGCATAGCGCCGCCTTCCATGATCAGCCCTGTCTTTGTTTCCTCTCTTTTCCTCTGTACTTCCATTATCTGCTCACTCCTTATCTATCCAGATAAAAAACTCATAACTTTACACATGTACAAGTATATATCACTTTCTCCATTCTGTATACGAAAAATATCCTTACTTCATTATTATTTTTATAATATATATAGTGTCCATAAAAATATTAATAAATTTATTATATATTTCCCTTGACAGATTGACATATAAATATTAGAATAGTTATATAGAATGCAATTTTACCATTTTCATATATGACACGGAAGGCAGTGACCTCTGTCTTTTCATGCTACATAATTATGAGAGAATTTTTCCCATAATGCTCCAGGATCTTTCTACTCTGTCACTGATTTATGCAAAGTCTGCCGCTGCGGCCTTCTTGCATACTTTCGTATCAGGAGCAACCCTGAACCCCCTTCCAATAAGTCATATTCTGCAAATTATAGCAGCAGAAAGGAGTCCCTATGAATACAAAACGTTTGAGCAACAGGGAGTACGACATCATGCAGATTTTGTGGAATTCCGGTAAGCCGATGCTGGCCTCTGATATTCTCAGGGCCGATGCTGACATGAACATCAACACTGTGCAGAGCACGCTGCGCAACCTGCTCTCACGTAATCTCGTCTGTGTAGCCAACATCATTACCAGCGGGAAAGTACTCGCCCGCACCTACGCGCCAGTCGTTTCAGCAGATGATTATATCCTCTCAGAACTGTGCGATATCCTTCCATCCGAGCCGCAGCGCAGAGCTGCTTTCTTCGAAGCGTATATTCAGATGTGCAGCGACAAAGAACTGGCCCTTGACGAACTCGAACAGATGATACAGGAGTATCGTGAGAACGGCCAAAAAACAAAGATCGGATGATATTTTTACAGAATTTGCGGCGTGAATATGAAAGTTTTGTTAGAGATCTGCACTCGCAGGGTGTATAAAACGGGATGTTTTTGAAAACATCCCGTTTTACTTCACGCAAAATCAGAGCAAAGGAGACCTGTCTTTTCAAAACCCGCGCGCCATCTCCTCAACATACTGCTTTGTATACAGACGATAGTATGCCCCTCTGCGCGCCATCAGCTCCTTGTGGGTCCCCCGCTCGATAATTTTCCCATTGTCCACCATCAAAATCACGTCAGCCTGACGGATTGTCGAAAGACGGTGCGCGATAACAAAAGAAGTGCGCCCCTTCAGCAGCAGGTTCGTGGCATCCTGGATTTTTTTCTCGGTAACTGTATCGATTGATGAAGTAGCCTCATCCAGCACAAAGATCCGCGGATTGGACAGAATCGCGCGCGCAAAAGAGATCAGCTGCTTCTCACCTGTGGAAAGCAGATCGCCGCCTTCTCCAACCTGACTGTCGTAGCCATTTCCCATCCGTTCCGGAATACTCTCCGCCGATACCGCGCGCATCGCGGCCTGCATCTCCTCAAGCGTGGCATCCGGCTTCGCATAGCGCAGGTTTTCCGCGATACTGCCGGAAAACAGGTGAGGCGTCTGGATCACGTAGCCAATATTGCTGTGAAGCCAGAGCTGCGACCGGTCTCTCGCATCCTTCCCGTCCACAAGAATCCGTCCGCCTGTCGGCTCAAAGAAACGGCAGAGCAGATTCACCAGCGTGGACTTTCCGGCGCCGGTCTCCCCGACAATCGCCACATTCGTCCCCTGCGGCACTTTCAGGTTAAAATGCTCGAAGATCATCTCCTCGCCGTCCGGATAGTGGAAGCTGACATCCTCAAATTCAATATCGCCGTAAAGCGGTTCCCAGTTCTCTTTTTTCGGATAAAACGCGTCGCCGTAGCGCTCAATCACATCCGGGCGGTCCGCCACTTCGGAGCTTGTCTCTGTCAGTTTTGTATAGCGCTCGATGTTTACCTGAACGGACACCAGATCGGACAGCGCGCGGATGATCCACTGGATCGGCTCCATCATGCCGAGCGCATAGGACATGAAAATCGACAGCGTTCCGATCTCCATAACACCTTTCAGGGAAATCAGTCCGCCCTGCCACAGCACCAGCGCCAGCGCACAGGATGCGGAGAATGAGATCATAGCCAGAAACAGCGCACGGTAATGCACCGTATGAACGGAAGTCCTGCGCATATCCTCCGTCGTCTCCTCGAAGTTTTTCTGCATCTTGTCCTCGATCACAAGCGTCTTGATTGTCCTCGCTCCGGTGATCCCTTCGTTATAATTTCCCGTAATCCTGCCGTTAATCTCCCGCAGCAGTCGGTTCAGCCCTACCAGTTTTCTCTGAAAATAAAGCGCTCCTATCGTGGTCACCGGCACAAGCAGAAGCACAAAGACTGCCAGATGCCAGTTCAGAACAAACATCATCACGATAATTCCCGCCAGATAAGTCAGATTCCAGACAGCGTCCATCAGCCCCCACGCGATCCATCCGCCGATGCGGTCCGTGTCGCTCATGACCCTCGCATGGATATATCCCACGGAATTCTGGTTATAATAGGAAAAAGAAAGCGTCTGCAGATGATCAAAGCTTGTCTGCTTCATATCACGCCCCACATACATCTCGATCTGGCAAGTCTGGTAGGTGGAGATTGTGTTTGCCGCCACCTCGACGACGATCACGCCGATGTAAGCGGCGATAAACCAGCCAAGTCCCTCCAGCGTTCCTTTTGCAACAAAAACATCCAGCGCATAGCTCTGAAACAGCGGAACAATGATGTCCAGAACACTTCCGATTGCGCCAAGGACCAGCATGCTGATCATGATTCCTGCATAAGGTTTCAAAAAAGGAGCCAGCTTCTTCAGGCCAAACCACGGCAGACGCACATATGCCTGCTGCTCATTCTTCTCATTCATTCTGCTGTCTCCCCCTTTCTTTTTTGTTCCGTATGTTCAGATTCCCGTCTCGGGTTTCCATCATTTTCTGACTGGCTGAATTTCGGTTCCTCTTTCCCGTCGTCTGATTTCTGTTCCGGGTTTCCACTGCTTTTTGCGCTGTCGGATTCCTGCTTCCATTTCACTCTGCCGGATTCCCATCCCGGGTTCCCACTGCTTTTTGCTCTGTCGGATTCCTGCTTCCATTTCACTCTGCCGGATTCCCATCCCGGGTTTCCACTGCTTTTTGCGCTGCCGAAATTTTCACAAAATCCTCCAGAACCATTTTCTGTACAATCCCGGCTTTCATCTTCTTCCTCCGGACTCTGAATCTTATAAATCTCCTGGTACGGTCCGCTCTCCTGCACCAGTTCCTGATGTGTACCCTGCTGCACGATTCTTCCTCTGTCGAGGACAATGATCTGATCCGCGTCCATCAGCGTGGAAATGCGGTGGGAAATAATAATCACCGTGGCATGTCCCATATACTGTTTCAGAGCATGGCGGATCTTCTCGTCCGTTTCCGTATCGACCGCCGAAAGTGAATCGTCAAAAACCATAATCGGCGTATCCTGCACCAGCATCCGCGCGATCGCCGTTCTCTGCTTCTGCCCACCGGAAAGCGTCACGCCGCGCTCACCCACAATCGTCTCATAGCCTTTCGCAAAACGCCCGATGCTCTCATCGATGCAGGCCACCCGCGCCGCATGCCGGATCTCCTCCATCGTACTCTCTTTCACAATCGAAATATTTTCCCCGATTGTCCTCGAAAAAAGATAGGGCTCCTGGAGAACCATCCCGATATGGGAACGCAGCCACGGAAGCGGAATCTCCCCGACCGGAATCCCGTCGATCGTGATTTCCCCGTCCTCGAGGTCATACAGCCGGTTCAGCAGATGCATCATTGTCGATTTGCCGCTTCCGGTGCCGCCGAGAATTCCAAGCGTCGTGCCGCCTTTTATCGTGACTGAGATATCTTTCAGTATTTTTTCGGACTCTGTATAACCGAAACTTACCTGGTCAAAGACGATGTCTCCCGTCATCTCCGGCGTGGAACCTTCTTCTGTCATATCCTCCGCCTCGGAATTCAGTATGTACAGAAGACGCTCCATGGAAACGCTCGCCTTACTCATCTCCGAAATCATTCTTCCCAGGCGGCGCACCGGCCAGATCAGCCTGCGGTTATAGGAAATAAACGCAATCAGAATACCGGCCGTCATATCGCCCTGCACGCAGAGCACCGCGCCGATTACCACCAGCAGCATAAGCTGCAGACCCATCACCATATCGCCGGAGGCCCAGAATCCCGACAATAATTTGCACAGATCCATCCATGCATTCGTGTAGATATGATTCTGCTTCTGAAACCGCTCCCTCTCATAATTCTCGCGCCCGAACGCGCGCACCACACGCACGCCGGTCAGGTTTTCCTGCGTGATTGTAGAGAGAACTCCTTCATTCTCATCACACTCCAGAAACAGATGACCGATCTTCCGGAAAAAAAAGTAAGAGTATCCCACAATGATCGGAACAGAGATGAACACCACCAGCGACAGCCGCACGCTCATGGTCACCATGAAAATCACGCTGAACAGAATCAATACAACGATACGGATGACCTGCACGAGCTGTTCCGAGATAAAATTCTGAACCATTGTGACATCCGAGGTACACCGCTGAATGATATCTCCCGTCTGATTCTCCATATGCCACGAGAATGGCAGCCTCTCAATATGCGCAAACAGAACGTCCCGCGCTGTCTTCACCATTCTCTGCGTGCCCTGCGAGTTCAGATATTCCGTCAGATATTGAAACACGGCGGTCAGAAGCGCTGTCGCCACAATAACAACAGCCGCCAGGTACAGATGGCTGATGATAAATTCACGTCCTCCCGCCCTGTCAAGGAAATAGCGGATCACCCCCGGAAGAGTTTCCGTCTCATTGCTCAGGCAGCCATCCACCACAATGCGGATGACCTGCGGCGTCACCATATCCAGCCCCGCGACGATCGCCGAGGCTAGAATACTTGTCAGGAAAAAACGCTTGCTGCCTTTTAGAAAAAGCAGCAGCATTGAAAAATTTGTATATTTCGTACGGTTTGTTTTCACTTCGTAAAACCTCCCGGATTCATTTTCCCATTTCTTACAACCATAAAAGTCAATTTCTCATTTTTTCAGATAATCCTCAATAATACACTGATGTTTTTTTGTTTTTTTATTGTAATTGATACCGACCAATAAGATCTTTCCCTGGTAATCTTTCAGTGCCTCTACGTACCTGTTCTGTCTGATCTGCCTGACTGCTCCCTGCGCAGACTGATCCCATTTCAGTTCCACCACCAGCGCCGGTTTGTCCACCTTCTTTCTTGGAAGGAACACTACATCTGCAAACCCTTTTCCCGACGGAAATTCTCGAATCAGCTGATAATCCCTGCGCGCGCTGAAATAAGCCAGAGTGATCACACAACTCAGTGAATTTTCATTGTTATAAGAGAGGATCGATGTATTTTCCATATGCACATTATCTATACCTCGCGCCACCGCCTCCGTATCTCCCCGCAGCGTTGCCTCAAGAAGTTCACCAGAAGCAGCAACCGCATGGATCACTTCATCCCAGCCGCTGCTTTTTACAGCGCGCACAAACTCCCCTCTTACTTCTTCATTGGGAATAAACACCTGCTGCAGATCATCCTGATAAGTCAGGTAACCAAGATGCACCAGTAAAGTCAGCACATCATCTCTGCTTTGAAAACTTGTCATATCATTCTGAAAGGTACCCGTATCGATTTCACAGCCAACACCTCCAAGCATTGACGTTACCGCATCTCTCAGACCGTCATAATTCATATCAATATAAATTTTCAGCGCCTCATACGTCTCCGTGCCTGTCCAGAAACTTCGAAATTTTTTTCCATACATGGAATCAACGATCGACTTCGGGTTGTAGATATGCGTATGTTCTGTAAACTGATACCCGTCATACCAGCGCCGGGCTTCCTCGAAATCCTTGCCATAGCGAAGGCAGAGCTCCCGTACCTCCGACTCTGTAAATCCCACAAAATCAGCCAGAACGTCCGGATCTGTCATGGAAAATTCATCAAAAATATTCAGTGCAGAATGTGTTCCATATTTCTTGACCGGCAGGATTCCGGTCATATAGACTAACTTCACATAAATCCTGTCTTTAAACAGATCCCGCAGAAAATCAAGATATTTTCTCTGCGCTCTTTTGTTGTCCCTCGCTTCGCGGAACAGACAGTCCCACTCGTCGATGATAAACACAAATCCTCTTTCCGGCCTTCTGTCCCTGGCAAATATTCCCGCAAGCGCCTCCGGAAGACTGTTCGTGGAAAAATCCCCTGTTTCTGCAAAAACTTCCTTCAGTTCCCCAAGTACTTTCTGCTCCAGATTCTCTGTCAGGTAATCCGCATCGTCCGCTGACCGGAGAAACTGCTGTATGTTCAGAAAAATCACATCATACTGATTCAGATGTCTCATAAATACAGGATCTTTCTCTATCTTCAGTCCTTTAAACAATTCCGCTGAATCACATTCTCTTCCATAATACGCACAAAGCATATTCGCGGTCATCGATTTTCCAAACCTGCGCGGTCTGCTGACGCAGATAAAACGCTTCTCCTGCCCCAATCTTCTGTTCGTAAAAGCGATCAGTTCCGACTTGTCCACATAAATCTCACTGGACACTGAAATTCGAAACGCCTCATTCCCCGGATTCAGATAAAATCCCATGCAGCACCTCCTCTCTGGCTTCGCAGTCTACACAGCGGTTTCCTGCATTGTCGCGCTCCTTCCGATCAGAACTTTTTTTCCTTTGAACGCGAATCCGTATTTTTTGATGCGTTCCGCCGCGATTCCCTTCTGCAGGAATATTGTTTCATACTGTCTTTCCTCAATCTGCCCCAGAGCCCTTCCCACGGTATCCTCCAGAGAATTCTCCTTCGCAGGATCATGCACTTTAAATTCCATAATAATTGCAGGATCTTCTTTTCCCAGCGGCTCCAGCATCACATCATACCTGCCGCAGCCGCTCTCACGGTTTGAAGTTACGGCATATCTTCCAGTCAGCTCAACGATCAGTCCAAGCACAAATCCATGATAAAATCGTTCCGGTTCCGCACGCCCCGACGGCCTGTTTCCGACATCAAAACTGCTGAATACTGCAAGCGCCGTCTGATTCATATACGCATTCATATCCTCCAGGCTGTCGGCAAGCAGGGCCTTTACAAATTCATTGTACCCAGAGTCCTCCTGCGAAAACCAGCCGCGGATCATATCGGAAAACATCAGCCGGACTTCTTTATTTGTCAGAGACAGCCTGTATTTTCTTTTTCCGGTTCCCGCATCCATGAAAAAATCTCCGGCTTTCAGATAGCCAGCCGCAAGAAGAAGACTCCAGACTGCGTCACTTTGATTTGACAAAGCCGAAAATACTATCTGATCATCAATCTCCTTTTCGATCACTCCGCCGCGCAGAAGCATTTCAAAATCCTTTTTTATCGCCGGACTTCCTTCCCGGATCAGCTGACCTGCCAGACGATTGCTGCTGGTATTCGCCCAGAACGGCGCAAATTCTTTTTCTCTCAGATAGTTAATGACAGACCATGGATTGTAAATGCCACGTATCCTTCCACATGTAAATCCGTCGTACCAGTCCCTGACTTCTTCCCTTTTGTCAGACAAACCGTATTCATCCAGCGCATCAAAAACTTCTTTTTCGCAAAAGCCAAAACAGTCCGCATAGAGATCAGACGCGGCAGATGCGGCCACGAGATTGTTCAAATCTGAAAAGACAGATTCCCTGCTCACCCGCGTAATGCCGGTCATAACTGCTCGCTCCAGATACGGATTTGTCTTAAAGGCCGCGTTAAACAAACCTCGGGTAAAGGAGACCATCTCATCCCAGTAGCCGTTCACATACGCTTCCTGCATGGGAGCGTCATACTCATCCAGCAAAAGGATCACCTTTTTCCCATAATATTTATATAGATAACCGGAAAGCAGTTTCAGCGACAATGCCGCCATGTAATCTTCCATATCGGCCGATATCATCCGGAAATCCTCTTTCTCCCTGTCATTGAGCACATTTCCTTCCAGAAGAAAGTCAAACTCGTTATACAAAAGCTGAATCGTCTTGCAGATTTTCTTTCGGGCCGACGCAAACGATGTATCCTTGATATCAGCAAAACTCAGCAGCAAGACCGGATAACTCCCCTGAAGAACCCGACACTCTTCTGATTCCCAAATCTTCAGCCCTTCAAACAGATCGCTCCTTCCCGCATATCTGACAGAGAAAAATTTTTCCAGCATACTCATATTCAGAGTTTTCCCGAAACGGCGGGGGCGGGTGATCAGCGTAACCTCGTCCATGTTTTCCCACCACTGCCGTATAAAATCCGTCTTGTCCACGTAAAACAGATGATTCCGTCTCACCGTCTCAAAATTCTGATGGCCGATTTCCAGCTTTCTTCCCACAACGCCCACCTCTCTGTCAAGCCAAGTCTTTTTCCTTGAAAATCAAGAACTTTCCAATATACTTCTTATTTTTGCAAAACTTTCATACAACGCTTCTCTGATGAACTCAATCTTTCCATTTCATCACACACAGATATTCAAGACTCATCCGCAAGTTCTAATGCGGGATTCGAGTCCGCGCCAGCAGACATCTTCGGATGAATCAAAACACGCTGCCTGTCATCTCTTCAAAAACACATACTCCGTCTCCGTGGAAAGCTCCGTGGAAAACCGATATCCCAGCCGGTCAAATTCCCGCATCCCTTCCGGATGGACGATGCTCCGCTCCGCCATAAAACGCACCATCTCGCCCCTTGCCATCTTCACGTACACACCCTTCTGGACAATTTTCCCATTTTCCAGTTCACCGAACACACAGCTGACATAGCGATCATTCTCTGTCAGATATGATTCGACACATCTGGAATACTCTTTTGAGGCCAGATTGACGATAACCCGGCTGTCGTCAAGGACTTCCCGGTACAGGCGATCTCCCCAGTACTCATAAAGATTTTTTGTCCCGTCTATCCCTGCCTTAGCCTGCATCTCCAGACGGTACGGAACGACGCCGTCCATCGGGCGCAGTACGCCGTAAAACCCGGAAAGGATTCGCAGATGCTCCTGCACATACGCAAACTGCCCGTCCTCAAACACAGACGGAGCCATATATTGAAACGCAATTCCCTCATAGGAGAGGATCGCCGGAGTCAGACGATGATGCAGATCCATATCCGCGAACCGCCGGTAATTCAGCTCTGCAATTTTGTCATTGCAGGCCCACAGCTTTTTGGCTTCCGCGTAAGACAGGCCTTTAATCCAGCACATAATCCTTTCGGCATCGGACAGAAACACAGGCGTACCGACCGGCGCTATCGTATCCGTATCCACATTCATTTTTTTCGCCGGCGACAAAATGATCCTCATGACGCTGCCTCCGCTTTTCTCCAGTACTTTACATCCCGTTTTTTAAGTCTCCACTTCTCCATGCAGCAGCTGCATTCATAATCAATGTAATACAAAGTTCCCCTTTGTACAACAAAATTTGTCCCTCTGATGAACTCAACTGAAATTATAACGCACAAAGGGATCAGTTTCAAGATATCTGCCCATAAGATTCCGGAGACCTTAGGATTTCCAAAATTCTTGCAGCCTTTCCTCCATTCCCAGGAACGGACAGGCGCGGCAGCCTTAAAAAGTTTCTCACTGGTTAAAAATTTTATCTTCCGGTTAACATCCGTTCAATTGTAAATGTCCAAACAGCCAGCTATAATAAAATCATCAAAAGCGCTTTTGTACCATGATCAAAAAGGAGGTACATGTTATGCCGATGAACTTAATTATACAGGAAAAAAGAAAGGAACTGGGGCTCACACAGGAACAGGTCGCAGAATATCTCAATGTTTCCATTCCAGCAGTCAGCAAATGGGAGAAGGGAACGACATGTCCGGACATCTCGCTTCTGGCCCCTTTGGCCCGCCTGTTAAAGACTGACCTGAACACGCTTCTCTGTTTTCACGAAGACATGACTCTGCAGGAGATCAGCCTGTTCTGCCAAGAGATCCAGGAAATCGTTCAAACCAGCGGGATTGCCGCAGGTTTTGCAGCGGCAGAACAGAAATTCCATGAGTATCCCCATAACGAGAATCTTCTGCATGTTCTCACGTTTCAGCTGGACGGACTTCTCTCTTTTTCTGAGATGGAAGCAGATGAAATACAGCCTTATGAGGAAAAGATCATCGCATGGTATCACCGGCTTTCCGAAAGTGCAGACGAAAAAATCAGCGGGAGCGCAGATTTTATGCTGGCCAGCCGGTTTATCCGCAGAGGCGAATATGAGAAAGCGCAGGAAACGCTGGATCGGATGCCTGACCGAAATGACTTCCTCAGAAATATGACGGATAAACTTATGCTGCAGGTTGAAATTGACAAACAGCAGGGCAGACCGGAGAAAGCAGCAACAGATCTGCAGCAGGAGCTTTTCATGACACTAAACAAGGTACAGATACTGCTCTACAAGCTGATGGGTCTGGAACTGGATTGCGGCGAAACTCTCTCTGCTAAAAAGATCGCAGACAAATCGGCACAGATGACCAGGCTTTTCGGCCTGTGGGAATATAATGCCTTCACCGCGCCGCTTGAAATCGCGTTTGCAGAGAAAGATACTGAAAAATGCATCTCTATCCTGCATGACATGCTCGCCGCAATGCTTCAGCCCTGGGAGCCGAAAAAGACTTTATTATTTAACCGCATGGCCGTCCAGCCTTCCCAGACCTATCGGCCGGAACAGATGATTCCGGCAATCCTCTCTTCGATGGAAAAAGAACCGTTTTTGCAGGATTCTTCTGAATTTCGGAATCTTGCCGCCAGGTATGAGCAGTTCTTCAAAGAGACCTAAAGGTTACAGTTCACATCTCCATTGAGCTCGAGGTGATTTTCGGGCAAACCATGGAATTCTCGTTGTTCATTCCATAGTCTCGTTGTTGCTGGTCACGGAGTGAGCAGTAACACCTGAGGCAGAAAAGAAAAGGAGAAATTTTTAAAAATAATCATTGACAAAATCCCCTCACCGTGGTATAAAAGAGAACGTGAGTTGTTCACGGAGGGGTTTGGTCAAGTGGTATGACAGGAGTCTCCAAAACTCTTAGTGGGAGTTCGATTCTCTCAACCCCTGTATTTAAAAAGCCTTGGAAGCCGCTGGATAAGCGGGTTCCCGGGCTTTTCTTTTTCAGAGAATGAATGGCTTTCGCCACAGTCTGTTAATTATTTTTTAATTCAGACAGCCTTCTGTAAAACATCTCTTTCCACTGAGGCGCATCTTCAAAGACAGCTTCCTCAATCTCTTTCCTCTGGTTCAGACCGATTTTTCCAACCGCCTCCAGCGCGGCCTCCCTTTGCGTCATCCTTCTGGGGTACACCGTCAGACAATTTGCTCCATCAATCGTATCGTAACTTTGAAAGCTCTGATTGAAGTCCATCAGGGGATACAGCGAAACATACTGATTTGTCCTGTTTTCAACCAGAAATCCCCAGTTTTCCGGATGTCTGTCCGTATTTCCAACCAGATAGTCAATGATATTCATACCGTAATACGTTTTCGGGTCAATCCTCAGACATTCTTCCAGCGTATCAAGATCATGATTGCATGCATAGATATCAAAGGCCATTTTTGAAACCATCGAATAATCCTTTGACGTCACGATCCGGCTTCTGGACACCTTTTCTCCGGCATATATGTCTTCTTCATACCTGACCTGCCTGAAATCAAAACACTGGCAGATCCTGCTTGCCAGCAGTTCCCGTTTCACTGCGTCCTCCCCGCCGTCTTTTAAAAGAATAAAACCCTCCTCCTGTCTGACCCACGCTTTCGGAAAGCATCCTTTCGTTGACAGATCCTGCGCCAGCTCCTGATTCGTGACCGTCATCTGTTTTCCCCGAAGCGGCAGTTCCACAAACGCATTACTCAAAGAGCGGTCGTATAAATTAATTGTTTCATATGAAATATTTTCTTCTTTTCTTTTTACCCAGTAGATATCTGTCAGAGAAACACAATGATACGATAAAGCGATGGCCGCGCGGTCCCGGTCCGTAACTGCCTGAGCCATCCCTATACTGTTTAAAATCTCTTTCGCGTATTGTCTGTCAAGAGTCAGCACCCTGGATGCACACCAGTAATAGAAATTATTCATATTATCAATCTGAACGTCAAAATCATGTCCTTCTTCCAGATACAGATCGTATGGGCAGAACTGTTCCCTGCCAAAAGTCACGGCTCCCCTGCTGTTTATCCTGGCAACACAGTCATCTCCGTGCATGACTTCATAGTCCACGACTTCGGTTTTATTTCTGCGGCCGGCTATATATATATTCGCTTCGGAGTTATCTTCTCTTATCTTCAAAACATCACCATCCGCACCTGATAAAATTACAGCGCTCTATTATTCTTTTTAATAATCGCCGATCATCTGAAAACATCATTTCCTCTGACGTACTTTTCTCCACGGTATGCTCCACAGCTTCCAGCAGATCCACGCCAGAACCATGATCTTTATTTTCTTTCCCACCGCGATTTTTCTTTTCTCTGGCAGCTCCTTTTTCATACCGTCCGTTTCTTTCTTCATAATTCCTTCCCCTGTTTCCTTTCTTCTGCCAGATCTTTCGGCAGTTTCCCTCTCTATATATTTACAACTTTACATCCGTCCGGAACTTTTTACGGCAAACACTGTCTGCCATAAGCTCTCCGGAAAAATGCGCAGACTTCCGAAATGCCATACCGGCCGCAGACCATGGCAGGCATGCGGCCGGTACGGCTCTTTATTCCCTCGCTCCGCTCACGATTCCATAATACACCCTGGACGTCGCAATGTAAACAAGTGTGTAAAATAATGCGAACACCAAAAAGCAGACAACCGTCACCGAGATCATCAGCCGCAGATTCATGGCTCCAAAAAGAAGCAGCAGCTTGTGCACGATCGGAAAGGCGAACGAAGTGTGAACCCCCGCGAGCAGAAGCGGCGCGAAAAAGACGGTCAGCATCTGCGAGTGGATGCTTTTCCGGATGTCCCGTTTCGTCATGCCGACCTTCTGCATGATCCCAAATCTTGCCTGATCCTCAAAGCCTTCCGTAACCTGCTTGTAGTACATGATCAGCACCGTCGCCGCGATAAAGATGATGCCGAGCAGAATGCCGAGCACAAACATGCTGCCGTAGAGCGCGTAGAAACCGTCCCGCTCCCTGGCGCGGCTGTCGAGCCTGTAGTTTGCGGCTGTTTTTCCTTCCTCCGCCAGCAGAGCAAACTTTGCCTCGATCTCCCGCGCGAGCGCCTGCTGCTCTTCCTCATCGGCCAAGGTGTCAAAACCGTACATATGATGCGGACTCGAAGACCATTTTTCATAGACCTTCCTCTGCGCCGCATCCGCCTCCTCAATATCCGTCATATCCGGCACAATCAGATAGAGCGATGAGGTAATGTTCGCCGCCTCATTCCCGTTGTCCACAAATTTCTCCACCTGTTTCTTCACGGTGCGCGTCTCCATCCCCTCTATCGTGATCGTGTCATAATTGTAACTCTGACGCGCCGCATACAGAAGAACTTCGTTGTCCGCAAGCGTCTCGTTCCGGCCGGTCAGACGGTTGTAATCCTCAAGCGGAACAAAATACACGTCTCT
>CANQUH010000044.1 GCA_947626965.1 uncultured Lachnospiraceae bacterium
TCCTGCCCTGTGAAGCCCGGACTTTCCTCGTCTGGCACCTTTCGGCCTGCCAGCCGCGACCATTTATCCTGCTCATGTCTCAAATCAGAATTTTACCACAAAACCTTTTGATTGTAAATGAGCAAAAAACATATCTGCAAATCATATCTACAAATCAAAACATCCCCCTCCGATAAATTCCCGGATCAGAGAATTGTTCGGAATCCAGTCGCTCGGAATCGGGAGAAAATAATCGAGGAACTTCAGCAGCCGTTTTGCCTCCTGATACTCCGGCTCTCCCGGCCGGATCGAAAACAGCAGCGGCTCCGCGTACATTTTCAGCACGGCAAGCTCATAGATCAGGGCGGAATTGAACATCACGTCTGCCTCCTCCTGGAACGGGAATATGTAATTTTCTTCACCGCGCCGCACGGACGGCCACATTCCGATCGTCCGCTTCGCGTCGGAGCCCCTTGTCCGCGCGTCCCGCACAATCCGGCGCAGCAGACGCCCGTCTGTCGTCGGTATGCGGTTGTGCTCATCGATGTTCAGCTGCGTCAGCGCGCTGATGTAGATTTTGAACTTGCTGTCCCTCGGAAGACTCTCGCTCAGCTTCTCGTTCAGACAGTGGATCCCCTCGATCACAAGAATATCATTTTTTCCCAGCGTTTTGTATTTCCCCTTGTACTCTCTGCGCCCCGTCTTGAAATTAAAACTTGGCAGCTCCACCGTATCGCCGGCAAGAAGCGCGCTCATGTCCTTGTTAAACTGCTCCACGTCGATTGCCTCAAGGCACTCAAAGTTATAATTTCCATCCTCATCCACCGGCGTCTTCTCCCGCTCCACAAAATAATCGTCCACCGCGATCGGATGAGGCTTCAGCCCATAGACGGAAAGCTGCGTCGAAAGCCGGTGGGAGAACGTCGTCTTTCCGGAAGACGACGGACCCGCGATCATCACGATCTTTTTCTCCGGATGCGACGCGATCCGTGCCGCGAGCTCCGCGATCTTTTTCTCGTGATACGCCTCCTGAACCATGATCAGATCTTTCGTCTGCTGCTTCACTATGTAATCATTCAGCGCACCCACCGTCGGTATTCCCAGCCTCGCGCCCCATTCCATGGACTCCTTCTGCACCCGGTAGATCTTCATCTCAGGGGCAAACGGCGGAAGCTTTTCCGGCTCCTCAAGCGTCGGATAGAGCAGAACAAAACCGTCCTCAAACAGTTTCAGATCAAACTGCTGCAGATATGAGGTATTCGGTACCATATACCCGTAAAAATAATCCTCAAAGCCTTCCAGATCATACAGATTTACCCGCGAAACCCGCCGGTATCCGAACAGCTGCTCTTTGTCGTACATACGGTAAGCCCGGAATTTTCTGACTGCCTCGTATGTAGGAACAGAATATTTCCTGATCGGCAGCGCGTCGTCCACCATCTTTCTCATCTGTTCCTTCACCTGATCCAGAAATTCCTGATCCAGAACCGTCTCCCCCTTCATCGTACAGTAACAGCCGTCACTCACGATAAAATGCACACCCACACGCTCAATCTTACGGTTGTCCCCTGCCACCCGGTACACCGCCTTGAGCATCACAAGCAGGAGACTTCTGATATAGGAGCTCCGGCCGGCTTTGTCCGCGACCGTCAGAAATTTCACGGTACTCCCGTCCGGTATTTCATGCTCAAGCTCCCGGAGACGTCCGTCCGCGTCCGCCAGCACAATCCGATACTTCATGCAGTCCTGAAATTCCCTGGCGGCTTCTTCATACGTTGTTCCCGCAGGATAAGTCCTGCTTTCTCCCATTATGGATGCCGTTATCCTTTCTTTTCCCATAATTACCTCCTTGAAATCATATCCACACAGACTTTCTTCTGTTCCTCCGGCCAGCAGACTTTTTTGTGATCTATCTCTTTTGGTTCTGCTGCCATACATGAATCCAGTTTCTTCTTTCCTCCTGTTTTTCCCGTCAGGACTTTGAAAAACAGGCTTTTACAAAGTAACAAACGGCTCCTTCTCCTGCACGGCCAGCACTTCAGCCTGCGGAAACATCTCCTTCAGCCAGCCTTCCATATGACTGACAAAAATATGCTCGATCCCGTAATGGCCCGCATCCATGATCATCATTCCCTGATCCGCCGCGTCAATCCCGTCATGGTGCCCGATATCTCCCGTGATCAAAAGTTCCGCACCGGAAGCAAGCGCGGACTTTATCATACTTTTTCCCGAGCCCGGGGAAATGGCGATATACTGAACCTTCCGGTCAGGCGCTCCAAACAGACGGACCGCCTCCAGATCAAACGCTTTTTTCACAAAAGCGCAGAGTTCCCCCGCCGTCACCGGATTCGAAAGTCTTCCCGCATATCCGATCCCGTACGGTTTTCCGTCCGTCTCTCCCGTCACCTCCAGAATCTTCCGATCCCACAGAGACAGGCGGTCCGCAGCCAGATCGCTCATCATCGCCGTGTCATAGTTTGTGTGGATTGCGTAATGGGCAATCCCGTGCTCCGCCATCGCAAGGATCCGCCTGCCTGCCATGCTCTCGTCATTGACTTTCCGGATCCCGGATATCAGAAGCGGATGATGCGTAATCAGAAGTTTTGCCTCCGCACGGACACACTGATCCACCACCTCGTCCGTCGCGTCAAGCGCGACCATGACCCTGTCCGCTTTCCCGTCCATGCGTCCGACCTGCAGACCAGGGTTATCCCAGTCCATTGCCATACGGTACGGATAATTCTGTTCCAGTTTCTCCACAATATCTCTTACTGTCAAATGTGTCATCTCTTTTTTTCCTCCATTTCAGAACCCGCCCGCGAGTCTGCGCACAAATTCCGGATTACGTCCCCGCGGCATCATTTATTTCTGCAGGCAGCCGAACCTGCCCAGACAGCCAGCGGCACCTTGCAGCGCTGCGCTCCTTCTCAGTCTGCAGCAGATTTATGATTTGCACAGCCCTGGGGCATACAGCGCCCGGGCAGCCTCATTCAGCCTCAGATCCTCTTCAATTTCCGCCAGCCGCCGGATAGCCGCCGGACCGGATTCCCGGGAAAGTTTCTTCCGGACAGTTTCAAGCTGCACATACTCTCGCTCAAGGTACCGCAGCAGCACCGGATGATTCTGTTCCAGCAGCGCCGGTCCGTATCGCAGGCAGAGCTCCTCTACATCCGGACCGAATACCCGGCTGAATTTTTCCCTATCCGGACTATACTGCCGCCGACGCCCTTCTTGCCCTTCATCCTTTTGATCTGGCTCCCGGCAGGAGATTTTTGTTTCTCCGTCCTTTTGCACCGCACAGGAATGTTCCGGTTCCTGTTCTTCCCAAACTGTACCTGGCTCCCTCTCTTTCCGGGTATTCTGTGCCTCACAGAAATCTCCCTGCTCCCGCACCGCGCGCATCATCGGATAAAATTTTCCATCCTCCTCCACCATATTCTCCGCCTCGATCCGGTATCCGTTCTTTTTCAGAAACAGCCGGACCTCACGGATATCAGACTGGGGCTGAAGAATCAGCTCCTTCGCCCCCTGAAGTATTTCCCGTCCTCCCTCAAGGATCCGAACCGTCAGCATTCCGCCCATCCCCGCGATCAGAATCGAATCCGCTTCCCCGGGAAGAAGCTTCGCGAGTCCGTCCGACAGACGGGTTTCCACACTCTTTTCCAGACCATACTGCCTGATATGTAACCGGGCACGCTCCAGCGGTCCCTGGTTTATATCCATCGCGACTGCCGATGGAATTCTGTTCTCAAGTACAAGAAAAATCGGTACATAGCCATGATCTGTCCCCACGTCAGCCAGACGGCTTCCCCAAGAGACCATGTCCGCAACTGCCTGCAGTCTTTTTGATATCTGCATCCCTGACCTCCTAATTCAGATAATCCCGCAGCCGCCGTCCCCGGTTCGATCTCCCGATCTTCCGCAGCGCCTTCGCCTCAATCTGCCGGATACGCTCCCTTGTCACATGAAATTCACTCCCGACCTCCTCAAGGGTCCGCGCTCTCCCGTCGTCAAAGCCAAACCGCAGACGAAGCACCTTCTGTTCCCTGTCGGTAAGAGTCCCGAGCGCTTCCTCAAGCTGATCTCTCAGAACAGAGTGGGTCGCCGCCTCCACCGGCATTGGAACCTGCTCATCCCGGATAAAATCTCCCAGATGGCTGTCATCCTCCTCCCCGACCGGGGCCTCAAGCGAAATCGGCTCCTGCGAGATCTTCAGAATTTCACTTACTCTTGACGGCGTCATCTCGAGCCTTCTGCCGATCTCATCCGGCGTTGGCTCCCTCCCAAATTCCAGCGTCAGCTGTCTTGACATCTTTGTCACACGGTTCATCGTCTCTACCATATGCACCGGTATCCGGATCGTGCGCGCCTGATCCGCAATCGCGCGGGAAATTGCCTGACGGATCCACCAGGTCGCATACGTACTGAACTTATATCCTTTATGATAGTCAAACTTCTCGACCGCTTTAATCAGTCCGAGATTCCCTTCCTGTATCAGATCCAGTAGCTGCATTCCGCGGCCCGCATACCGCTTCGCGATGCTGACGACAAGGCGCAGATTTGCCTCGGCAAGCCGCTCGCGCGCATACTCGTTCCCCTCATCCATGAGATGTGCAAGTTCTGTTTCTTCCCTGGGCGTCAGCAGAGGAATCCTGCCGATCTCCTTCAGATACATTCGCACCGGATCACTCATATTCATTCCGTCCGACGGATCAAATTCCCGTTCGTCCGTTTCCGGAATCTCCTCGTCTTCCTCAAAGCATTCCGGATCATCCTCCAGCAGCATCATACTATCCTGATTCTCTGAATCCGGCAGAATATCCACGCCTTTCTGCTCAAGCGTTTCAAGAATCTCCTCATATTGCCCCGCATCTGGTGTAAGAGACTGGAATGCATCGCTGACTTCTTTGTATTCCAGTACATTTTTCCTGCTGCCGGCCATCGCCAGCAGTTCCTTCAGTGTATTTTGAAACTCAACACTCTGTATTCCCATGCGGTTTCCTTCCTTTCTGTTATCCGGCCTGTCAAAAGTTTTCCCTCGTTACAGTGAAATATGCAGCCTGTTCAATTCCTGGATCTCTCTTTTTGCCGCGATCAGCTTCTGCAGCCCCGCAATATCCGACGGGTCCAGCCTGCGGCTGCGTTCCTCAACCGCGCTCTCCATCACTTTTCGCATACTTTCCAGAACGGCTTTCTCCGTTTCCCTGGGAGATTCCACGCGGATCTCCGTGTTAAAAATGCCGGCAATTGCTTTCTGCTGTTCTGGATCCTCAAACTGATTCACAATCCATGCCGTATCCGGCTTTCCGGATTCCATCTGACGGTACAGCATCCCCGCCACTTCCCGGTACAGCTCGTCCGAAAAATCCTCCGGCGCGATTCGGGAGGAAATCACCGGATAAAGCTTCGGATACTCCAGAAGCCAGGTCAGAAGAAGCCTCTCCGATCTCCGGATTCCGTCCTCCTTTTTCGGCGGCACGCTCCTTTGTTCCGGCTGTTTCCGCGCCGGGACTCCCTGCAGCAGCCATCCCATGACCAGCTTTCTCATCCCCTCGAAGGACGTCTGATATTTCTCAACAACGGCCTCTATATAGTTTTCCCGCTCGATCTCCTGCTCAAACTCCGCGATCTTCCTCGCTGTCTCCCTGAAAAACCGGGTCTTGTCCGTGGGATCTTTCATATTGTAGGAACGCTCAAGAACCTCGATCTCAAACATAAAGCTGTTCTGCGCCTGATCGATCCGTTCCTGAAACGCCTCCTTCCCAAGCGCTTTGATAAACTCGTCCGGGTCCTTGTATGGTTCCATGCGGAGCACACGCGTCGTAATCCCCGCCTCCCGCATCAGAGGAATCGCGCGCAGAGCCGCGCGCACACCGGCCTCATCGCTGTCGTATGTCAGGATCACTTCATCCGTGTACCGCTTCAGAAGCGCCGCGTGCTGACTTGTGAGCGCCGTCCCCAGAGAGGCCACCGCGTTTGTGAATCCCGCCTGGTGCATCGAGATCACGTCCATGTAGCCTTCGCAGACAAGCATGTTCTTCTTCCGGGAAGAACGGGCCGCATGCAGTCCATAGAGATTGCGCCCCTTATCAAAAATAATCGTCTCAGGAGAATTCAGATACTTCGGCTTCGCATCGCCCATCACACGTCCTCCGAATCCGATCACGCGGCTGTTTGCATCCATGATCGGAAATATGACGCGGTTCCAGAACTTATCGTACATCCCCTGCTTTTCGCTTATCTGAACCAGGCCGGATTCTTTCAGCAGAGAATCCGAAATTCCCTGCTGTTTCAGATAACGGCTCAGCAAATTACTGTACTGTCCGGCATAGCCGAGACCGAAACTGCGGATCGTCTCATCCGTAAGCCCTCTGTCCTTCAGATACGCCATCGCCCGCGCTCCCTGTTCCGTGCGGAGGAGATAATAATAAAACTTTGCGGCCTTTTTATTGACGTCGAGAACCGCCGTCCGCAGATCTCTTCGCTTTCTGTTTTCCTCGGACTCATCCTCCTGGGGAAGCGCGATTCCAGCCCTGTCCGCCAGCAGCTTCAGCGCCTCAGGAAACGAATAATTTTCATATTCCCGGATAAAGGTAAACACATTACCTCCCGCGCCGCAGCCAAAACAGTAATACATCTGCTTCTGCGGGCTCACGGAAAAAGACGGAGACTTCTCATTGTGAAACGGACAAAGTCCAAAATAGGAACTCCCCTTGCGCTGCAGCTTCACATATCCGGAAATGACATCCACAATATCGTTGCGAAGCCTCACTTCCTCTATGAGCTCATCCGAATAGATCATGCTTCTTCACTCCCTCCTGCAGATTAATGCCACGAGCTGGGGACGAAAAGTTCCGTGTAAGTCCTGATGGAAAAAGAATCCGTCATCCCGGCGATATAGTCGCAGACAACCCGCTCGCGCGGCTGCCCGCATTCCTGCATCATGATCTGATATCCCGCCGGCAGCAGTTCCGGATGATCATTATAAAAATGATAGAGATCCTGTATCATCCGGATCGCCTTGGCTTCCTCGCGCTTCGCCGTACTGTTGTGATAGACACGCTCGAACATAAATGCGCGCAGCCTGCGCATCATCTGTTCCATGTCCTCGGACATCGAGATCACGGGCCTGTCCTCACTGTTCACGACGACATCATGGATCAGCGTATTCAGGCGCATCCGCGTCGTATCCCCGATCATGCGGCGGCACTCTTCCGGGATATCCTCCTCGCGCAGAATGCCTGCCCGCTCCGCGTCATCGATATCATGGTTGATGTAGGCGATCTTATCGCAGCAGCGGACAATCTGCCCTTCCAGAGTCTGCGGTTTCCCCGTCGTCTTGTGATTGCGGATCCCGTCGCGGACCTCCCAGGTCAGATTCAGCCCCTTCCCCTTTTTTTCCAGAAGTTCCACGACACGCACGCTCTGCTCATGGTGCTTAAAGCCGCTCGGGCATACCTGATTCAGCGCATACTCCCCTGCATGTCCAAACGGCGTATGCCCGAGATCATGTCCGAGGGCAATCGCATCCACCAGATCCTCATTCAGCCGCAGTGCCTTGGCAATGGTCCTGGCAAGCTGGGAAACTTCCAGCGTGTGAGTCAGACGCGTCCGGTAATGATCTCCCTCCGGAATCAGGAAAACCTGCGTTTTCTGCTTCAGCCTGCGGAAGGATTTGCTGTGCAGGATCCGGTCCCTGTCCCGCTGGTATACCGTGCGTATATCACAGGGCTCTTCTTCCCTGTCCCGCCCTCTGCTGTTTCTGCTGAACGAAGCATACTGGCTGAATATCTTAAACTCCTGTTCTTCTGTTTTCTCGCGGATCGTCATCCCCATTCCCCCTTTGTACACTGCAAAGCCTGCTTCATCTTAATGCTATGTTATATTATATTCCCTATGCCGCTGTTTTTTCCATCTTTTTTCAATATTTTTATATTTTTCCTGTTTTTTTATGTTTTTTTACGTCATCATCCGCGAATTATGATAACATCCGCCAAAATTCAGGACTCACCAGTCCCAGCGGAGCTGACCCCTGTCAGTTACTGTTCACTCCCTTGCAGGTCGTGAACGTAACAGCGCTTCGCGATGCACAGAAATGCCACTTTCGTGGCATTTCGCGCCTCAGACCTCGGGATTTCCGGGCAGATTGCCCGGAAATCACCTCGAGCTCAACGGGGGTGAACTGTAACTCCTGTCAAACTATACTTCACTCCGTCCGATCTGAGGATGGCCGCTCCCCGCAGAGCCGTATCGAATATCCGGCTGCCGGCCTTCTCCAGCCGTTCCAGCGTCTCCGCGGCAGGATGCCCGTATCGGTTATCTATCCCGCGGGAAATCACGGAAAGCTGCGGTTTTACCTGTTCCAGAAACAGTTCTGAAGACGCGTTTTTTGATCCGTGATGTCCTGCTTTCAGAACATCGGCCGCTAAATCCTGGCCGGACAAAGCCAGCTGCTTTTCCCCCTGCCCTTCCAGATCTCCCGTAAAAAGCATCCGGAACATCCCGTACCGCAAAAGCAGCACAAGAGAATCCTGATTGACATCACCGGTCATCGAGGCTGCATCCGGCGCGAGACACTCCAGACTCCACCCCTTATTTCCGGCACTCTCTGCATCGTCCCGGCCGGAAACGCTTCCTGCTTCCCCGAACTCCTCGGAATCATTTCGTCCGCCGTCTCTTCTTCCGGATTCTTCGGAAATATTTCCGTCAGCGCGCTGATCTTCTCCGGAACCGGAACGCCCCCGGATCCTGTCCCCGCGCTGTGCCGCATGCACTTGAATCCCTTTTTCCTGTGCATCCCGCCTCAGCTGCATTAAAGTCTCATCTTCCCCGGCGGTAACCGGAAGCACCAGATTCTTCAGCGTGATCCCGTGCACATTTTCCCCTGTCAGATTTACTTCATATTCCTCAAGATACTCCTGCAGTCCGCTTACGTGATCTTTATCCGAATGAGACACAAACCACCAGTCAATCTCCCTGACTCCATAATATTTCAAAGTTTGACTGATCCGGTAATTCCACAATCCCTGCTCGGAAGTGCTGCCGCCGTCCACCATGCACACTTCCCCATCAGGCATCCGCAGCAGACTCCCGTCTCCCTGTCCTACATCAAGGCATGCCACCTCCAGATGGACGGGAGATACCGGCTGCATCAGCCAGAAACAGACCGGCAACGCCGCAAACCAGATACACCGCGCTGCTGAAACAAATCCTGCCCTGCGGAATTTTTCTTTTCGGTGTGCAGAAACTTCCACAAACCGGCGGATTTCCAGATCCCGTTTTTTCTGATCTGCTCTTTCGGGACCACGGATTTTCTTTTCCCTCTCTTTTCGGCGGGTTTGAAGAGCTGCTTTCAGGCGGCCTGTCTTGTCCGAAATCGCAGAAGCATGAATCCCGTCCCAGTGCTCCCTGAAAGCCTCCGCCATCCATTTTCCCTTATGGCAGAGAACCACCGCCGCCAGCGCAGCCGTTCCAAGCACTGCATAATACAGAACAATCCGGATTGGAGATGGTCTCCCACAGACCAGCAGAGACTTTGGAAGCATGCCTTCCAGACGGCAGAGCTGTCCGGTCAGCGCCAGCAGATAGTGACACGGCGCCGCCAGCAGCATTCCGGCCGGCCGGCTGAATATACCGGCAAGTCCTCCGAATAATCCCGACAGCATGATCAGCGGCATCAGAGGTATGACCACAAAATTAACCGCCATGCTCCACGGAGGAATCTGATAAAAGAAATACAGCGTGCAGGGCAGCATCCCGGCCTGCAGCGCGAGCGCCGAGTGGAGCGCCTGCCCGGTTTTCGACTGAATTTTCAGGATGGAGGCCATTCCGGACGCGAGAAGAAGCAGGGAAAGCAGCGACAGAAACGACAGCTGAAAAGCCGCCTCCTTCAGCAGATGAGGGTCTGCGGCAAGCAGGCAGACCGCGGCAAACGCGAGCGCTGTCAGCCGGTCAAAAGCCTTCCCCAGAAGTTCCGCGCCGAGCCACAGGAAAAACATGATGCAGGCCCGCCGCGAGGAAGCGCTCCACCCCGTCATTTCGATGTAGCTCACCAGAAACACTCCTGAAATTCCCGCCGCGGCCGGAAGCGGTACAAAGCATCTGCGCAGCAGACGGTACAGTCCCATCCCGAGAAGCGAAATGTGCAGCCCTGAAATGGCCAGAATATGAGAGATTCCGCCTTCCTGATACAGCTGCTTCTGGCCGCTCTCCAGCATGGACTTCTCCCCCAGAGTGATCGCGGAAAGAGCCGCCGCCTGTTCCTCCCCCAGAATTGCCATATATGACCCGCAAAGCCTGCGTTTTAATATGTTCAAAAGCCTTTTCCATGAGACTCTTCCTTCTTTTCTCTCGAGAATCTCCGGAGATTTCAGTGTAAACAGGACATTTTTTGCGGCATAATACTCCCTGGCATCAAATTGTCCGGGATTGGTCGCCGCCTCAAAATTCTGGCACTTCCCCGCGACAAGCAGGAAGTCCCCCGGCATGATCTGCTGTTCTTCCGTGTAAAAAGTGATTTGATAAGATTGTTCGACTGAATTGTCTGAATCGGTGAAATCACCGGAATGAATAAGATTATCAGAATTACTGGAACTGTCGTCAGAAATTATCCGGATATGATTTAAAAAAATTCTCATGCTCTCCTGCATCAGATCGCAGGATGCAACCTGTCCGGCCACAGTAAGGCGGGTCCCTTCTTCGGGCCGTGGTACAGGGCCCGTCCGGCCCCGGGGCAGCAGATGCTCTGCCCCCGCCCAGAACATACCCGCCAGCGCCGCTGTCAGACACACGCCTGCCCAGAACAACGGGCGTTTTATCATAAAGTCATTCCTCCTTTGCATCCTCCCCATCGTCAGACGATGAAGGTTCTTCCTTCGTATTATCTGTCACATTGCTGTTCTTCGCAGTATTTTCAAGATTCATCTCAAATACATGATCCAGTGATACCTTGTCCCGAAACAGCACATTTCCCACACCGTTGATCCGGATCCGTACGCCGCTGACCTCATCGCACGTATCACAGATCGAATTGACAAGTGCATACAGCGCCGTTTCCGCATCGATTGCGTCCTCCGGCGGCTCTGTGTTGACCGCCTGGTCAAGATCAATCGTGCAGACCCCATCCTGCACCTGCACGCCGAGAACTTTCACCGTATCCACAAATACAGGCCGCAGCTCCTTGCTGTCAGGCCCCTTGATCAGCTGCTCCGCCACTACGTTTTCCAGAACCATGTTGCTGGAATAATGCAGAAAACGCGTCTCCCGCTCCAGTCTGCCCGTCTGTCTGCTGACAAAGTAGAGGGAAAGAACGGCATTCTGATACGAGTTGATCCCTCCCCCTTTTGTATTGATGAAATCGTCCGCGTCCATCGCCGCGACAGCCTGGCCATCCGTATCGACAAGCTGCTGTCCCCCAACCGTGATCATCACCTTCATGACACCGGGAATCTGGGAAAAGGTTTTGACCACGGCAGCGCGCAGAAGCACCTCCTCGATGTTGGTCAGCGAATAATATTCCTTTGAAAAATCAATTCTCAGCGCGTCGATCCCCCTCGTGTAGCCTTTGATCTTCACACCATCCTTAAGCACGCTGACATACTCCGACGGAGGATCCGCAAGCTGTCCCGCAAGCTCGTCCATGATCTCCTCAAAAGTTTTTGCCTTCGGAACATAGGAATCCTCCTGCAGACGGATCCCATCGGCATCAACGTAGTAAATTTTATATCCCGCTTCCTTCTCATTCTGCTCCTGACGGCATCCGGGCAGCAGCAAAAACAGCAGTATAAGAGGCAGCAGCCTGAAATATTTTTTTCTCATGATCCACGCCTCCCGTCTACTCCACATATTTCAGAGGAATCCTGACTGTAAAAGTCGTCCCCTCTCCTTCCTTGCTGTAAACCTTGATCGCCCCATGATGCAGCAGCACCGCGCTCCTCGTGATCGCAAGTCCCAGTCCGGTGCCCCCGATTTCCTTCGAGTGCGATTTATCCACACGGTAAAACCGCTCAAAAATGTGTTCCTGGGCTTCCGCCGGGATCCCCATGCCGGAATCTTCGACCTTCACAAAGAAATATTTGCTGTCAACATTGAGGGAAACATGAACCCAGCCCTCGGCGTTGTTGTACTTGATTCCATTCTCAATCAGGTTGGAGAGGGCCAGCGTCAGCTTCGTCTCGTCAACCTCCGCGATGATCGGCTTGAAACTCTCAAGAACCAGCTCGATATCCCTCTGTGCCGCAATTGGACGCAGTCTTTTCAGAATCAGCTCGATCAGCTGGTTGATGTTCGTCTCCTGAATATTGACGTCCGAAGATTTGCGGTCCATCTTCACCAGCGAGAGCAGATCCGAGATAATTTTGTTCTCACGGTCAATCTCCTCCGCGATGTCGCCCATAAACTCCTTGTACAGCTCAACCGGCACATTATCCTGCGCAAGCAGGGAATCCGCGAGCACTTTCATTGAGGTGATCGGCGTCTTCAGCTCATGAGAGACGTTTGACACAAATTCCTGCCGCGAGTCCTCCTGCGTCTGCATACGCTGAAGCATGCGGTTGTAGGCCTCCGCCAGAAGCTTCGTCTCCGTATAATCCGGGATCGAGATCGTCTCCTCGCTCACGCCGCCCACGGCTTCGAGAGACCGGGTGATCTTGCTGAACGGCTTCGTAAGACTGTGCGACATGTAAAACGCGACCGCGCAGATCAGAACCGTGAGAATGATCTGAAGAATCAGGACCGTATTTCCAAGCGCTTCGCTGGCATCATTCACATCCGCCGTGGGAACGCTGATGATCATGATCCCTTCCACCTCGCTGCTCTCCTCGTTTCTGATCGGGATCGTCATCTCAAGAAAGCGGTAGCCTTTGTTGTAATTGACGGAATTTTTACCGAGAAAGCTCTGCAGGACATCCTCCGAGATGATGTATTTATCCTCGTCAATCCCGTACGTATCACGTATAATGCGGAAATTACTGTTCACCACGATCACACGTCCATTAAACAAATTTGCAAGCTGTATCAGCTCCGAATCCACCAGCTGAGAAGCCTCTCCCCTTATATAGGAAGAGGTGCTGACCTCCGCCGCGATCTGCTGACACTGGCTCTGAATCAGCCTTCTCTTCTGATCCACGCCCTGCGTCTCATAATTCTCGAGAATCACATACTTCATCAGGAGAATCGGTATCAGGCCGACCAGAATAAACAGAATAAAGATGCGCGCCTGCAGGCTCTTGAAATATTTGCCTGCCCATACTCTGATTTTTGAAATAATACCATCCTCCTTTCCCGAAACGCAGTCCGGCCAGACGATGTGCAGGTGTGCAGATTTCACTGCCTGCCTCTTTTGCTTTCCCGCCGGATCACCCTTACTGTCCAGTATCCCCCAAAATACACTTCTGGTCAATAGTTTTCTTTTTCGAAAAACAAACCCGTTGTCTGCGGCGGAGTTTTTGAGTTACTGTTCACTCCTTGCAGGTCGTGAACGTAACAACGCTTCGCGATGCACAGAAATGCCACTTTCGTGGCATTTCGCGCCTCAGACCTCGGGATTTCCGCACAAAATGTGCAGAAATCACCTCGAGCTCAGCGAGGGTGTGAACATTAACGTCTTTGCTCATAATATCGCCGCGACCAGTGACGGCACCAGAAACAGCGCCGCGCAGATCAGATCGGTAAGCAGCCGACAGACGTTCCGCTCCTCCGGCTCCAGCTCCTCGAAAGAAATAATCTTCTCATCCGCGAAATCCGCGATGTCCTTCGACCGGTGGCGTTTCTCCTTTTTCTTCCTCCCGGCGGTCAGCGTGCCGAGGCTGACGCCGTCAAACCGCAGATACTGGAACCAAGCCAGCATAAAGAAAAAAACGGCAGCGAAAAAAAACGCGTGTTCCACAAATGAAAAATAGCCTTCTTTATTGAACCAGTGATTCCAGAGCATCGCCAGAACCAGCGCGGTGGAACCCTTCATGACGCACATGTAGATCATCGGGCGGATCATATAGGGTTCAAAAATTTCTTTTATTTTCTTAATCATCGTCTTCCCCCACCCCGGATAAGCCGGAACCAGAATTCTGCGCTTTTGTCCAGGATTTTTCATCACAAAAAATTATGCGGCATCAAGCTTTTAGTGGAAAAAGGAGACCTTTCGGGCCTCCTTTTTCGTCTGTATTCTGATTCAGACCTTTTTACGGTCAGATCTCTTTTCTGTATCCTTCCAGTTCCTTCTCATTTCCATACACGAAATGTCCCGGCAGGATCTCTTCCCAGATCGGCTTATTGACACTGTAGTCATGTATGGACGGATCGTACACGAGCAGCTTTTTCTTCTTCTCGATCTCAGGATCCGGGATCGGAACCGCTGAGAGCAGAGCTTTTGTGTACGGGTGGAACGGATGCAGGAACAGTTCTTCCGCCTCCGCCAGCTCCACGATCCTTCCTTTATGTATAACCGCGATACGGTCGGAGATGAATCTTACGACCGACAGGTCATGCGCGATGAACAGGTAGGTCAGTCCTCTGGTCTTCTGGAGCTGATTCAGAAGGTTCAGAACCTGCGCACGGATCGAAACGTCGAGCGCCGAGATCGGCTCGTCCGCCACGACAAACTCAGGCTGCATGATCAGCGCTCTCGCGATACCGATACGCTGTCTCTGGCCGCCGGAGAACTCATGCGGGAAACGGGACGCAAACTCGGGAAGCAGGCCAACCTCGCGCAGAGCCGCCTCAACTTTTGCCTTCCGGTCCGCCTCATCCTTGTAGAGATGATGGTTGATCAGACCTTCGGAGACAATATAGTCAACCTTCGCGCGCTCATTCAGGGATGCCATAGGATCCTGGAAGATCATCTGGCATTTCTTGATGACCTCAAGGTCAAGCTCCTTGGAAATCTTTCCGCTGATAACCTGTCCCTTAAAACGAATTTCACCAGCGGAAACCGGATTGATCCTTGTGATCGCGCGGCCGATCGTCGTCTTTCCTGAACCGGACTCGCCTACAAGTGAGAAGGTTTCGCCTTTGTAAATATCAAAATTTACATGGTCCACAGCGACGAATTTTTTTCGTCCGCTGCCGAAAGAAATCTGTAAGTCTTTTATCTCGATTAACTTTTCTCTATCTGGCATGCCACTTACCTTCTCCCTTCCATTTTAGAACGCAGCTGCCGAATAGATTTAGGCTGCTCGATTTTCGGTGCCCTTGGGTCCAGATACCAGGTCTTCGCGATGTGCGTGTCGGAAACCTTGAAGAACGGCGGTTCCTCCTCGAAATCGATCGCGAGCGCCTGTTTGTTTCTGGGTGCAAACGCATCGCCCTTGATGGTGTTGAACAGGTTGGGCGGCGTACCCTCGATGGTCGGCAGCGGCTCGCCCTTGACTCCAAGCTGAGGCAGAGACGACAGCAGCGCCCATGTGTACGGATGCCATGCGTCGTAGAAGATCTCGTTCACCAGACCCGACTCAACGATCTGTCCCGCGTACATAACCGCCACACGGTCCGCCACGTTGGCGACAACGCCGAGGTCATGCGTGATGTAGACGACCGTCATCTTCAGCTCTTCCTGAAGGCTGCGCACCAGGTTCAGGATCTGCGCCTGGATCGTCACGTCAAGCGCGGTCGTCGGCTCGTCGCAGATCAGGATGTCCGGATGGCAGGCGACGGCGATCGCGATCACGACACGCTGTCTCATACCGCCGGAGAACTCATGCGGATACTGATTGTAGCGGCGTTCCGGATCCGGAATACCTACTTTCGTCAGCATGTCAAGAGCCATCTTCTTCGCCTGAGGACCTTTGATCCCCTGGTTGATCTCGATACTCTCCTGAATCTGTTTGCCGATCTTCTTCAGCGGGTTCAGGGAGGTCATCGGGTCCTGCATGACCATGGAAATCTTTTTGCCGCGGATCGTCATCCACTCTTTCTCCGTCGTGTACTTCGAGAGGTCGATCCCGTCGTACATGATGGAGCCGCCGATGATCTTTCCGTTGGCGTCAAGCATTCCGAGGAATGATTTTGTAAAAACAGATTTGCCGGATCCGGACTCGCCCACGATCGCGAGCGTCTCGCCTTTATAAAGATCCAGCGAACATTTGCGGATCGCCGTCAGCTTCCTTCCACGCAGACTGAACTGGATTTCCACGTCTTTAGCAGATAATATCGGTTCTTTTGCCATAATACGTCTCCTCCATTCCTTATACGTGGTTTCTCGGATCCGCCGCATCTGAGAACGCGTTGCCGACCAGATAGAAGGTGATCGTGATCAGAGATACGATCGCGGCCGGGAAGATCAGCAGGTACGGATAATCCAGGAAGTAGTTTCTGGCGTTCCTAAGGAGAATGCCAAGTGACGGTGTATCAATCCCGAGGCCAAGTCCCAGGTAGGACAGCGTGGATTCCAGAGCGATTGTCGAAGGAATCGAGAGCGCAAGCCGCAGGATGACAATGCTGACAAGGTACGGAAGGATATTCTTGACGAGCACCCTCCACACCGGTGTTCCGAGACATCTCGAAGCCAGATTGTACTCGCGGTCGCGGTACATCAGCACGAGGTTTCGGACGTTTCTCGCCATCGTCAGCCAGCCGAAGCAGATCATCGCGACACTCATGATGAAGAAACTCTGGCCGACCATCAGGGAGATCAGCGTCATGTAAATAATCATCGGAATATTGTTAATTATGTTGTAAAGTTCAGTGAGGAGACGGTCAAGCTGGCGCACATAGCCCCACAGACAGCCGATCGTCACGCCGAGGACGCACTCGCCGACCGCCACGATCAGCGCGAGCTTGATCGAAGTCTGCGCCGCGAACCATACCTGACACCAGTAGTCACGGCCAAGATTGTCCGTGCCGAACCAGAATTCGCCGTTCGGAGACTTAAATGCCAGAGAGCTGTCCGTCAGCAGCGTACCATAGTCATACTTTCCAATCGCCAAAGCGACAAAGGAGAAAATGACCAGCGCGAAAAAGATAAGCGCCATCACAACGGCCGATTTCTTTTTCATAAAATTCTGAAACACGGATTTCCAGTAGGAATAATCGGAATAGCCCGTGCGTTCTGCAGCCTCCGCAGAGTACTCGACAAATCGGAACAGTTCGTCGTTCTTCTTACCCATTATCGTGTACCTCCTTTGCCTGCCAGTTTAATTCTCGGGTCAACGAGCATCATCAGAACATCTCCAAGGAATACGCCGATAATACCGAGCGACGCGTAGATGATCGACAGCGTCTGAACCACATTCGTATCGTAACGCGTGATCGCGTCTGTCAAAAGCGGGCCCATGCCCGGCACGGAGAAAAATTTCTCGGCCAGCAGCGAACCGCTGATCGTGTACAGGAACGAAGCCGGTATGTACTGCACCAGCGGCACAAACGCGTTCTTGAACACATGCTTGACCATGATTGTCTTTGAGGACATACCTTTGATCCTGGCAAGCTTTATGTAGTCCTTGTTCAGCTCATCCACCATGTAGCGCCTTGTCCAGAGTGCATAGCTGGCGATCGACGCCAGTGACAGGCACGCGATCGGAATGATGCTGGACGGTCCGGGATTACGCGTGGAATAGATCGGCGGAAGGCCAAGCACCTTCGAGCCGAACACCAGCACAAGGGAGTACGACACAAGGCTTGGCACCGCGTTAACAAAGATCGTGTACGCCGTGCCGACGTGATCCAGAATATGGTCTTTGTTCAGCGTCTGGATAATACCCATGACAACACCGATGATCAAAGAGATGATAAGCGCGATACATCCCAGTTTCAGTGAAATTCCAAATTTGTCCCCGATTACCTTGATTACAGGTACTCCGCTCTGAATTCTTCGTGACTGGCCAAAGTCCAGCCGAATCGTCTGCCCATAAAAGCGGAGCAGCTGCTCTCCCATCGGGTCCAGTAAACCTGCTGCCTGCAACTGTTCCGTCTTCTGCTCAGGAGTGAGCTTCATCAGCTGATCCTCTGTGAAAAAGTAATCAGTCGGAAGCATCCTCATCAGCAGAAACACGATCGTTGCGACAATCGCGACTGTCACAAGGGACTGTGCCAGCCGCTTGATTGTATACTTAATCATTACTTGTTGAATTCCTCAGCAAATTCTGCGTACTGTTCTGTAGTATAGGCGTCTACAGAGGTATCCCAGTTCTTGTACATGTAGTTCTGGATACCAAACATTGCGTTGGATCTTGTGTAATCATTGACCTTCGTCAGCTGCCATGAAACCTCAAGGTTGACCGGAATCGTCATCGCATGCTCAAGCATGTAGACTTCCGCGTCAGCGTAAGCTTCATATCTCGCATCTATATCATCGACGATCGCGTTGGCCGCGTTGACCATATCCGTGAACTCCTGATAGGTTGCCAGCAGATCTTCATCCGTCGCGTCGTTGATATTCGAGTAGTTCATGGAATAGTAAGCCGTATCCTCGCCCAGCGTTTCCTGTCCAAGGTAGTTCTGGATATCGCCGTAGTCAGCGCCCCATCCGTTGGTAACGAAGGACTGCAGCTGCGGGTCAATAACTTCCTGCGTCTGGCTGGATACAAATGTACCGATATTCATCGTCACATAGTCAGAACCAAGGCCCTCTTCAAAGACCTGTTTCAGAACAGTAGCGGAATCGAGCGCGTTCTGAGAACCTGCCGTGATATAATAGTCAATCTGTACCGGGAAGGTTACGCCTTCTGCCTCAAGCTCTTCCATTGCTTTCGCCTTGCACTCTGCGGCAAGATCCGGATCATATCTTCTCGGGGTCTCTCCGTCAGATTCCGGAAGGCCAAGTTTCTCGAGAACTCTTTCCGTATACTCTGTGCCATCTGAGAAGTACAGAAGGCCCCTCATCGTGTAGGCGTTGTTCTCGCAGTGAAGCGGATTGATAAAGTTTGTTCTTGCAAGATACGGAACCAGATTCAGTCCGTAGTAGATGGACTTACGGAAGTTCTCGTTCGCAACTGCCTTGTTCCAGTTGTCGTCCGGCGTTCCGTCGTCTTTCATCTTGCTGTAGTTGAAATGCATCTGATAGGAATACTTCCTCGGCATCTTCTCTACAAGATAGTCGTGATACTTGTGTCCCTCGTCGTCATAGATCTGACGAAGCGTAGCCTCGGAAAGATCAATATGATCGAGTTCGCCTGCGTCGTACAGCTCATAGCCTCTGGTCGTATCCTCAACAATACGGATCACAACGTTGTCAAACAGCTTCGCTTCGGTATCCCAGTACAGCGGGTTCTTCGTCAGGGTCTTGGTGTTGCCCTGCACAAACTCAGTCAGCGTGTACGGTCCATTATACCAGAGTCCTTCAATACCGGTAGACAGAACATTCTCCACGCCTACTTCATCGATGAAGCCCTGCGCCATCGGATACAGGCAGGCGGATGTCGCAACCGTATCAAAATAAGTAGCGTTCGATGTGCAGTGATAGATCAGCGTGTAGTCATCCGGAGCTTCGATACCAACCATCTCAAGGAATTTCGTCTTGTCAAGCGCGTAAGCTTCCTCTTCGGAAAGTTCCTTGGTATAATTGTAATAGTCTCCGGCGCCTTCGATCAGCGTTGTCGGCATGGATGTGTTGTTCGCACCGTTCTTCTTCGCGTTCATAACCCACTCAAGCGCGGTGATCCAGTCCTGTGCCGTGACGTCGCCCTTCTCATTGCCCTGCCAGTCGACCCACTTCACGCCCTCTCTGAGCTTGAAGGTCCAGGTAAGTCCGCCGTCCTCGGTGCCCCACTCGGAAGCGATGCCCGGAATCAGCTTGCCTTTCGCATCTGTCTCAAGAAGACCTTCTGTCGTGTTGCAGAGAACATTGAGGTCGTTTGCCATCTCGGAATTAAGAATGATAAGATTCTCAAGCTCACGGTTCGGTACCTCAAAAGTCCAGAGCTCGTTGAGCTCTTCCGCCGATGAGACCATGCTTCCCCCTGCCAGCGTTCCTATTGCAAGCGCCGCTGTGAGGAGGACTGCTGTTAACTTCTTTGCTTTCTTCATGAAAAGCTCCTCCTTGTATTTATTTTTGCATACCTTGTATGCGTGCTGTGTACACCGCCAAAATACGGTATACAAGAAAAGAGAGCCAGCACTATGCACAACACCGGCCCCCTTTGCCTTTTTTATATTGTACTATTTTGCAAAAACAATGTCAAGTGATTTCTCTGCTTTAACGCAATAAAAGCAAACATTACCACTTTTTTGGGTGGAAATGTTTGCCTTTTACACAATTTACTATTAATTTATTATATAGAGTAACTTTTTGCAAAAATCACTGTTTTTCACATACTGTTCACAATTTGTCTTTCAGCAGAAGACTTTCTGAACTTTCCGGTTCTAAAAGAATCTGCGTTCATCTGTCATCTGCTATATCCAAAACTTTCGCAGCCTTTCCAAATCTTAGAACGGTGTTTCTGATCTCCAAGAGTATACCTGTCCCTGTTCATCAGAAAAATCTGCCGCCTCCGGACACATTCTCATACTTTTTTCCTTTCTGAAAAATTTCTGAGAAAATATATCTGTTTATCATTTGCCGAGGAAGAACTCTCTGACTCTGGCGCCGAGGGAAGTCTGCGTCTCGGTGGTCTCCCACTGGTTTCTCTGGGCCTCCATCTCCTGGCTCTTCTTCAGGTCTGCGTACGCGCCGTCATTCAACGCTGCAAACATAAAATCGTTGGAAGCTGAACTTCTGTCAAGTGTAATTGTCGTCATAACTGATCCCTCCTCATTTCAATCCACGCTCGATAATTTAACGGAGTGCGACTGCCCTAATGGCGTGTCCTGGTTTCATGTCAGTGGGGGATACCGATTTCTCTCCGCCCGCCACTTCCGTCAGGTTTGTTTCTTTAATACTATTATATTCAGAATCTTCCCTCTGTAAATGGTAGCAAAATCTAAAGTTTTGTGTTAAACTTGTGCTGGGAATACAAAACAATTCAAATATTCAAAAAATGGAGGGGATATAAATGTCACTGACTTTAAAAAAACTGTGCAGTGAAAACAACAATCAGTTCCGCCTGACCCTGTGTGCCGGACAGGACGGATACCATAACGCCGTGACCTGGGTATATATGCTCGAGGACGACTACATCATCCCTTACTTCCACAATTCCGAGCTCGTCGTGACAACCGGCATCAAGACCGTGCAGGATCCGGCCTGGCTGATGACTCTCGTATTCAAGCTCGTGAACCAGCACGTCGCCGGTCTGATTATCAACGTGGGAAAATTTATTGAGGAGATTCCGCAGGATGTTCTCGACTACTGCAACGAACATGATTTCCCGCTGCTCACAATGCCCTGGAAAATCCATATGACAGACATGATCCAGAACTTCTGTATGCGCATCATCCGCGAACGGTACGACAGCTCCATCCACGACCAGGCGCTGAACGACGCGATCTCCGGGCGGGACAACGAAGCCGAGTACCGTGAAATTCTCAGCCGCTATTACGACCTGGAAAGCAAGTTTACCGTCATCCTCGTATATATAAACCGGCCAGGCGACAATATCCGACAGATGGAGGAAATGAACTACCTGTTTATCAACCGGATCCGCCATTTCAAGGCGACGCACGGCCTGAAAACCTCCAAATTCGGCCTTGTCAGCCACGAAAATTATGAACTGATGATCACCAACAATGTAGATCAATCCTGCTTTCCCGATCTGGTCCGGATCATCACCGACGTGTACAGCGACGCCGTCAAACAGAAAGCGCTCTTTATCGGAATCGGAACGGAGGTGTCCGACATCTCCCAGATCAGCAAAAGCTACAACCGCGCCTACACGGCCATGCGCATGGCCATATACCGCAATACCCCCTACATCAGCTTCGAAGACATGGGATTCTACAAAATCCTGTTCTCCGTCAAAGATGAGGAGGTACTCTATTCTTACGCGGATGAAATTCTTGCCCCGCTCGAGGCCGCCGAAGGGAAAGCGCAGAGTTATCTGGAGCTTCTGAAGGCTTATATCGAAAACGACCGCAGTCTGGAACGAACCGCGGCCGCACTCTATCTGCACCGCAATACCGTCAACTACCGCCTCCAGAAGATGAAAGAGCTGCTGAACTCGCCGCTCAAGACAGTGAACGACCTGTTTCCCTATCAGGTGGCGCTCGCGATCCGAGATATGGAGATGAAATCTATTGTTTCAATCCACAATCAATAATTTCACAAAGTACGACTGTATCTTATTCAGATACACAGGCCATCTTCAATGTCAGTGGGGGACATCTAACTTTTTAAAATTCCTGCACCATGAAATATAATATGCTTAACCGGGGAGCCGAAGGGGCGATTACGTAAACGTCAAACCATGCGCCCCCATCTAAAGTAGCGCCGCTTCATTCAGCGGCGCTGTTTATAGCACTTGTCCGGCAGATCCCTGGACC
>CANQUH010000045.1 GCA_947626965.1 uncultured Lachnospiraceae bacterium
AAAATGGAGTATTAAATCAATGACAGTAAAAGTTATTTTCAGGCGGCTTTATCTCCGCTTCCAACCAGTTCCGGATGCAGTTCTCCTTCGCTCTTTGCCACGATAACAGCGGCTGCGGCGTCACCAACAATGTTGGGGATGACACGTGCCATGTTCAGGATACGGTCGATACCGGCCAGAAGTCCGATTGTTTCCAGCGGCAGATTCACCGCGTTCAGCACGATGGTCAGCATGACCAGGCCGGAGCCGGGGATTCCTGCGGTTCCCACAGACGCGAGCACTGCGGTTATCATGACCATAATCTGCTGCGTGACACTCAGATGAATGCCGAAGACCTGTGAGGCAAAGATTACCGCTACCGCTTCGTAGATTGCTGTACCGTTCATGTTCATGACGGCTCCGAACGGAATGACAAAGTCCGCAATCTTGTCGCTGACACCCAGGTTCTTGGTGCATTTCAGGTTCAGCGGGATGGTAGCGACGCTGGAGCAGGTGGCAAAGACGAACAGCATGGCTTCCTTCATAGTCGCGAAGAATTTCAGAGGACTGATTCCTCCGTAGAGGCCGACCATCAGGCCTCCCTGTACGAAAATGGTGAACAGGAAGCAGGTGAGCCAGCAGGCCCCAATTGTCTTGAGGTAGGGCAGCAGAACGTCAACGCCGTACTCGCCTACGATATTGGCCATCAGACCAAACACGCCATACGGGGTAAATTCCAGCACGATGTTTGTGATCTCTTTCCATGCTTCTGTCCATGCGCGGAAGAAATTCAGCACAGGAGCTCCCTTGTCGCCGAGTTTGATCAGGGCGAAGCCGAGAAGCAGAGAGAAGAAGATAATCTGCAGCAGGTTCTGGCTGCTCAGTGAGTTGAACGGGTTGGTCGGGATGATATCCATGAGCGTGTCTACGATGCTCGGAATCTCACTGGCATTGTATTCCACGCTGCTCTCCATGACGAAACCGGCGCCAATCTGCATGAGATTGGAGAGTACAAGCCCGATTGCGACAGCCACTGCCGTTCCGCCGAGGAAGATTGCGAGCGTTTTGATTCCGATCTTGCCCAGTGTCTTAAAATCCTTTACATCCGCGGCAGAGCAGATCAGAAGTCCGAGTACCAGCGGAGCGACCACCATGGTCAGAAGTCTTGTCAGGATCGTGCCGAGAAATTCGAGGCACGTCGCTTTTTCTCCGAGGATCAGTCCGGCGGCGACACCAAGAATAAAGCCGACCATGATCCTTGTAAATAATCCGAGTTTATTCCATTTTTTAATAAGTCCCATCTTGAAACTCTCCTTTTTTGATTGTCAGGCTCTAAACAGGTCTGATTTTTCTATGGTTTATATCAGTGAAAGCTCTGCAGCTTGTGTCTTGAGCAGTTCCGCATGTAGTACGTCATCACTGCGCATGCAGCATTTTGTGCAGAAGCTTTCGAAGTGTCTCTGTGCAGGAATCTTACACAAACCGGCAGACATGATCTACGGCGATATCGGAGAATCCAAATGCTTCAGCCTTCGTCATTTTGCCGTTGCAGACGTCCTCAACCACATGAACCAGTTCTGCCCCCATCTCCTGATAGGTCTTTGTGCCGGCGATGATCGCGCTCAGGTCTACGTCCATGTTGTCTTCCATTTTCTGGTAGGTACGCGCATTTGCCGTAACCTTGATTACGGGAACAATGGCGTTTCCGGTAGGCGTTCCGCGTCCGGTTGTGAAGATGACAGCATTGCAGCCGCCCGCTACCATGGAAGTGACGGAGGAAATATCATATCCCGCGGTATCCATCAGAATTGCGCCCTGCTTTGTCGGACGCTCTGCCTGCTCGAGTACTTCCACAACGGGACGCGTGCCGCCCTTGCGGATGCAGCCAAGGCTCTTTTCATCGAGTGTGGAAAGTCCGCCTGCCTTGTTTCCAGGTGTCGGCTGGCCTGCGCGGCAGTCCTGACCGGCTGCTTCCAGATGAGCCTCGTAATCTTTACAGACCTTGATGATCTGATTATGTATCTCCGGAGTAGCGCCGCGTTTTGCGAGTACATGTTCTCCGCCGATCCACTCGATGGATTCGCTCATGATTGTGGATGCGCCCATATCCACCAGAAGGTCGCTCAGTTCTCCTACGGCCGGATTGCTGGCGATGCCGGAGGTAGCATCAGATCCGCCGCACTCGATGCCGAGAAGCAGTTCGGAAATGTCACACAGTTCCTTCTGCTGCATGGCTGCTTCCGCCGCCATATCCCTCGCGGCGCGCACCGCTTTTTCAATGGTCTTCAGTGTGCCGCCTTCGTCCTGGATTCCAAAGGAAACCACAGGTTTGCTGGTCATGGACTGAATTTTCTCACGCAGTTTGTTGTGCGGAACCGTCTCGCAGCCAAGGCCGATGATGACTACGCCGTAAACGTTCGGATTGCAGGCGAAGCCGGTCAGAACTTTTTGACTCATTGCTGTGTTGGCCGCCACGTCGGAACAGCCTGTGTTGAATACGATATTGACAGCGCCTCTTACCTGGCTGGCAACGATACGGCAGCTTTCGCTTCCGCAGGCGCATGTAGGCAGGATCAGTACGTGATTGCGGATACCCGCGCGTCCTTCTTTTCTCTTATATCCCCAGAATTGCATGTTTTTCCCTCCCGGATTTTGCTGATAATGTTTTTGAATAGTGTTTGATTTTGTACGGAAACTGGATTTTCGCGGGATTAAATCATCTCACTGTCATAATCTCTCGGTACGCTGAACAGGTTGTTGTGGGAAACCCAGTGACCGGTGAGAATTTTCTCTGACGTTTTTCCAAGGCTCTCCCCGTATTTGATAACCTCTCCGCCTTCCGGAATATCCGTCAGCGCGATCTTGTGGCAGTAAGGGATGTCCTCTTTTGCCTCCAGTGTACAGATCTGGTCATTTCTGCGGTATACCACGTTCTGTCCGGCGGCGACTTCTGTGACGCAGGTGACAACATTGTCTTTTTCGTCCATCAGCAGTGCATTGATCTCCATGATGTGTGACTCCTTTCGTGATGTTTGTTTCCCGCGGGAAATGGATCTGTGTCTGTCTTACAGGAAATCCATTTGCTTATGCAGGATGTTGATTTGTTTCATGAAATCTTGTTTTAGCTGGCAGTTATTGGTCGCTTTTTGTATTTCTGTCTTTACTATAATACGGTTTTATTATATAATCAAATTTATAGAATAAATGTAAACATAAATATAACTTATATTATGGTGAGAAGGAGAAAAATATGCAGCAGGAGATGAAATATGTCTATCAGGTGTATCTGGACGGCAGCATATCGAAGGCGGCGGAACATCTGTATATTACGCAGCCGGCCCTGAGCATTTCGATTCAGAAGATTGAGAGCGCTTTGGGGATGCCGCTGTTTGACCGCGGCACAAGGCCGCTCACTCTGACACAGGCAGGGGAGATCTACATTGAGACCATTCGGCAGACTTTGTATCTGGAGCAGGAGATGGAACAGCAGATGGAAGATATCAGAAAGCTGAACAGCGGCAATATCCGTATTGGCGGTTCCCATTATCTAAACGCGTATATTCTTCCGGAGATTCTCACCGGTTTTAACCGGAAATATCCGGGAATCCGCCTGCAGCTTGTGGAGGCAAGTTCCGCCGAGCTGGCCGGAATGCTCTCAGAACGTGAGCTGGATCTGACGTTCAACTGTGATCCGGAATTTCTGATGAATTTTGAGCGATATCCGGCTTTTTATGACCAGGTCATACTGGCTGTGCCAAAGGATGATCCGGTCAATGATGAACTGTCGTCAGCGGCGCTGTCAGCCAGAGATATTATCGGGGGAATCCTGAACAGGGAGGATTGCCCTCTGGTAAGTCTGGATTATTTCCGGGATGTGGAATTTCTGCTCTTATCCAAAGGGAATAATCTGCATGACCGCAGCCGGAAATTATTTGAGGAGGCAGGATTTGAGCCCAGGGTCAAGATGGAGCTGGCGCAGCTTGCCACAGCTTTTCACCTGGCTGATCACGCAATGGCAGCGACCTTTGTCAGCGACCGGCTGGTGACCGCGGAGTACGACCATCTCTGCTATTACAAGCTGAAGTCGGAGCTGGCGACAAGGATGTTTTACATACTGCTGCCCAGGCGGAAGTATACTTCGTTCGCGGTGAGAGAATTTATCAAATATTTTACCGGAAAAATTTCGGAGATCGGACATCGGATTTCGTCCGTATTATGAAGCATTGACAATTTTTATTTTGTGCTATGGTTTTCTTGTAATTTTTGTCAGAGGTATATATACTGTATTTAACGAAATCCTGCAAGGATTCTCCTGTCTCTGTCGATAGTGGGGTGAATTGTCAGATGCAAACTTAATGGCAGTGGCAGGTGGAGAGAAAACGGTATCCCCACTGACACGAAGCCGGGACACGTTGCTAAGGCAGCTGCATTCCGTTAAATTATTGAGCGTGGATTGAAACAAAAAATACAGAGGTGATTCCATGAAATTCCGGCGGCTGCCGATTGGTATTGAAGACTTTAGTGAAATGATCGAACAGAACTATTATTATGCGGATAAAACCTGGCTGATCCGCGATCTCTGGATGGGAGGCGGAAAGGTGACTCTTTTTACCCGTCCCAGACGTTTTGGAAAGACTTTGAATCTGAGTATGCTGAGATATTTCTATGAGGACACCCGGGATGCAGAACAAAATCAGAGAAACAGCGCTTTGTTTAAGGGACTGAAGATTATGGACGCCGAGCTGCAGCTTCTGAAAATGCAGTGTGGTTTTCCGGTTATCAATCTGTCTTTGAAATCAGCGAAGCAGCCGGATTTTGATCTCTCCATGGCACTTTTGAAACGGCAGATCGCCGGCGAATTCCGCCGTCATGCATATCTGTGCAGCGAGGCGGGCGGAAGAGCCGGACGGTTTGAACGCATTATGAATGAGACAGGCTCCATTGATGATTACGCGGATGCACTTGCTTTTTTGTCAGAACTTCTCTGGAAGCATTTTGGGAGGAAAACGGTCATTTTGATCGATGAATATGATGTTCCTCTGGAGAATTCTTATTTTTGCGGTTTTTATGACAGGATGGTAAGCTTTATCCGCTCTTTGTTTGAGTCTGCGCTTAAGACAAACCCGGCTCTGGAATTTGCGGTGATTACAGGCTGCCTTCGTATTTCCCGCGAATCAATTTTCACCGGGCTGAATAATCTGCGCATTAATTCCATACTTGACAGTTCTTATGGAGAATATTTTGGATTGACACAGAAAGAAGTTGATGATATGCTCTTGTTCTATGATCGCATGGGTCAGCAAAATGCAGTGATGGAGTGGTATGACGGCTATCTGTTTGGCAATGAACATGTTTATAATCCGTGGAGTGTGATCAATCATATGGAGACGATTCGGACAGATCCGGATGCGCTTCCAGCCCCTTACTGGTCCAACACCAGCTCCAACAGCATTATTCAGGAGCTGGTTGAACAGGCGGATATAGAGACACGTACGGAAATCGAAAAACTGATAGCTCAGGGAACGATCGAAAAACCGGTTCATGAAGATATCACATATGATGAGATTTTTGCTTCAAAGGATAACCTGTGGAATTTTCTGTTTTTTACAGGATATCTGAAAAAGACCGACGAAAAGACGGAAGGTGAAACCAGGTATATTACTGTGTCCATTCCGAATTTGGAGGTAAAGTACATTTACAAGAATACAATTCTGGCCTGGTTTGACCGAAAGATAAGAAGCAGAGATCTGTCTCCTCTGTATCAGGCTCTTGAGGATGGAGATACCGATACCATGGAAGATGTACTGACAGGACTGCTGAGAGAGTCTATCAGCTTTTATGATTATACGGAGAGTTATTACCATGGCTTTCTGACAGAAATCCTGCGTGGAAACGGAAAATACATTGTACAGTCCAATCGCGAAAGCGGACTTGGGCGGCCGGATCTGATTTTGCGCACGCCTGATATAAGAAGAGGCCGTGCCTTTGTGCTGGAGATCAAAACGGCGAAAACCCTTTCAGCTATGGAAGAAACATGTAAAAAAGCGCTGCGGCAGGCAGAAGACAATCGGTATGATGAGGAACTGCGGCAGGAAGGGTTTACGAATATCATGATTTATGGAATCTGCTTCTGGAAAAAAGAAGTGATGATATGCAGGGCATGATCGGGGTATTATTTATTTTCACTACTGTTTGTGATGTCAGCTGAAGAGCAGAGAAAGGAATGTGAGTTAATATGAATTTTGATGTGAACAAATTAAAATGGACAAGAACACCGGCGGATTATACGGTATCCGATGATAAAATTGAAATTATAACAAATCCCCACACGGATTTATGGCAGAGAACATACTATCATTTCAGAAATGATAACGCGCCTGTTCTGCAGATGGAAACGGATGAAAAATATTTTTCCTTTACGGTGAAAACGGAATTTGAGAGCAAGCACAGATTTGACCAGTGCGGAATTGTGATGTATCTTGACAGTGAAAACTGGCTGAAAGGTTCAATCGAATATGAAAATGAGAAATTTCAGCATCTTGGAAGTGTTGTCACAAACAACGGATATTCGGACTGGGCAACGACGGAAATAGATGCTTCTGTAAAATCCATGTGGTATCGGTTCAGCCGCAGAGAAGATGACTACTGCATCGAGTGTTCGGAGGATGGTGTTACGTTCAAACAGATGCGTATATGCCATATGTGGAATGGGAATGGAACGATCCGGTTTGGCATTTATGCATGCAGCCCGGAGGAATCCTCTTTTAAGGCGACCTTTACTAATATGGAAATAACAGAGTGCAGGTGGCTCGCACATGACGGACAGCAACCGGATTAGTACTGTCCTGCGCAATTAATGGTGAATTTTGCCGGGAGAAGAATTATCCTTAATGATATGCTGAAGGAATGGAACACAGAAACGGATTTTCCACTTGCCAGATATGAGCAGATGGCTTGCAATCAGTGCAAAAGGTAACGGAGATACTGGTAGTCCCCATTACCTCAGACGGAAACTTAATGTAAACTGGTTTACAAGTTACATAAGCTATCCCCTATTCGCGGTAGAGGATAGCTTTTTTCTATCTGCGGCTGGCAGCTGATTCATTGTCCGCAGGAATAAAGAGGTTCGAGCTTCCTCGGCAGAGTCCCCAGCAGATTGGCGGCGACCAGCGTATCATCCGCCTCAATCGTAAGCGTATCTTCGCTGAAGCGGAAGATCAGTCTTGCTCCGCTTAGAGAGTCCAGCGGGCGTACTTCCAGCTCAAGAGCACTCCAGCTTCTCCAGCGCGCTGAGGCGGCATACGTGCGCCCCTGGCATTCGCTTATGGCGAAAGTGTTTTCCAGTGAGGCCGTCACTTTTCTTTGTGCAGAGCGTTTATTCGGGCATGAGCCGTCAAAATGATCTTGAGGCATTGCGTCCGCGCTCATCTCCATAGTATCTTCGCAACAGATCCAGTCTACTGTATTCTCATGAAAGACGAAGGACATATCCGCGAGCTTGCCATCCTGCATATCGTAAAGGCCGGCTCCCCCGATCAGAACTTCCATGGAACTGCAGGGGGAATCGATGTCAGCCGTCCAGACAACCGAGGAAATTTTCCGTTCCATTTCCGGATTGCGGCTCGAGGAGAGCGCCGGCAGATGGAGGTGTTCCAGGCGGCTTTGCAGAGCGACCGTGTACACCGTGTCGCGGAGCGCTGTTCCGGACGAAGTCTTTGAAAATGTGGCTTCGCCAAATGTCTTGAAATTGAAAGTTCCGAATGAAGATTCCGATTTTATTGCTTTGTCTGGTGTTCCTGAGAGTGCGTCTTCATTTGATGATTTCAAAAGAGTAAATCGGTTTGCTGGTTCTGAAGATGCAGTTCTGGCCGATGTTTCCGGATCAGCGGACCGATCTGTCGTCTCTGAAAGAACTGCGTTATTTACAACTGCCGGGATCAGATGCTCCATCATGGAATCGACCATGGACTGTGTCTGTTCCGTAGCGGCGGTTGTGATGACGCACATATCCAGCGTTGGATAGACGAAGCCGAACTGGCCGTAAGCTCCGTCCGCACGGAAAGAGCCGGGAAGAGAGCACATCCAGCACTGATAGCCATAGCCGTTCGCCCATTCTTTTACATGGCCTTCGGAATCACCTGCTGTTTCCATCTGTCTGGAAGCGGCCCGTTCAAACCAGCTCTCATTGAGCAGCTGTTGTCCTTCCCATTTGCCTTTCTGCAGCATGAAATAAGTGAAGCGCGCCATATCCTCCGTGACAAGTTTCATGCCGGAACCGCCCATCTCCACCGAATCCGGGTCGGGCAGATGATAGCTGAAAATATTCGAGATGCCAAGCGGCGCGAAAAGCCGGGGCTGCAGAAATTCTGTCACATCCTGTCCCGTTTTGCGCTTGAGGATTGCGGCCAGCAGGTTGGTGCCGACGGTATTGTAGCGGAAAAATTCTCCCGGTTTGTGCAGGAAAGGATGGGAGAAGAAACTGCGGATCCAGTCAGGGCCTCTGTCCGGGCTTTCTGTCTCATGGCCGCAGCTCATGCAGAGCAGATGGTGAATCGTTGCCTCCTTCAGATTGTCGGACGGATTATCCGGCAGCGCTTCCGGGAAAAGATCAGCAAGACGCTCCGAAAGCGAAAGGATGCCTTCCTGTTCCGCAAACCCAATGGCTGTGGCGGTCAGGGATTTGCTGAAAGAGAAGAGCGGATGCGGATAGTCAGGGCCGTAAGGCGCCCACCAGCCGGCCGTACAGCATTTGCCGTGACGAAGTATCATCAGGCTGTGCAGTTCAAGTCCCTTGCGTTCAATGTCTTCCAGAAAAGCCAGAATTCCTTCCGATTTGATTCCAACAGACTCTGGTGTTACGCGTTCAAAGTATTCCATAGATATTTCCCCCTTACAAAGATATTTTTTCATGATGCCGTGAATTGCTCCTGGCTCTGCTTTGCTTCCTATGATCATGGAACAAAAACCGTTCTTTCAGGTATCAGAAACGGAGTGGAGACGCGCACGAATTTGAAGCGGAAAAATGCCGCTTGAGCGGCGCAAATTCGGCGCAGGGAACGAGCAAAACGAAAATCGTTTTGTCGTTCCCTATAATTTTTATGAGAAGACCGGACATGGATATTTACAGATCCAGTCCAGCGAAATCAATAAACAGATCTTCATAGATATTGACTTTAATCCTGTCCCTGAATGTATAAGCCTCCGCCTTGAAATGTTCCTGTTCCAGATAGTACACGAATATGCTTTCTTTGAGAGGATCCACGATCCAGTACTCCCGGACGCCTGCGTCGGCGTACAGATTCAGTTTAAGGACATAATCATGACTTGAGGTACTGGGAGAAATAATCTCAATGATCCAGTCCGGCGCGCCGGTACAGCCGCGGTCTGTGAGCTTGCTGCGGTCGCAGATGATGCTCAGATCCGGTTCCACGATGGTGTTCCTGTCTTTCTTCAGGCGGACAGCGAATGGAGCGGGATAGATCCGGCAGTTTCCGCTTTTTGCCTTGATGTAATTGTTTATGATCGTGTGCAGTTCGCTCAGTATGGTCTGGTGGATTCTGGAAGGAGCAGCCTGATTATAAATCAGATTTCCTTCGATCAGTTCCGCCCTGATATCTTCAGGAAGGCGGTAGTAGTCTTCTTCTGTGTAAAACTTTGTCTGTGTCAGGGGCAAGATGAAACTCTCCTTTCATTCATGACGCTGCCCGCAGAGTGGGCATGGGGAAATAAAGTATTATCAGGCGCCTTTCCTGTTTTCTGTGTTAACGGTTTCGCGGATATTGTCGGAAGCTGATAATTTTTTTGCTTGTCTCTCTTCAAGTTCCTCACGATATTTGTCCAGCTCCTGCTGTATCTTTATTTCCGCAGTTTCCTCATCACTGCCAAAGACAGAGGACAGAAAATTAAAAACGATATCTTTTTCCTTTTCCGGCATCCGCAGGAAAGTAGAGACAAATTTGAACTGCCGGTCAGTCAAATGATATTCCTTCCGGATTGCTTCTAATATATTTGTTTCCTCAGACAGGAACATCTCACCCTCGCCGGTACGAAGCCAGTCGATGTTTACATTGTATTCATTCCAGTTTGACAGCATGGTTAAATGTTTTTCGGTGACTTTGCGCTGACCGGCTTCAATTGCGGCAACACCGGAGCGGGCCAGTCCAATCGCTTTGCCAAAATCTGCCTGATTTTTCCGACACGCTTTTCTTAATTCCGTTAAGCGCTTGTTTATTGCATCCATGTCACGCCTCCTTTTGGTGTGAGTATAAAACACAAAAATTAATATGTCAAGAAATACGTCCTAAACAGGACATTTCTGTGTTGACATAATCCTATATAGGATATATAATAGTCCCAAATAAGACAAAAGAGGTGAAAGCCAATGACAAAACGAAAAGAAATCACTATACAGGTAACAGAGCGTGATTATAGAATCATTGCTTTGCTGGCGCGGCTGTCTGATAAAGAGCTTTTTGGCCTTGAATGTTATTTGGTTGGGGTGTGCACGGCACAGAGAATGGGACAAACAACAGGCGAATTTTCGGCTGGGACAGTGGAAGCAGGAACATGAAAAAGAGGATCAGGAAGAAGAGACTTTTCTGGGCATTTTTATTTATGATGACTGCGGGAGGCGGTTTTACATGCTGTGCAGATATGCTCATATTCCAGGAACAGGGTATTTTCACGATAAATAACGTGGAAATGTTTTCGGCAGAAGAGACTGCCCGGGACAATGGGTTCTCAGAAGAAAGCATTCCAAAAGAGACAAAGACTGCCGTATCGGTCAGAAAAGTAAAGCTGGCGAAGAAATCAGACAAAACCTGCACGGAAAAAGGAAAAATTCAAAAGAAGATCAGGACAGAAATAAAAGTTTTGTCTGAAGAAATAATTATGGTCAGAACAGTGACCAAAAAAAGAATTGTAAACAAATATAAGAAAGGGTCGAAGATCTGCACGCGAAAGACGATTACGACAGTGAAAACTGAGACCAAAATACAGACGACCGCAATGGGAAAGGCGGCTCTTGGTGCGATGGCGCCGGGAATTGACGGCAGAGTATTGAATGCTTATACCACACTGGGTTTTATGATCTCTCTTGATCCGAATGTCAGCTATACGGGGATGTTTGATGCGAGAAACAGATGTATTACGCTGAAGAGGAGCGGTGATGTCATATATCATGAACTCGGACATTTTGCGGCATTTATTGCGGGAAATATTGACCGGCAGGAAGCTTTCCAACAGGTATTTGAGCAGGAAAAAAGCAGGTATACAAAATATAATAAAGCCTATGTCCTTCAAAACAGTTCGGAATATTTTGCGGAATCCTTTAAGGACTATACACTGGAACCGGAAGATCTGAAGAAATCCAGGCCGCTGACATATGCTGCGGTTGAGGACGCTCTCAATAAGATTACCGAGGCGCAGACGGAGAGAGTCCGGAAGATTTATCAGGCGGTGTGGAGGGATGCCGGGATATAAAATGAAGGATGGAACAGAGGAGAGAATTTTATGAATACAGGAAAAAGAAAGCGGCAGACATTTGTTGTGGAGATTATGGAACAGCAGAGATACACCTGGCAGGGACGGATACATTGGTTAGAGGAAAATAAGAAAGAGTATTTCAGAAGCGTACTGGAGATGCTGCACTTGATGGATTCCGCGATTTGCGAAAAAGACGGCAGCAGGAAACAGATGTGACAGAGGAAGAACGGAAATTTCTCTGACGCATTAAAGGCATCAGTGAAAGAAAAGAGAATTGTGGCTGACTTGGAAAGGAATAAAGGAAGGAACAGGGAATGGAAAAGGTAACGATGGGGAACCTGACAGATCCGCCGTATGCAGTGGAGGAAGCGGTGAACCGTCTGCGAGTCAACGTTGGTTTTTGGGGGAGTGATGTAAGGAAGGTCATGGTGGGAAGCTCAATGCCGAATGAAGGAAAAAGTTTTGTGACAATGCAGTTGTGGAGGCAGATGGCCCTGGCCGGCATGAAGTCGATACTGGTGGATATGGATCTGAGAAAGTCAACCATCGTGGAAAAATATGGGATTGCGCCGGAAAAAGGGAAGCTCACAAAAGGAACGTCTCACTATCTGTCAGGGACAGCGGAAATCCCGGAGGTGGTCTGCCGGACGGATATGAAAGACGGAGATATTCTTCCGAATGTGGAGAATGTGGTAAACGCGGCGATCTTGCTGGAAGGAAAGCGGCTGGAGGAATTATTAAGGAAACTGGGAGAAGAATACCGGTACGTGTTTCTTGACATCCCGCCAATGGAACTGGTCTCGGATGGCGAGCGGATCGGGAATCTGTGCGATGGCGCGGTTCTGGTAGTGCGGGGGGGGTAACACCGAAGGTAATGCTGAAGCACTCGGTGCAGCAGCTGGAGGCTGCCGGCTGCCCGTTGCTTGGGATCGTGCTGAACCGTGTGAACGATCCGGGAAGATTGTATTACCACAAAAGACAGTGGTTATAGTGAGTTGTGTGTCTCCGATTTACGCGAAACTGATTGCTGCACGGGAAGATGTTCTGCCCAACAGATCCGAAATGGAAGCAGCTGATGTGGTAAACGGCGTGAAGATAATGCGGCAGCAGATAATTGATCTCTTACCGGACAGTCAGACGGTACTCCCCGCTGATGGCAAAACGTTCCTGTTCCGGAAGGCAGTGTTCTTCTTTTGAGAGGGCGTGGTAATCGCGCAGATAGGAAAAATAAGCCTGGCAGACCGGCCCAAGAGGGCGCTGCCTGCTGTAGTTCAGAAAAACTCTTCTGCGGCAGAAGGAATCCTCTACCAGGATGCCTTTACAGTTTGGCAGCGTGTGCCGGGTCTTGAAACAGCGGTACGTACTCTGCGGCATGAAAATAAAACCAGTATTGCGCTGGATCTGGATCACCGGGTCGTAGAGCTGCAGGATACGCGAAGGCACGGCTCCTGCCTGTGCGAAAAACCAGAGGAAGAGGTTTTTCAGATCTTCCGCGTTCTGATAGATGGTCAAAGTTTCTCCGTCCAGCTCCGCGATGCGGATGGAGGAGCGCTCCGCAAAACGGGAGTCCTGGCTGACCAGAATCACAACCGGTTCGTCGATCAGGCATTCTGAGCAGAGATGAGGATCCTCAATTTTCAGCAGCGTGAGCGCGAAGTCGAGGCTTCCGCTTTTGAGAGAGTCGACGGCCTGTTCTGTGGTTCCGTAGACGCGCTCAAAATGAATATCAGGAAAAAACGCCTGATACTGAAGAATCGTTTCATCGCAGTTGTCAACCACATTGGTATAATAATTCATATTCTGCAGATGCTGAAATTTCCGCTGGTTCAGCATATTCTGAAATTCTTCCGCATGGTTCAGAAGTTCCGCTCCCTTTTCACAGAAAAAAGCCCCGTCTTCCGTGAGTTCCAGGCTGCGTCCATTTCTGACAAAAAGCGTCAGACCGAGTTCCTTCTCCAGATTCCGGTAAGACTGGCTGAGGGCAGACTGGGAGATATGTATTTTTCGGGCGGCCTGCGTCATATTTCCGGTTTTCGCAATGGCCAGAATATAAGAAATCTGCTTCAGATCCATGGCTGCGCCTCCTCGATCTATAAGTTCAACTTATGATTCCATCACTATTATATATTGGACACTACAGGATTTCAAGTATAGAATAGGTGATACTTTAAAGCTTTAAACTTCAAAGTGTAAAACTTTAAATTATTAAAGTGAGAAATGCTTAAAAATAAATAAACACAGGAAAAGGAGTAGACAACATGCCGGAAATCAAATTTTACAAACACGACCCAATCCCAATGGAAATGCACAAGGTCAAAATTGTACAGAAGTTAAATCTTCTCCCGGTCGATGAGAGACTGAAAAAAATGCAGGAAGCAGGATTCAATACCTTCCAGCTCCATAACGGAGATATTTTCATGGATATGCTGACCGACTCAGGCGTAAATGCCATGAGCGACAACATGCAGTCCGCCATGCTTCGCGCGGACGATGCCTACGCCGGAAGCGAAACGTTCTACCGCATGAATGACAAGCTGACAGAACTTTTTGGAATCAAATATCTGCTTCCCGCTCATCAGGGACGTGCCTGTGAGAATATTCTGGCACAGCGTTTTGTAAAACCAGGAAACTGCGTGATCATGAACTATCACTTCACCACGGCAAAAGCGCATATTACGCGTCTTGGCGGCCGCGTGGAAGAGCTGGTGAAAGACGAAGGTCTGGTTTCAAAGAGCACGCTTCCGTTCAAGGGCAACATTGATCTGGAAAAGCTGGAAGCCTGCATTCTGAAAGAGACTCCGGAGAATGTACCTTATATGCGTCTTGAGGCCGGCACAAACCTGATCGGAGGACAGCCGATTTCCTATGAGAACATGAAAGCGGCGACGGATATCACAAGAAAATACGGCATCCTGAGCGTGCTGGATGCTTCTCTGCTGCAGGATAACCTGTATTTCATCAAGACGCGCGAAGAGTCGATGAAGGACAAGTCGACCGCAGAGATTCTCCGGATGATAGCGGATCTGTTCGACATCATCTACTTCTCCGGAAGAAAATTCGGTTTCGCGCGCGGCGGCGGAATCCTGGTTCGTGACGAGGCGCTGTTCCACTCCATGGAAGATCTTGTCCCGATGTTCGAAGGTTTCCTGACTTACGGCGGAATGTCTGTCAAGGAGATGGAGGCCATGATCATCGGCTTTGACGAGTCACTTGATATGGATATTATCTCCCAGGGACCGCAGTTCATCAAATACTGTGTGGATCAGCTTGACGCGTACGGCGTACCGATGATCACGCCGGGCGGCGGACTTGGCGCGCATATCGACGCGAGCCAGGTGGTCAGCCACATTCCGCAGGAGCAGTATCCGGCGGGAGCGCTTGTCTGCGCACTGTACATCTGCGGCGGTATCCGCGGCATGGAGAGAGGAACGCTTTCCGAAGAGAGAAACGCGGACGGAAGCGAGCGCTTTGCTTCTATGGAACTGGTGCGTCTGGCGTTACCGCGCCGTGTCTTCACTCTGTCACAGACAGAATATGTGATTGACCGCGTGAAATGGGTGTATGATCACAGACACCTGATCGAAGGACTCCGCTTCGTGCATGAGCCGAAGACGCTCCGTTTCTTCACAGGACGTCTGGAGCCGGTATCCGACTGGCCGGAGAAGCTTGCGGCCGCGTATAAGGCAGATTTTGGCGAGGATCAGTAAGAAAATCGCCGCGCGGCCCGCATGCTGCGTCAGCAGCTGATTTCCATATGCGGGCTTGCGCATAAAAATGAAAATATCCCGTAAGATTCAGGATTTTTAAAATCTCAGGATCGTGCGGGATATTTTAAAAGCTATCCTCTACCGCAAATAGGGGATAGTTTATGTAACTTGTTTTCAAATTCCTTTCTACTTTTTTACAGATGGTATTACATCCGATCACAATTAACAGCGCATCTGCCAGAATAATTCCAGGCGCAGCGTACATATAGATACTTTGGAGGAATCAATAATGGAGGCTTTAAATGTAAATACGCTGGATGAGGCCGTCTCAGCTCTGTTTGGAAATGGTCTGTATGTTGTCAGCTGCCGCCCGGTATATGGCGGGGATATCAATGAGTCTTACCGGCTTTCCCTTTCTGACGGGTCGGCGGTGTTCATGAAATGCAATACGGCAAAGAATCTGTCTTTTTTTGAGGCGGAGGCAAAGGGACTGGAGGCGCTGCGCGGAACAAAAACCATAGGCGTCCCCAGAGTTCTGGGATTTGGAACAGAAAAAGGGCGGAACCGATCGTTTCTGCTGCTGGAGTATCTGGAGGCATCTCCCAGGATTAAGGGATACTGGGAGGTATTCGGCAGGGAGCTTGCGCTTTTACACCGTGCGGATAGACAAAATAAAGACGATCAGGATTTGCATTTTGCCAGAACAGGCGGTCAGGATTCCAGCGAGAAGGTCGGCAAATTTCGTTTTGGCTTCGAATCCAACAATTACATTGGCGCGTCTCCTCAGATCAACACACCGAAGGAAAGCTGGATCACATTTTTCCGTGACTGCCGCCTGCGGCCGCAGATCAGAATGGCGGAAGGATATCTTGACGCCCGAATGCGCCGCCAGTGTACAGAACTGTTGGATCATCTGGATTCGTTTCTGGAGGAACCGGAATTTCCTTCGCTGATTCATGGAGATCTGTGGAGCGGAAACGCTGTCTGCGGGCCGGACGGAAAAGCGTGGATTCTCGATCCTGCCGCTTATGTAGGACATTTTGAGGCGGAACTGGCGATGACAGAACTGTTTGGAGGTTTTTCTCCTGCCTTTTATGGCGCTTACTGTGAGATAAATCCGTATGATCAGGGATACCGCGACAGGAGAGACCTGTATAATCTCTATCATATGCTGAATCATCTGAACCTGTTTGGAGGATCCTATCTGAGCGCGGTTCGGGGAATTTTGAACAGGTATGTGTAGCAACGCTGTAAACTTTTAGTACTGCCCTGCGGCCTGGGCAGAGATGGGGGAAGAATTTCTGAAGAAGAAATATTGATTGACACCGGATACGACACCACATATAATACAAATGGGAGGGATTCATGATGAAAACTCTTGAAGATTATATGAATATGTCATATCGGATGGAAATTGTGGAAGATAAAGATGAAGGCGGATTTGTTGTCTCTTTTCCCGATCTGCCGGGATGTATTACCTGTGGAGAAACGATAGAAAGCGCGGTGGTTAATGCGGAGGATGCAAAAAGATCATGGCTTGAAGCAGCGCTTGAGGATGGGATTATAATTCAGGAACCGGATAGTCTCGAGAATTATTCCGGTCAGTTTAAACTGAGAATGCCCCGCAGTCTGCATCGGTCACTGGCGGAACATTCCAGGAGAGAAGGAATTAGCATGAATCAGTATTGTGTCTATCTGCTTTCCCGGAATGATGCTGTTTATTCCCATGAGTAGTGGCAGATGACAGCGTATCTATATGGGCATCCTGAAATTAAACAAAGTCTGTGTCATAAAGAGTTATTTTGCTTAGATACTGAAAAACAACGAAGCCGTTATATTAACGATTGATCAGGAATGATCGAATCATTGATGTAACGGCTTTATTTATCATACTATTGCGGCGGATTACATTTACTGCATGGGGTAAGTCCCCTTGCCTTCGCGTCGTCCAGTGTAACGACGATATCGGAGCTGCGCAGATACTGGCATCCGGCCGAGTGATATTTGGAGCCGGTTTCCGTGATATGTACCTGGATCTCACTGGTTGCCGCCTGTCCGGCGTCTGCCTGAGAGCCGCCACCATAGGAATTTGGGCCATCGTCACTTCCTGCGTAAGAGTCACCGCCGGAGGAACCGGCTGTTCTCGATGAAACTGTAAAAGCTCCGCCGGGCGCCCAGTTTTCAGACGGCTCCGTACTCCAAGAGATGGACGTTCCATCGGAAGAAGCGACGATGGTTCCCTGCGCGTCTGTTCGGAAGATTTTCGCGCCGTGATTCCAGAAGCGGTCCAGCGCTTCCTGATTCGGATGGCCGTAGCTGTTCCCGGCGCCGCAGCTGATGACCACGAAAGCCGGATTGACAGAATCCAGCATAAGATTCGAATTCGAGGTGTCCGAGCCGTGATGTCCGGCATGGAAGACATCGGCCGACAGGTCAAAGCCCGCGCTGACGATATCCTGTTCCGCGGAGGCTTCCGCGTCGCCGGTAAACAAAAAGTCGCTTTCGCCGTAAGTAACTTTTAGCGCGATGGACCAGTTGTTCAGGTCGTCGCCGTAATCGCCGACTGGCGCAAATACCGAAAAGGACGCATCTCCAAGAGGATAGGAAGTGCCGGGAACCGGGACAGTGATCCCAAGACCTTTGTTGTCAATAGCGGTCAGCACCTGCTCAAAGGTTCTCGTCGTCGTGACGACGTCGGGCAGCAGGACTTCTCCAACGTTGACTGATTCGATCACGGAGTCCAGAGAGCCGATGTGATCCTCGTGCGGATGTGTTCCTACCACGTAATCGAGACTGGTGATTCCTTCTGTGTTAAGAAGATAGTTCAGAATCGTGTCTTTGTCTTCCCCGCGGCCGGCGTCGATCAGCATCGCGTGATCCCCCTGCCGGATCAGCGTGGAATCTCCCTGACCTACATCCAGGAAATGGACTTCAAGACCGTCTGCTGCCATAACCGTGGGGCCTGCCGTGATCAGCAGCAGGAGTATGGCGAGAAAGATCATAAGCCGTGAAAACATTCGTTTTGTAACATTCAGGTTATTTTCATTTGTTCTGTTGTGCACTGGAAGATTCCTCCGTATTCTGATTTTCATTTCTTTTTCAGCCTGTCAAACAGGGAGCGCATTTCCGTCTTTTTTGACGCCGTTTCCTCCCTGTATATGGTTACGATGTCTTCTCCGATCTCTATGATGTCTCCATCAGCGGGCATGCCATCAAACATTGAGACCGGGATCTGCCGCATCTGCTGCCGCGGACTATCGATCTCGCAGATGGCGTAATTTCCTTCGATTCTGTCAACAATACCTCTCATAATAAGGCCCCCCTGCAGTTGTTTGCTTCTGATAATTCCCTGCGCAGCGAATAGTACTTTGAATGAAGCCGGTAGTTTCTGCCGTCCTTCCTGTCTGTGTCTATTCGCTGAGATGTTTCTGAAGGACTGACAGGCTTTACATCATGGGTATGTCTGTCTATGGCCGCTTCCCGGGATTTCACAGTACTATAACACAAATTTGTCTAAAAAAGAAGATGATCATTTCCATGATTGAAAAATTTGTATGAAGTTGGAAGAAGGGTACTTCTGATTTAACATTTTGCAAAAATGGAGAGGAAAACGATTTAGAATGGGCCTGAATGTAGTTATATAAATAATAAAGAAGGTATGGAAATACTGCTGATTCATTGCTATAATAAAAATAAAAGCAATCTGCGGCAAAAGATTGTTTGAAAATGCCTGAGAGGAGCGTGAAAAAATGAAAATGCTGAAAAAGAAACTCCCCATCGGTATCGAAAATTTTGAAAAGCTTCGTTCCGACGATTTTTACTACGTGGATAAGACAGGACTGATCAGGGATCTTTTGAATAACTGGGGAGAGGTGAATCTGTTTACCCGTCCGCGTCGGTTTGGGAAAACGCTGAACATGAGCATGCTGGAGCATTTTTTCTCTCTGGATGGGGATAAGAGTATTTTTGACGGGCTGGAGATCGCAGGGGAGAAGGCGCTCTGCGAAGAATATATGGGGAAGTATCCGGTCGTTTCCATCTCTCTGAAGGGGATTGACGCGCGGACTTATGAGACAGCTTTCCAGATGGCGGCGATGACCCTGAACAGTGTAGCGGGAAAAGCACGGTATCTTCTGAACAGCGATGCGCTGGATGAACAGGAAAAAGCGGGTTACCGGAAACTTCTGGACGATAATATGAGTGAAGGTGTCTTTGGCAACGGTCTGAAAAGGCTGTCAGAACTGCTGGAGAAGCATCACGGAACAAAAGTGATCCTGCTGATCGACGAGTATGACGTTCCTCTGGCGAAGGCCCACACGAACGGTTACTATGACAAGATGATCTCCCTGATCCGCAGTCTGCTGGGGCAGGCGTTAAAAACGAATGGCAGCCTGAAATTCGCGGTGCTGACCGGATGCCTGCGGATCTCAAAGGAGAGCATCTTTACCGGGCTGAACAACCTGAAAGTGCTGTCGATCGCAGATGAGCGTTTCGATGAATATTTCGGGTTTACGGATGGGGAAGTGAGAGAGCTCCTCGCGTATTACGAGATAGAGGAACATTATGAGAAGATAAAAACATGGTATGACGGCTATCAGTTCGGGAATGTGGAAGTATACTGTCCGTGGGATGTGCTGAATCACTGCGACCGGGCCCGGAGCGCTCCGGACGCGCAGCCGGAGAACTACTGGATCAACACGAGCAGCAACGACGCGGTGAAGAAGTTTATCCGTGAAACGGGAAACGCGGCGATGCTCAAACGGGAGATCGAACATCTGGTGGCCGGTGAGACTGTCACAAAGGAGATCCGGCAGGAACTGACGTACCCGGAAATCTACCAGACGGTCGACAACATCTGGAGCCTGCTCTTTACGACAGGCTATCTGACCCAACGGGGGAATGCGGAAGGGAGACAGATGAAGCTTGCAATTCCCAACCTGGCGGTGCGGGATATTTTTGTGACGCAGATCATGGAGTATTTCAAGGAGAATGTGCGGGAGGACGGGGAGACGCTGAACCGGTTCTGCGATGCTTTGCAAAATGGGGAAGCGAAAGAAGTGGAGCGGATCTTTACGGAATATCTGAGGAGGACGATCAGCATCCGCGACACAGCCGTGAGGAAGGAAATGAAGGAGAACTTCTATCATGGCGTGCTGCTTGGAATCCTGGGAGTGAAGAGCCGCTGGGGCGTCACGTCCAACCGTGAGATGGGAGAAGGGTACGCGGACATTCTTGCGGAACCGGACACGGGGGACATGGGAATTATTATAGAAGTGAAATACGCGCATGACGGGGATCTGGAGTCGGCGTGCAGGGAAGCGCTGAAGCAGATCGAGCACACTGGGTATGAGGACGACTTGGCGGACGACGGGATAGAGAAGATCCTGAAGTACGGAATTGCATGCTATAAGAAGCGGTGCCGGGTGATGCTGGAGGCCGGAGTGAACAGTAACGCCGGAGCCTAACTGTACATGAAAAAGTGCCACGAGCGAGCAGGAGACGGTTTTTTCTCCTGCTCGCCCGCATAGCCAGGATGCTGCGTCAGCAGCTGGTTTCCCTGCCTGGAAAAATGTGTTATTCCGTGACTGCTTCAGAAGCTTCGGTCAGCATTTCTGTCGCTTCGGTGTTCACTTCTGTTTCTGCCGCCGCTGTTTCCGGCGCTTCAGTGTTCATTTCTGTTTCTTCAGCTGCTGTATTCAGCTCTGTTGCAGGCTCAGTTACTCCTGTGTCTTCCGTTTCGGCATTTTCTGAAGATACTTCAGTAGCCTCTGTAGCTGTCTCGAGGACTTCCGTAGCTTCCTCTGCCGCTTCCGTGATTACTTCGGTGGTTTCTTCTGCAATGCCGGCTTCTGTTTCCGCAATTGTCGGAAGCTCTGTCTCTGCAGCAGAAACCTCTGTCGCTGTGGTTTCTGTTTCCACAGCTTCCGGAGTAGCGCCTGTCGCTGTGTTGGCAGCGGTACGTCCGGACACGAAGATCTCAACGATCGCGTTTCCGCCGAGACGGTTTCCGCCGTGGATGCCTCCGGTCACTTCGCCGGCTGCGTACAGACCTTCGATAATGTTGCCCTGCGCGTCAAGCACGTGGCGCTCTGTGTCGATGGAAAGGCCGCCCATCGTGTGGTGTGTCGACGGAGCCATGATTCTGACTCTCAGCAGCACGCCGTCCAGTGTGTAGGTATCCGGCAGATAGTTGCCGTTCTCGTCAAGCTCGGCGGAACCAACCAGGTTGGATGCCTGGGATTTGCCGATACCGTCAGACGGCTGCTCGTCCGCCATGATGGACTTGTCGTATGCTTCGATGTTCGCGTAGATCGTCGCCGGGTCTGCAGTCATGCCGAACTGCTCCATAACGGCGCCAAGCTCGTCCGCGCTGGTTACAAAGTAAACTCTTCCATCCACCTGCTCTTTGCCTGAGGTGTTCGTGGTGTAGTCGTCGTACGGATACGGACGGCCTACCATGACATCCGCATTGGAGATCTCAAGGAATACGCCCTGGCTTCCGCCGTACTCGATGCCGTTCTGGAACTCGCCAAGAGAGAGCACGTCACGCTCTGCGGACTCGTTCACGAAACGGGATCCTGTGGTCGGGTTGATGTATACCGCGTAGGTTCCTGCGCCGAAGCTCAGGTTTCCGTTGTCGATCCAGGAGATCGGCATCATCTGCGTCCAGCCTGTGCCGATCGTCGCCGCACCGGCTTCCTCGCCCATTGCGATGCCGTCGCCCTGCATGGAGGAGCGGTTTGTCGTCTTGGTTGCGTCTGTGATGTAAGCGGGATCCCAGTACTTGTTGGTGTCCATGACCATGCCGATGTTCGCGGCATAGCCGCCGGTGCAGAGGATCACGCCCTTGTTTGCGTGTACGGTTACTTT
>CANQUH010000046.1 GCA_947626965.1 uncultured Lachnospiraceae bacterium
TAAGAGCCCCCGTTTATTGACTTATTCCATATTCACCCGTGCGTTTTCCGCCGGAAAATCTGGTACAGCGCTATACCGGTACTCCGGCCCGCAGAGTGTTACTGAGCTGACCGTCGGCTTAGAAGTCTACTTCTGTACCGTAGAATGTGCACTTGAACAGCTGTGCCATCTGTGCCGGAGTGATCGGTCTCGGGTTCGAGCCTGTGCATGCGTCAGCGACAGCGTTCTCTGCGATAGCGTCAAGCTTCTCAAGGAATTCATCTTCCTTAACGCCGAATTCCTGAATAGTCTTCGGAATGTTCATAGCGCGGTTAAACTCTTCGATCTTGTCAATCAGAGCGTTGACCTGAGCCTTCTCGGATGTTCCGCCGAGGCCTACACGTCTTGCGATATCTGCATATCTTCTCATAGCTTCAGGCACATGTGCGTTGTATTTGATAACATACGGCAGATAAATTGCGTTTGCGCAGCCATGAGGAATATGTCCTGTCGAGAATACAGCGCCTGTCTTGTGCGCCATCGAATGAACAATACCAAGCAGAGCGTTCGAGAATGCCTGGCCTGCAAGGCACTGTGCATAATGCATCTGCTCTCTTGCGTCCATATCTTTCTTGTAGGACTGAAGCAGATAATCGAATACCATTTCGATCGCTTTTATTGCGAGCGGATCGGTAAACGGGCTGTTGAGCGTTGAAACATATGCCTCGATCGCATGTGTGAGCGCATCCATTCCTGTATATGCAACCTGCTTAACGGGGAGACTCTCAACAAGTTCCGGATCAACGATAGCAACGTCAGGCGTTATCTCGAAATCAGCGAGCGGGTATTTTATTCCCTTTGCATAGTCGGTGATAACCGAGAATGCAGTTACCTCTGTCGCTGTACCTGAAGTAGAGGAGATCGCGCAGAAATGAGCTTTCGTTCTCAGCTTCGGGAAGCTGAACGGTGTGATCAGATCCTCGAACGTAGTATCAGGATATTCATAGAATGCCCACATGGCCTTTGCCGCGTCGATCGGTGAGCCGCCGCCTATCGCAACGATCCAGTCCGGCTCAAATTCCAGCATGGCAGCTTTGCCCTTCATAACAGTCTCAACTGACGGATCCGGCTCAACGCCTTCGAAGGATGTGATTTCCATACCCGCTTCTTTCAGGTAGTTCTCTACCTTGTCGAGAAAGCCGCCCTTTCTCATTGAGCTTCCGCCTGATACGATGATAGCCTTCTTGCCCGGAAGAGTTTTAAGGTTTTCCAAAGCGCCCTTTCCGTAGTACAGGTCTCTTGGCAGTGTAAATCTAGCCATTTTCAAGTCCTCCTTAAATAAATTTATTTAGTCTCTCATAATCTCAGGGCTTTTAGACAAATTTCTGCGATTGCTTTCGTAAAACCCCCGTTTTTATTTCAAAGATAATTAATAAATGCGGGAAACTGGTGAACCACAGCTGGTCAGCTTAAGATTTCGAGAGTCTATTTTTTAATATACATATAATTATGAAATTGAAATCGTAATCAAAAGGCTATAATGGGATGAAAAAACTGTAGTTGCTTCGGAATTTTATGTAGGTTTCTAAAATAATTTATCTAAAAATCCGATTTTTCGACGATAGCAGAGAAAATTAAATATAATTTTAAAACAATTAACACAATTTAAAGCAAAAATCAAAACAATTTAAACAATTTAAATTAAAAAACAATTTTAATATCATTTTCGACATTATATATTTATTTTAAACAAATGTCAATATATTCCTGTATTTTCGAATTATTCTATTTTGAGGATAAATAATTTTTACAGAATACAATTACATAATCGATAAATTTTATCTGGATAAAGCGTTAAAACACATTAAATTTATTTATTCTTAAAATAGAATAAATAAGAAACGACGAATAAGTTGACTTTTGGCTAAAATAAACTATAATGAAAAATGATTTTAAAAATTATATATGCATTTTTCAAGTATATAAAATAGAAGAAAAGAAATTTTAGTAAAAAAGACAGAAAATAGCCTGTATTTTTTGGAATCATCTTACAAAACATTGAAATGATGTTAAGTAATCATATATTTATGTATTTTAAAAAAAGGAGGAAAAGGAACATGAAAAGAAAGTTACTGGCGTTGCTGCTGGCAGGAACAATGATGTCCGGCATGATGGCAATGCAGTCTGCCGCTGAAGAGACTGAGGCGGTTGGGACTGAGACAGAAATGTCGGCGGAGGAGGCAGAGGCTCCTGCGGGAGATACTGTGACGGGAGAACTGCTTGACGCGGCCAAGATTATGGTTGCCGGAGCCCAGAACAAGGCGGAGGAGATTGGCGTTCCGATGGTTATTTCTGTTGTAGACATGGATGGCAATCTTGTGCTGCTCCACAGAATGGAGAATTCCCTTCTGGCGAGCCTTGACATTGCGCAGAATAAGGCATTTACGGCGGTCGCGCTGAAGATGCCGAGTTCAGATGTGAAGGAACTGGCGCAGGAAGGCCAGGAGCTGCAGGGTGTCGCAGTCAAATATGCAGGGCGGATCGTAGAATTTGGAGGCGGCCTTCCGATTTATGACGCAGATGGCACGCAGATCGGCGGGATCGGCGTATCGGGCGGCAGCGTGGAAGAGGACACTTCGGTCGCTCAGGCGGGGCTGGATGCGTATTCGGCGGGAGAAGAGCTGACAGCGGCTTCCGGAGGCGTACTTCTGGACAAGGCCATGGTTATGGTGGAAGCTGCCGAGCAGAAGGCAATTGAGATCAATGTCCCGATGGTGATCAGTTATGTCGACATGGGAGGCAATCTTGTACTGCTGCACAGGATGGAGAATTCTCTGCTCGCGAGTCTTGAGATTGCTCCAAACAAGGCGTTTACTTCAGTCGCACTGAAGATGCCGAGCGCGGATGTAAAAGAACTGGCGCAGGAAGGCCAGGAACTCCAGGGCATCGCAGTCAGCCATGCAGGACGTATCGTAGAGTTTGGCGGCGGTATCCCTGTATATGATGCGGATGGCGCGCAGATTGGCGCAATTGGCGTTTCCGGCGGCAGTGTGGCAGAAGACACTTCCGTAGCGGAAGCCGGCCTCGCGGCGATTACGGAATAATTATAGAATAATTCATTGCGTAATCTTTGAACAGACAAAATTAGTTCCCTGTTTATTATGCCTGCTTGCGGACGATTATGATGAATGGAAGCCCACATGGGTCGCTCATGTTCATTCGCACTGTTGTTTTTGCTCATACACGTCAGTATCTCCTGTGCATGGCTGATCCGGCAGGTGAATTTGTCTCCTGGTTTTAATGGAAACCGGGTCTTCAAAATAAATAGACAGGGAACAATTTTAAAAGCTTAAAACCATTTGTTCAGCGGTGCGAGCCGCAGGGATCCTGGTTTGGCCCGCGGCCGGTCAGATCCTGCAGGCGGCGAGCTCCAGTATCTGAGATGAATACCAGTTCGCTTGGATTCCCCTCAAAATTTTCTCCCTTTAAGCGGAGAAAGTTGGCGTTTTCATAAAATTCAATCGGAAGCTCGCGGCGGAATGTTTCGCCGGTCACTTCATCAGTAACTTCAAGGACAACACTTTCAGCGTGTATTTCATGTAACTCCATTGAATATTCCTCCCTTAATTTTTTACAATTATAACAGACAATAAAGGGATTTACTATATATATTTTAAAATTTTAATAAAAGTAAGATTTTATAAAAATTTATAAAACGGCTGATTCATTCAGACTGTTTTCGGCCTGTGAAAATGCAATGAAACGCACTGCGCGGATTTTGTGCGTTCTCACAGCGGCCTCCAGACATATACAGGTAGTGACGGCTCTCTGTTTGTGTAAATAAAGGTATTGTCATCTGCTTTGCGTCAGATGGCAGAAAGCTGGTTACAAGTGAATGTTGTTAAGGAGGTAAGAAATGATTAAGAAACCACTCATAATCAATGGCACGCCCAGAACTCTCGTTCTGGAAGGTAATGAGACGCTGGCTCAGGTACTGCGCGACAGACTGCTTCTGACAGGCTGTAAGATTGGCTGCGGTCAGGGCCACTGCGGCGCCTGCAACGTTATTATGGACGGCAAGGTGACGCGTTCCTGTATCACAAAGATGTCAAAGGTGCCGGATAACGCGAAGATCGAGACGATTGAGGGTATCGGCACATTGGATAACCTGCATCCGCTGCAGGCTGCGTGGGTAGCTCACGGCTGTGCACAGTGCGGTTTCTGTTCACCAGGCTTTATCATGAGCGCGAAAGTGCTTCTTGAGAACAATCCGTCTCCGACGAGAGAGGAAGTTCGCGACTGGTTCAACAAGAACAGGAATCTCTGCCGCTGCACCGGTTATAAGCCGCTTATTGACGCAGTCATGGATGCTGCAAAGGTAATGCGCGGTGAGATGAGCAAGGAAGATCTGATGTTCGTTCCGACAGACAACAAGATCCTCGGCACAACATATGCACGTCCGTCAGGCATTGCGAAGGTTACCGGAGCATGGGATTTCGGCGCTGACGAAATCAAGACTCTGCCGGAGAATACGCTCCAGATCGCTCTGGTACAGGCGGAAGTTTCCCACGCTCTGATCAAAGGCATCGACGCTTCAGAAGCGGAGAAGATGCCGGGTGTTGCCAAGGTTATCACGTATAAAGATGTTCCGGGCAAGAACAGAATCACGGGCCTTATCACATTCCCGACGAACAAGGGCGACGGCTGGGATCGTCCGATCCTCTGCGACGAGAAGGTGTTCCAGTATGGCGACGCAATCGCGATGGTCTGTGCGGATACGGTAGAACACGCGAAAGCAGCGGCAAAGGCAGTGAAGGTAGACCTTGAGGTTCTTCCGGCTTACATGTCCGCTCCGGAAGCCATGGCTCCCGACGCAATCGAGATTCATCCGGGCACACCGAATGTCTACTACGAGACGAACTGCATCAAGGGCGACGAGACAGCTCCGATCATGGAGAGCGCTCCGAATGTCGTCGAGATCGATTCTTACTGCTCACGTCAGCCGCATCTGCCGATCGAGCCGGATGTTGCTTACGCATACATGGATGAAGAGGGCCGTCTGACGATCCACTCCAAATCCATCGGTATCCATCTGCATCACGCGATGATCTGCGCTGGTATCGGTGTTGAGCCTGAGAAGCTCCGCATCGTACAGCTCCATACAGGCGGTACGTTTGGTTATAAGTTCTCTCCGACAATCGAGGCTCTGGTAGGTGTCGCGGCGCTCGTGACAGGCCGTCCGGTAGCTCTGAACTTTGATATGTATCAGATGATCACCTACACAGGAAAGAGAAGCCCGGGCTTCATGCACATCAAGCTCGCTGCTGATGAGAAGGGCAAGATCCTTGCTCTCGAAGGCGACAACCTGATCGATCATGGTCCGTACTCTGAGTTCGGCGATCTGCTGACCATGCGTCTCAGCCAGTTCGTAGGCGCGGGCGTTGATATTCCGAATATCCGCAACCGTTCCAGAACAGTCTGCACGAACCATGCATACGGCGCCGCATTCCGCGGTTATGGTGCTCCGCAGTCCTTCATGGGCGGCGACATTGCAATGGATGTAATGGCGGCCAAGATGGGAATCGATCCGTTCGAGTTCCGCGCAATGAACTGCTACAAGGAATCCGCTGGTTCCACAACTCCGAACGGCTGCAAGCCGGATGTATACTGCCTTGAGGATCTTTTTGATCTGGCACGTCCGTACTATCAGAAGAACAAGGCGTATGTGGAAGAACTGAATGCAACGAAGGGTGAGGACGGCAAGTATAAATATGGTGTCGGCGTATCTCTTGGTATCTATGGCTGCGGTCTTGACGGCGTTGATTCTTCCGAAGCATGGGCAGAGCTGAACGCTGACGGAACCGTGACAGTTTACAACTCCTGGGAAGATCATGGACAGGGCGCTGATATCGGTACGCTGACTCATGCGCATGAGACACTGCGTCAGGCCGGCATCACACCGGATCAGATTAAGCTTGTCATGAATGATACAGGCCTTACTCCGAACTCCGGCCCGGCAGGCGGATCACGTTCGAACGTCATGACCGGAAACGCGACGCGCGTTGCCTGCGAGATGCTGATCAATGCGATGAAGAAGCCGGATGGCAGCTTCCGCACCTATGATGAGATGAAGGCGGAGAATATTCCGCTGAAGTATGAAGGCAAGTGGGTTGCTACGGCATGCTCAGACTGCGATATGGAGACAGCACAGGGCAATCCGTTCTCAGTTTACATGTACTGCATCAACCTTCCGGTAGTCCGCGTTGAGATGGCAACCGGTAAGGTGAAGGTGATCAAGTTCACGATGGTATCCGACTTTGGTACGATCATCAACAAGAGCGTTGTTGACGGACAGGTTATGGGTGCAATCGCACAGGGCATCGGCCTTGCTCTGACTGAGGACTTCGAGGATCTGAAGAAACATACGACGCTGCAGAAGTGCGGTATCTCTTATCCGAACGACATTCCGGATGACATCGAACTGATCTATCAGGAGAATCATCCGCGTCCACTTGGACCGTACGGCGCTGCAGGCTGCGGCGAGGGCCCGCTGGCCGCTCCGCATCCGGCAATCCTGAACGCAATCTTCAACGCGACAGGCGCACGTATCACGAGAATTCCGGCGCTTCCGGAGGCAGTCAAAGCAGCGATCGACGCACTTTGATCCAATAAAGCTTCGCGAAATGCGGGTAGTTACAGCCTGCAGGGAAGTGAACAATAACAACAACGCGAACAGTAATTTTGGGCGAAAATCTGAAAATTCTGGCGTTTTGTTGTAGCTGTGATATAATTAAAGAGGTGTTGCAGAGGCTTCACATTGCGGCACCTCTTTCTTTACCTGCATTTATTCTCAAAAAAATATATATAAGCGCTATTGTTTTCAGATAATTTTGTGCCGCGCAAAACTGTGGACAGCAGTATATGGAGATCATAATGGAGAAAAAAGAAAATACGTTTGTGGGAAAACATTATTTGATGAAGCAGGCCTTCGGCCAGGAGGAGCTGCATGAGCGGGAACGTGTCTGTACAAGGGAAGAACCTCCGGGCTGTCAGGCAGCCTGTCCTCTGCATCTTGATATAAGGGGAATCTGCGGTTATGCGGCGAAAGGAAATTTCTCAAAAGCGGCTGCGTTAATTCGCGCGGTGACTCCGTTTCTGCATTTGCTGGCAGGCAGCTGCAGTGGAAACTGCATTGGAAAGTGCACGCTTGCAAAACCGGGTGGGGAAACATCTGCATCGAAGGATCTGGATGGAACGACAGAATCCGTATGCCAGAGCGGGATATCCATGCCCGCGATTGAGAAAGCCTGCGCACTGTATGGCGGTTCCGGCGCGATGAGTCGTTTTATGATTCCAAGGAAGAATAAACGTGTGGCGGTCGTCGGCAATGATCTGTTTGCGCTGGCCTGCTGCTGGGAACTTGGCAAAAAGGGTTACGAGATCTGGTGGCATACAGACTGTGGATCCATGCAGGAGCCGCTGATGAAGCGGGGACTGACAGAACAGGAGGCTAAGAGTGATCTGGCGGCATTCACCGGATTTCGGATTACACGTAAGGAGATGTCCGGGGAACAGTCAGAAGAAGCAGCGGGTGCTGACAGGCTTGTGAGCGGGAAAGAGGAAATTTCCGATTTTGAAGAAATTGAAAAATGGGCTCAGGAAGCGGATACCATGTGTATTTCGCCGGAGTTGTGGACAGACAGATACAAAAAGATCCCAAATGCTTTTACAGCGCCGTCACAGACGGATCCGGCGTGGCTTTTGGCTTTTGCAAAACATGCCTCTCTTCTTGCGGACAGATATATGCAGGGCGTTTCGCTGGATGACGTGAAGGAGCCGGAAGTCCATGAGAGCAGACTGTATGTGACGATGGACGGGATTGACGGTCTGGGCGGCAGGAGCGGACCGGAAATTCAAAACAGAGAGAATAGCACAGAGAAGACGGCGGAAGATTCCTGGAGACTGCACACGGCGATCCCCGGAGCGGATGCTCTGGGCAGGGTGACGGATGTCAGTATTCTTACAAAAGAGAATGCGGTTGCGGAAGCGGCAAGATGTATTCAGTGTCAGTGTCTGGAATGTGTGAAAGGATGTGTTTATCTCCAGCATTTTAAGAGGAACCCGAAAGGTGCGATCCGCGAAATTTACAATAATCTCTCGATTGTCATGGGAAATCATATGGCGAACGGCATGATCAATGCGTGTGATGAATGCGGGCAATGCAAAGCGGCCTGCCCGAATGGTTTTGATTATCCGGATGTCTGCCAGATTGCGCGACATACGATGGTTGAGACGCAGAAGATGCCGCCGTCTGCTCATGAATTTGCGCTGCTTGATCAGCAGTTTTCAAACGGGGAAGGATTTCTGGCAAAGCCTCAGCCAGGATTTGAAAAATGCCGCTATCTGTTCTTCCCGGGCTGCCAGGCTGCCGCTGTCTCTCCTGTGACGGTGGAGGCCGCGTACAGTGATCTCTGCGAGCGGCTTGAAGGAGGCGTCGGGCTTCTGCTTGGCTGCTGCGGGGCAATTTCCCACTGGGCTGCCCGTGAGGATCTCCTGGCGGAAGCAGTTGAGAAAGTGACGCAGGTATGGCGGGAACTGGGAGAGCCGGAAGTGATCTGCGCATGTCCGACCTGCAAAAAGACTCTGGAAGAGTTTACAAAGCTTCCGACTGCAGGTATCTGGGAGGTTTTGCTTAAACTGGGCATAAAACCGATAGCTGAATCAGAAAAAACGAACGGAGAACGGATTGTCTCGATTCACGATGCCTGCGGAGCGCGGGGAAACCGCAGGATGCAGGATGAAGTCCGCGAGTTTGTCCGGGCGTTCGGATATCAGATTGAGGAAGCGCCTTTTACGAGGGATGTCACACCGTGCTGCGGCTACGGCGGTCTGGTGAAGTATGCGAATCCGGAAGTATCCGCGAAGAAGGCCTCTTTTGCGGCAGGGCGGGCGGAGCATATGGTGCTTACTTATTGTATGGCGTGCCGCGATCAGTTCGCGCGTGCAGGGGCAGACAGCCGTCATATTCTTGAGCTTGCCTATGGGATTACACCAGAGCCGGTACCGGATCTGTCTGCAAGACGGGCGAACAGACTGAAACTAAAACAGCGCATGCTGAAAGAACTGTGGAAGGAAGATATTAATATGGAAGAAATGCTTCCGGTAATTTACGCGGACGGTGTGGAAGCGCTGATGGATGAGCGCATGATTCTGAAGAGCGATATCGATAACGTACTGAAGTCATACCGGCAGACGGGAAGCGCGGTGTTTGATGAGGAGAACGGCTGGCTGGTTACGAATACCCGGATTGGGAATGTGACGTTCTGGGTAAAATTCAGCGAGACAGACGACGGAAGTTATCTGGTGCATGGAGCCTACAGCCACCGGATGACGGTAGAGTAAACAATGCAAACGTGAGGAGAAGACTATGGCGGAGAAAAAGCATTTGTCAGAAAAGACATATCATTCCGTAGATCCTTTGGGAAAATTGAAATGTCAGAAGTGCGGGATTCCTCTGGTCAAAGGACGGGCGACTTTCGGATATCTCGGAAATGCGTTTCCGGTGGAACTGCCGGTCTGTCCGAACTGCGGCTTTATCTATGTGCCTGAGGAACTGGCTCTGGGAAAAGTGCTGACAGTGGAGCGGAGCCTGGAAGACAAGTAGACAGGGAGGTCAGAAGAGAAAAATGAAGTTGATGGGATCACATCCCGGAGGAATCAGCCTGACAAAACGTCTTCTGGAGTTATCGGATGTTGTGCCTCCGGCCTGGGTGCTTGATCTCGGCGCGGGAAGCGGAGAATCGGTGCGGTATCTGGACAGCCGGGGTTTCCAGGCAGTCGGAGTGGATCTTGATGCGGATGAAAATTCAGCGGGAGGTTCCGGGGAACAGAGAACTCAGCCGGACAGAGCAGGTGAGAGGAAGCTGTCAGAATGTTTCAGGGGACAGAAAGTTCAGGTTCCCAAAACGGCTTCGGATATTGGGAAACCAGCAAGGTGTTTTGAGGAATGTACTTCGGGATGGGTCTTGTGCCAGGACATGACACGGCTGGATTTTATGGATGAAGTGTTTGATGTGTGCCTTGCGGAATGCAGTATTTCCGTATGCGGCGACGGGATGGCGGCGCTGGGCGAAGCGTGGCGCGTGCTTAAACCAGGTGGGAATTTTCTGGTTTCAGATATCTTTTTTGAAAGGAAAAATGCGCCCTCGATGTCCATGGAAGGGCCGCTTACCTGGGAGTGCTGGGAAACAGCTTTCAGGAATTCAGGATTTGCAGTTCAGGTCGTGCGGGATGAAACAGAACTCTGGAGAGAATTTTTTCTGGAAAGCCTGTGGAACGGTAATGCACAGGAAAAACTCTGTAATTTTTTTCGGGCGGCAGGCAGGGCAAAGTGCGGATATTTTATCGCATGGCTGAAAAAACCGGATCTGGCAGGAAAGCAGGAAAGAATGGACTGCCTGACTGAGAAAGCCGTCTGAATGAGTGTGGGAAAGGAGGACGCGATGGATTTATTTGACCGTATGCTGGAATTGTCGAACCAGGGATTTTACTGCGCGCAGATTCTTTTGATTCTGGCGCTTGAATCAGAAGGAAAAGAAGACCCGGATCTTATACGGGCGATGAGCGGGCTGAATGGCGGACTTGGATTTACAGGACATGTGTGCGGAGCGCTGACAGGCGGCTGCTGTTTTCTGGGATATTTCCTGGGGAAAGGGGAGGCTGAGGAGATTGAGGATCCGAATGCGTCCTCTGTGACGGCAGAACTGGTACGCTGGTTTGAAGAAGCGGTCGGACAAGAGTATGGAGGCTGCCGCTGCGATGATATTCTTGAGGGAAATCCGGCAAATAAGATGCAGCGCTGCCCGCAGATTGTGGAAGGCGTTTTTACGAAATGTATTGAGATTTTGCAGGAAAACGGTGTGATGGGATGAAATTTGCGGGATTGATTACGGCAGCGGGACTTTCGAGACGGATGGATGGGTTTAAACCGCTGATGGAACTGAACGGGTTTCCGATGGTCGTTATGGCGGTGCAGAGCATGAGAAACGCCGGGATACGGGACATCACAGTCGTGACAGGATACCGCGGGAAGGAAGTCTGCGAAGCACTGGCCTCCATGAATGTTTCCGTAGTCGAGAACAGGGACTATGCTTCCACCGATATGTTTGCCTCTGTGCGGCTGGGACTTGCCGGACTGGGCTGTGCGGATGGAGTTTTTTTCCTGCCGGCGGATGTGCCCATGACTTCCCCGGTGGTATTTCAGAAGATGATCGGCAGGCTCTCGCGGCTGGGGGATGGGTGCCAGGCGCTGATCCCGTTTGTGGAAGAGAGGGCGGCCGGGCAGAGCACAACATTGCGGCAGATTCATCCTCCGCTTATTCTGAAGACGGGATGGCAGGCAGTGCTGGAGTATGGCGGGGAACGCGGACTTGGCGGAGCGCTGGCAGGTCTGACGGCAGAGAAAATTGTCGTGGATCGTGAGGATGCGTCCGACGACGCGGATTACCGTGCAGAATTTGCACTTCTCGAGAGGCAGGCAAAGGAGCGCAGAGGCGTTTCAAAAAAAGTGTGCGAGGAATTTTACAGGGAAGTATCTTTGCCGAATCATATCAGAGAGCACTGTCTCGCAGTAGGAGAGCTGGCAGGATGGATGGCGGAGCGTCTCGTGGAACACGGAGCGTTTCTCGATGTGGAACTCTGCCGGAGCGGCGGGTATCTCCATGACCTTCTGAGGCTGGAACCGCATCATGCCGAAGCGGCTGGGGCCTTTCTGGAAGAGAGAGGGTATCTTGCGCTGGCGGAGATTGTGAGGGCGCATATGGGATTTTCAGAGATTGTCTCGGAAGGAACTATATCGATCTGCCGGGAATCTGCGATTGTCTGCCTGGCGGATAAGCTGATCCGGGAAACGTGCCGTGTTACACTGGAACAGCGGTATCAGAAAGCGCTTGCACATGAGAATGTAAAGCCGCGGATTCTGCGGGATCTGCAGATCTGCCGCGGACTGGCAGAGGAATTTGAGGTGATAACGGGTGAAAAGCTGTGAAAAACGGATTTATCTGAATAATGCGGCGACTTCCTGGCCCAAGGCGCCGGGGGTTGCGGAGGCAATAGCGGAAGCGGTGCGTCAGCTTCCGGGCGCTGCGAACCGGGGCGGTATCAATGATTTTGATGTGTTTGAGGAAGTGCGAAAAGAGCTGGCCTGGGTTATGGGAGTTTCGTGGCCAGAGCAGATTGCGCTGGGCTGTAATTCAACCTGGGGGCTGAATGAAGGGATTTTCGGGTTTCCGCTTGAGGCAGGCAGCGTTGTGCTGACAACCAGCTCGGAACACAATGCGGTGCTGCGTCCCCTGTATCGTCTGGAGCAGCAGGGAGTCCGCGTTGTCTATCTGCGTGCAGATGCGTTTGGCCGGGTACAGCCGGAGGCATGGGAAAAAGCGCTAAAAGAAAATGCTCCGAAGCTCTGTATCCTGAATCACGCGTCGAACGTGACGGGAGCTGTGAATGATGCCCGCATGCTGACCGCTCTGGCAAAGCAGTATGGATCTGCGGTGCTGCTTGACGTTTCGCAGACGCTTGGCTGGATTCCGATGGAGCTCGAACAGTGGGGTGTGGATATGGCGGCGTTTACAGGACACAAATATCTTCTAGGACCGCAGGGAACAGGCGGGCTTTATGTGCGCCCGGGTCTTAGCCTGAAGCCATATCTGCTCGGCGGTACGGGTGTACTCAGCGATCTGCGCGATATGCCAGAGGAGATGCCGCTTCATCTGGAGGCGGGTACTGGAAATGAACCGTCTTATCACGGACTGCTTGCGGCGCTTCGCTGGAGCAAAGAACATCCCGCCGACAAAAAGCGGATGGATGATCTCCTGAATTTGATTAAGACCGGGCTGACGGAGGCGGGCTGCAGGGTTGTTTTGCCGGAAGGACCGGTGACCCCGGTCGTATCTTTTGCTGTGCCGGGAATGTCCAATGCCGATGTCGGAGATATTCTCACAGAAAGCTACGATATAATCTGCCGTGTGGGACTTCACTGTGCGCCGGAAATCATGGAAGATATCGGGATGCCGCGCGGGACGGTGCGGCTGAGTCTGTCACGGTTTACGACAAAAGAGGAACTGGAAGTGGTGATCGAGGCGGTGCGCGTGATTGTGGAAGATGTATCCCCAGTATAACCCTGCATTAATTCCGAAGTGACAGAGACCCGAATTTTGCATCAGGACAAGGCGGGGAAGAGAGGCAAAGCGGATGAGTGCATCGCAGGCCTGCCCGCTGATGGCCGCCGTCCGGAACTTTTCCGATAATGCTTTAGAAGGAAGGAGAGTCAGAATGGAATTTCGGTGCAGGAAAGTGCAGAACTGCTTTGCCGGGGCACGAACGTTTGAATATGAGCTTCCAATTACAGGAAGTGAACTTTCCAAATTGCTGGAAGGATTCGATATTCATGAAAATCATAAGTTCCGGCGTCCGGTGTTCTCCGCGAAAAAAGGGGCGCTGGAAGTCAAGGGGATTCTCGCGGCCCATGTGGTGAAGATCAATTATACGGAGGAAAACTGGGAAGACGAGAAGCAGGAGATGGAGCGTTGGCTTGCCGGACTCGGATGAAAAAGACGGGACGACTGCCGTCCGGAGCTTTCACAGTAAGGAGAAAAAGAAGTGCAGAAAAGTTCTGAATATGCAAAGAAAGAACAAATGAAATCAAATGACTTTTCGGAAATTGGCGTGACGGAAAGTGTCTGCCCGGAGTGCCTCGAGGTGATTCCGGCGAGGAAGATCGTGCGGGATGATGGAATTTACATGGTAAAAAAGTGCCCGGAGCATGGGGAGTATGAGGCTCTGATCTGGGAAGGTTCCGTGGAGAGCTATGAAGCATGGGGGAAGAATCTCCAGCCGGCAGACAAAATTCCTGCCGCTAAAGAGGTGGAAAAAGGGTGTCCGCAGGACTGTGGACTCTGCGCGGCGCATGAACGGAGAGGCTGCTGCGTGCTTCTCGAAGTGACAAGCCGCTGCAATCTGTGCTGTCCGGTCTGTTTTGCAAGTGCAGGAGAACAGGGACAGGATACCCCCCTTGAGGAACTGGAAAAGCAGATGGAGTATCTGATGGAGCACGGGGGACCTTTTAATATTCAGTTGTCCGGCGGTGAACCGACAGTCCGGGATGATCTGCCTGAAATCATTCGTACAGGCAGGAAGATTGGTTTTACATTTTTCCAGCTGAATACGAACGGACTGCGTCTGGCTGACGAACCCGGATATGCTGACAAGCTGAAAGAAGCGGGACTTTCCTGTGTGTTTCTGCAGTTTGACGGGATGAACGATGAGGTTTACAAGACTCTGAGAGGAAAACCTCTTTTGGATAAAAAAATTGCGGCGATTGATGCCTGTGCCAGGGCAGGGCTCGGCGTTGTGCTGGTGCCGGTGATCGCACCGGGGGTCAATGAGGATCAGGTGGGAGCGATTCTTTCCTATGCAAAGAGCCGGATGCCGTATGTGCGGGGCGTGCATTTCCAGCCAATCAGTTATTTCGGGAGATGTGTGGAAGAGCAGGGGAGTTATCGGGTCACGCTGCCAAAGATGCTCCTGCTCATGGAACAGCAGACAGACGGTGTTGTGCGGGCAGAGCATTTCACCGGAGGGAATGCGACGAATCCTTACTGTACGTTCCAGGCAAATTATCTGCGGCAGCCAGACGGCAGCATGAAACCAATGATGCATGCCGCGGCAAGGGCGACAGCTTCTTCGGAGCAGGCGCGCGAGTTCGTTGCACGACAGTGGAGCGGAGCACAGGGAAACTGCTGTTGCGGGGAGCCGGAACCTGCCGTGGAGGAAGAAAGCTGTTGTTGCTGCTGTGGAGAAGAAACAGAAGAGAAAACGGAGAGCTGCTGCTGCGGGGAGCCGGAACCTGCCGCGGAAGAAGAAAGCAGCTGTTGCTGCTGTGAAGAAGTGGAAGAGAAAGCAGAGAGCTGCTGCTGCGGGGAGCTGGAATCTGCCACGGAAGAAGAAAGCAGCTGTTGCTGCTGTGGAGAAGAAGCGGAAGAAAAAACAGAGAGTAGCTGCTGCGGAGAGCCGGAACCTGCCGCGGAAGAAGAAAGCTGCTGTTGCTGTGGCGAAGCGGCAGAGGAAGAATCCGGAGGCTGCTGTTGTGGCGAGGATACGGCGCAGCTTCAGCTGGATCTGTCTTCTCTGGATGATTTCCTTGTGAACATACATAACAATACATTTGCTGTTTCAGGGATGCTGTTTCAGGACGCTTACAATCTTGATCTGGAGCGTCTTAAGAGATGTTATATACTTGAGACAGACAGCCGCTATGGCATGGTGCCGTTCTGTGCATATAATCTGACAAGTATAAAGGGCAGAACGTTGTACAGATAAGAAACGCTGAGTCGGGGGAAAACAGCAATGAAAAAATCAAATCTGGATCGGTGGGTGAGGGAAAAAGAAGGCCGTTCCTCTCTGACAAGAAAAGATATAGAAGAAATACAGCTGCAAAAGCTGAATCGCCTGCTTGCCCGTGAAAAGAAGCGGGGCGGATTTTACGGAAACTTTCCGGAAAAACTGGAAAGTCTGGAGCAGCTTACAGAGCTTCCTTTTACAACCGGGGAGGATATGGTCCGTTTTGGAAATCGAATGGTGCTGCTGAGTCAGGCGGAGATCGACCGTGTGCGCACGCAGGAGACTTCGGGGACGACAGGCCTTGCCAAGCGGGTTTTTTATTCAGAAAAGGATAATGAGCGCACCATTTCATTTTTTGCGGCAGGTCTTTCTGAACTGGTGAATCCGGGAGAGAGGACGCTGATCTGTATGCCCTTTTCAGGGCATAGCGGGCTTGGGGAAATGATCTCGGAGGCAATCAGGCGTCTTGGCGCCGAACCTGTTCCGGGCGGAGTCGGAAAAACTTACGGGGAACTTCTGGATCTGCTGGAACGGCACAGGCCGCAGACATTTGTCGGAATGCCGGTACCGCTGCTGTCTCTTTTGAGGATGCGGCCGGACTGTTCCCTGGAGAGGGCGCTGATCAGCGCGGATGTCTGTCCGGATTCTGTCGTGCGCGGGATTGAGAATCTCCTGCACACGAAGCTGTATCCTCATTACGGATCGCGTGAGATGGGAATGGGAGGGGCAGTGACCTGTCCTGCATTTGAGGGAATGCATCTTCGCGAGAATGATATCATTGCGGAGATTGTCGGAGAAGACGGATTTCTGGTTCCCAACGGAGAATGGGGGGAGCTTGTGATCACGACGATACAGGCGGATGCCATGCCCCTGATCCGGTACCGTACCGGGGACCGCGCGCGGATTTTTTCGGAGCCGTGTCCCTGTGGAAGTGAACTTTGCAGACTTGATAAGGTTACGCGCATTGAAAAAGAAGATTCTTTGTGTGAGAGCGGAACCTGTCTGGAGACAGACAAAAGGATTTCCATGGAAGAACTGGACGAGCTGCTTTTTTCCTTTCCGGAAGTGATCGATTACAGAGCGACGCAGAGGGACGGAAGTTTACTTGTGGAAGGATATGTGCTGTCAGGGGGGGATGCCGGACAGGCATGTGGATCTTCTGCGGTTTCGTTGCAGTGTCTCCCGGAGGTCTGGAATGGCTATCCTGTCACATATTCATGGAGAGGCGTGGAAGCGGGGGATTTGCCTTGTTATCTGGCTAAGAGAAAGATATTGGAAAGTTTAAATGGACAGGCCTGAAGAAGCCTGTCTGAATGGAGACATTTATGAATGATTATTTTTATATAGCCAGAGTCAGGATTCAGAGAAAGGATTCAGAGATTCGTGAATATTTTGGCCGGGGTGTGGCGGATCTGCTTCATGGTGTGGAGAAATACCATTCACTGAATCTTGCGGCGCAGGAGATGGGAATGGCGTACAGCAAGGCGTGGCGGATTATGCGGGATGCAGAAACTGCCATGGGGATGACATTTCTTCACCGCATGAGGAGAAACGGGTCGGAGCTTACGGAGGAAGGGAGAAAACTGCTGTCCGTCTATGAAGAGGCGGAGCGGGAGGCCTGGAAGGCTGCTGACCGTGTGGTAGAGAAATACTATGGAAGACTGGAGGGAGACAAGCCGCCTTATAAATGCGCGGACTCTTCCGAATAAAAAATTTTTTGTATAAGGTGTATAAATCCACGTTTCTAAATTAATTTTTATACTTTTCTTTGCACAAAACGTGTAAATCCACGTTTTGAATATATATTTTCTGAAAAAGAAAGGAGAAAGAAAAGATGCAAAGAAAAAAGGTTTCAAAGTTACTCGCAGTTATGGCAGTTCTTGGTCTGGTGTCCGGACAGGTGCTGACGGCAGGTGCTGAGGAGAGCACAGAATCAGCTGATGCGGATGCCGTTCAGGAGGAGAGCGCAGGAGCAGAGCAGGCCGCGGATGCGGAAGAAGTGGAGCTTACGGTCTTCGCGGCGGCGTCCATGACGGAGACGCTGACGGAGATCAGTGATCTTTACAAGGCGGTCGCGCCGAACGTGTCACTGGTCTTTAACTTCGACTCATCGGGGACGCTGAAGACTCAGATTGAGGAGGGCGCTGCGTGCGATCTGTTTATCTCAGCGGGACAGCTTCAGATGAATCAGCTCGATATCACGGCTGATTCCGAGGTCAACACAGACGGGCTTGATTTTGTCCTGGAGGACTCGCGGATCGATCTGCTTGAGAACAAGGTTACGCTGTGCGTCAGCGAGGACAATCCGAAAGGGATTGAGACGTTTGACGACTGGGCCAAGGCGCTTGAGGAAGGGACGATTCTGATGGCGATGGGTAACAGCGACGTGCCGGTTGGTCAGTACACGCAGAAAATTCTGGAGTATTACGGACTCAGCGAGGAAGAACTTGCCGCGAACGGCGTGATTTCCTACGGCACAAATGTCAAGGAAGTGACGACGCAGATCACGGAGGGAAGCGTCGACTGCGGCGTGATCTACTGCACGGATGCGTTCTCCGCAGGGCTGACTGTGCAGGATTATGCGATGGCCGAGATGTGCGGCCAGGTCATCTATCCGGCGGCGGTTATGAAGAACAGCGCTCATGCGGCTGAGGCGCAGGAATTTCTCAATTATCTGCTGACAGATGAGAGCATGGCTGTGTTTGAAAATGTAGGGTTCTCGCCGGTGAATCCGGCTGGCGATGGAGAAGCAGCCGAGACAGAGATGGCCGAAGCAATGACTGAGTAAACAGGATCTGCCGTGATTGAGAGCCATGGAATTGGTCAGGTGCGGACCGCAAAAGTTTGAGTGGACAGAAGAGGCCAAGCCAGAATGCCGAATTTTGTCTAAGGTTCTGGAAGATTTCAGAACGGCATGATTTCAGGAGAAAAAATTCATGCTCTGCAGTTTCGGTCACTGGCACAAGATTTCAGAACAGCATGGTCCTGGAAAAGAATTTCAGGGGATATGAAATGGTCCGGAACCTGGAAAATGACAGGTGCAGTGAAACAATGGGAATGTTAAGAAAAGAATGAGGTGAGCGGACATGGACTGGTATCCATTGTGGAATTCCGTCAGGATCGCGGCTGCGAGCTGTGTGATTGTGTTCTTTGCGGGGATTGCCGCCGCGTATTATGTGGCAAAACTGCCGAGAGTCCTGAAAGGACTGCTGGATGTGATCTTCACGCTGCCGATGGTTCTGCCGCCCACCGTCTGCGGATATTTCCTGCTGGTCCTGCTGGGTCCCAGAAGACCGCTCGGGATGTTTCTCGCGCGGTATGGGATTCAGTTTGCGATGACATGGTACGGCGGGATTGCGGCCTCAGCGGTGGTCGCTTTCCCGCTCATGTACCGGACAGCGAGGGGAGCTTTTGAGAGTTTCGATTTGTCGCTGGCGTACTCGGGACAGACGCTTGGGCTCTCCAACACGTATATTTTCTGGAGGATCCGGATGCCCGCCTGCAGACAGGGGATTCTGGCAGGCGTTGTGCTCGCGTTTGCCCGGGCGCTCGGCGAGTACGGAGCGACCAGCATGCTGATCGGATATGTGCCTGGCAGAACAGCAACCATATCAACGACGGTTTATCAGCTCTGGCGGACGAACGACGAGGCCGGAGCATTTCGATGGGTAATGGTGAACCTGGCGATATCGGCGGTAATTCTGCTGACGGTGAATATGCTTGAAAATAAGAGCAGGAAGGCAGGCGGGGCATGATGTTTTGTCTCACAGGAAAGCGCGTCCTGTGGGATGTGGATGCGCAGAGGAAAGCAGGTGGAACATGAGTCTTTCTGTGCATATAAAAAGAAAACTTGGAAATTTTACACTCCGCGTCGATCTGGAGTATGAGGGAGGTATCCTGGGCATCCTCGGAGCCTCGGGATGCGGGAAAAGCATGACGCTCAAGAGTATTGCGGGGATTGAAAAGCCGGATGAGGGACAGATCGTCCTGAACGGGAGAGTGCTGTTTGACAGTGAAAAACGGATCAATCTGAAACCTCAGGAACGGAACGTCGGTTATTTGTTTCAGAATTATGCGCTCTTTCCGAATATGACGGCGGAGAAAAACATTCTCTGCGGACTGAGCCGGGAAAAGGATCGGACGGCGCGCCGGAGAAAACTGGAAGATGTGATAGAGGCGATGGAAATCTTAGAGTTCCGGAAGAAATATCCGCATCAGCTCAGCGGAGGCCAGCAGCAGAGGACTGCGCTCGCGAGGATGCTGGTAAGCGAACCGGAGCTTCTGCTGCTTGACGAGCCGTTTTCCGCTCTGGATGCCTATCTGCGCGAACAGCTTCAGACGCAGATGAGAAGCATTCTGCAGCGGTTTGGGAAAGATGTGATTCTGGTCAGCCACAACCGGGATGAGCTCTATTATCTTTGCTGCGATGTGGCGGTGATGGACAGCGGAAAGCTGCTGAAACTGGCAAGAACAAAAAAACTTTTCGCGGATCCGGGGAGCCGTACGGCCGCCATACTGACGGGATGCAAGAATATTGCGGATGCGCGGAAGGCCGGAGAATATGAAGCGGATGTGCCGGAGTGGGGAATCCGCCTGAAGACGGCGCAGCCGGTACGGGATGATCTCTGCGCGGTGGGACTGAGGGCTCATTATTTTAATCCGAAATCGCGGGAGAACCTGTTTCCGGTTGTGTATCTGGCCAGACGGGAGGAGCCGTTTGAGGTGCGGATGATGTTTCGGTATGCAGGACAGCAGGAAGGGACGCCGGACCTCTGGTGGAGAATTCCGAAGGACCGCAGACCGCAGCAGATGCCAAAGATGCTGGGGATCGCGCCGCAGAATGTACTGCTTCTGTATCCGGAATGAGCCGTGGGATTTTTGCAGGAGTTGTTCCTGACCTGAATGAGGCAGAGCAAAAGAGCACGATTCCCGTCCAAATGAGAAAGGTGGGAAGAGGGCTCTGGCCCTGCCGAATGAAACAGATCAGAAAACGTCATTGTTTCCGGTCTGAGTGGGACAGAACGGAAGCGGCATTATGAGGGATCACCCCGGGAAAGAATATTGGTAAATTATCAGCAAGAAGAAAGAAAAGAGGGTTTTACAATGAAATTGATTCGAACAGAAGATGCCGTTGGTCAGGTGCTCTGCCATGACCTGACACAGATTATCAGAGGCGTGACAAAAGACGCCCGTTTCAGAAAAGGACATATTGTGACAGAAGAGGATATACCGGTGCTTCTCAGTATGGGAAAAGAGACGCTGTATATCTGGGAAAATGACGACACTGTTTATCACGAGAACGAGGCAGCACAGATCTTGTGCGATGTCTGTATCAATGAACACATGTCTCCGACGCCTGTCAAGGAGGGAAAAATTGATCTGATTGCAGACTGCGACGGCCTTTTCTGCATAGATGTGAACCGTCTGAACGAGATCAATGACATCGAGCAGGTCATGATTGCCTCGCGCCACACTTTCACGCCGGTGAAAAAGGGCGATAAACTTCTCGGAACGCGGGTGATCCCGCTTGTGATCGCAAAAGAGAAGATGGAGCTGGTGAAGGAAAAAGCGGGAGAGAAACCGCTGTGCAGCCTGCTTCCCTACACGCTGAAAAAGGCAGGAATTGTGACGACGGGAAGCGAGGTATACTACGGCAGAATTAAAGATACTTTCACACCGGTGGTGGTAAAGAAACTGGAACAGTACGGGATCGAAGTCACCGATCACATAACTGTCAATGACGATAAGAAAATGATCACGGACGCGATCCTTGCGCTGAAGGAAAAGGGATGCGAACTGATCATTACGACGGGCGGCATGAGCGTTGATCCGGACGACCAGACGCCCGGCGCGATCAAAGAGAGCGGCGCGAAAGTTGTTTCCTACGGCGCCCCGGTTCTGCCCGGTGCGATGTTCTGCCTGGCGTATTTTGAGGACGGGACTGTGGTCATGGGTCTGCCTGGCTGTGTCATGTACGCGAAAAGCACCATTTTTGATCTGATGCTTCCGCGCGCCGCGGCGAAAGTGCCGGTAACGCGCAGAGATATCACGGTGCTCGGACATGGAGGACTTTGCCTTGGATGTGAGGAGTGCCGTTATCCGGCGTGCAGTTTCGGCAAAGCGGCGGCTTTATAATTCGCCGTAGAAATCAGACGGCAGTCAATTTCGGACTTTCTGCAGCATGGCTCTGTTTTGGCAGGGCTTGACGCTTCTTTTAAAATGTGTTACAGTGTTGCCATAAAAACATGCAGGCAGTAAGGTAACTGGTGTGCCTCCTGGTCTTCAAAACCAGTGTTGGGCGTTAGCAGCGTCCTGGGTGGGTTCGATTCCCACATGTCTGCGCCAGAATATAATT
>CANQUH010000047.1 GCA_947626965.1 uncultured Lachnospiraceae bacterium
GCGCGTCCACGCTCGAAAGACCTGTCACCATGGAACCCTGATACTCGGAATCCATGTACATTTCCAGCGAAAATTTCACGTCTGCGGAAGTCAGAGACGTTCCGTCGTGGAATGTCACATCGTCGCGCAGATGGAACGTGTAGTCAAGACCATCATCACTGATCTCCCATGACTCTGCGATCCTCGGTTCCGGATCATGCGCGCCGTCCGGATTCATATAGAACAGCGGATCGTAGATCTGGCTCAAAATATCGTGCTCAATCGTCGTGCTGAAATCTGACGGGTGCAGCGTATCCACATCGGAATCCACAGCGATTACCAGATCGGTCTTCGCCTCCTCCGCCTGCACGGTCAGCGCGCCGCCCGCCATGGATACAACCATAGCTGCCGCGGCAAGTAATGCGGTAAATTTCTTCATTTTGATTTCCTCCCTGAAACATTAATTTTTACAAAAACACTTTCTTAATCAGTGTTTCCTTAAAACCCATCTGAAAATTCCGGAACTGAGAATTGTTTCAACAGACATCTTCAAAACATATTGCACAAGTTTCATCCGTCAGCGCAGAGCATTCTGTTTTTTCATGCCGACATACACATCTGCAGACACGATCTCGTTTGATCCTTTCACACAGACACGACCTTCTTCGCTCAGAATGTAAACTCATATTTTGAAAATGCAGTCATCAGATCGACGCCCGCCTCGATGTCTTTCCTGGAAGCCACGGCGCTCTGACAGTGCGGATACCTCGTCACAACGACGATTCCTCCCGCGCGCACACCCCAGCCGGAGAGATTCATACTGGACGCGTCCGTCCCTCCCTTGTCGATGACCTCACGCTGATATTTGATACCGTTCGTCTCACAGCAGTCAATCATGGCATCAACAACATCCTCATCACAGACGACCGACGGATCGCAGATCTTGATTCCGATACCACCATCAATCGCGTTGCTTCCCTCCAAATCGCACGGGTAATCATGCGCTGGGGAAATATCGACCGCCACGCCGATGTCCGGCCGGATCCGCTCCGCCGCGGGCTTTGAGCCTCTGCATCCAAGTTCCTCCTGCACGCAGAATACATAATAAACATCGTTCGGATATGTCCCGTCATTCTCCTTCAGCGCCTCCAGGAGCTGATAGCAGCCGATCCTGTTGTCCAGACTTTTCGAGCATACCCTGTCATTCGCAAGCTCCAGATATTCCCCATAATATCCGCAGGCGTCTCCAAGTTTTACGTATTTCTCCGCGTCCTCCTTTGAGACAGCCCCGATATCAATATATAATTTCCCCGCCTGATTTCCGGCTTCCTCGATCGGTCCCACACAGCTCACGACGCCGCTCACTCCATTTCGAAACCGCACCCTGCTGTTGTACGCCGAACCCGTCCAGTTCCATCCAAGATTGCACACGCGAAGCCTTCCGTCCGGCTCGATCGTCTTCACCATAAATCCAATCTCATCCATATGAGCGGCAAACATGATCTTCTTTGACTGCGGCCCTCCGGTACCTTTCTTTAATACAATCAGATTGCCGATGGCGTCCCTGATCATCTCGTCAGCGTAAGGCGCGGCCTCCTTCTCAATATAGTTCCTGACTTCCTTCTCATACCCCGCGACACCCCAGAGCTGAGTCAGTTCTCTCAGAAGCTTTTCATTTCTCATATTCTGTCCATTTCCTTTTTCGTGTTTTACGCCTCAGCTTGTCTATCTTCATGGAAATTCAGATTCATCCGTCCTTTTCCACTCTGAAATCCAGGCTCATTTGCCTTTTTTCTTTTCTCTGGACTCCTGATTCATTTACTCCCTTTTTTGCGTTGGCGTTTCAACTTGTTAAAGTTTTCGGTGACTTTTTCATTTTATCATCCCGCTCCATATTTTGCAATATGCATTTTGCAAAATCGCAAAAAACAAATTTTCTTGACTTTTTTCTCCATGATTGTTAAACCATAAGAAACCCGCAGATATTTTCAAACCACAGTTTTTGCGGAACATATTTTTACACACGCAGAGACCAAACTCTCAGACTCGCGCTGCGTGCATCACTATGAATGAAAGGGAGACTACAGACCATGACTTTAGTGAAAAATACATTATCCGAACAGATTTATCAGATTCTCAGAAATGACATTCTGACGCAGGCGATCCCTCTCGGAGAAAAACTGACCCTCAAGACCCTGCAGCAGCGCTTCGGTGTCAGCTCCACTCCCATCCGGGACGCTTTCACCCGCCTGACCGAGGACGGGCTTGTCAACTATTATTCCAACATCGGCGTCAGCGTAATCGAACTGACCCGCAAAGACCTGACTGAGCTGTACCAGTTCATGGGAGATCTCGACAGCCTCGCCATACTCTACTGCCGCGACTATCCGGATCAAAAACAGATCATCACCAGTCTGGAGCAGCTTCTCGGCAATACAACAGATCAGGATATCCAGAGCTGGATCAGCAATTCCGATCAGTTTCACCTGGTATTCTATGATTACTGCAACAACAGCCGGCTCAAGCGCGCCGCCGAAAAACAGCGCAGCCAGCTCACCATATTTTCCAACCGTTACGAGACAATCCCTCAGACACAGGAAGATATTGCAAAGTGGCACTTTGCAATTTATGAATCATACCGGGCTGGCGATATCGACAAAGCCGCTGAACTGATGCGGCAGCATCTCGCGCAGTCCCTGAAATTCGCACTCAGCTCACTGGAAGAGCTGCGGACATCACAAATAGAGTAGGAGGCGGTTTTTCCTCCTGCCCACCTGCGCGGTCCGGACCTGCGTAATAAATCAAAAGGAAGATGTCGGAAAATGTGACAGCCCGACCAATATTTTCCGACATCCCCCATTAATTTAAAATTTCATTTCTTCTACTTTACAGTGATGTTCCCAGCATATTCGATAACTGATTCATTACTTCTCTGTTGGGAATCGAAACCATTCCATTTTCGTAGCTTAAAAATCCATACACCACCATTGCAGAAAAAATTTCTTCTTTTGTTCTCAATTCCCGAGAGGTTGCGGCATACTCACAAATTTTGCCCGGGATACTGTCTCCGGATACCATAAGCGCGAGATCATCCTTTACGGCATCCACATTATTCTTTATATAGTAAAAAATTTCGTCATACGGCCCAGAGCTGGTCCAGTAATTTCCCAGATTATTGTTTGTCAGGGACATAACCACGGAACGCGGATTATACAACCTCTCTCCTGCCTTTGTGTGATACCCGTCATACCAGTCCTGCAGTCCTTCCCGCGTGACTTTTCCGGAAGAACCATTTTTCTTCTGATAGCGCTCAAACAGCAGATCCACTTCTTTTCCCGTAAATCCAAAATATTCAGAAAACCGTTCCTCTGTCGCCAGCGTGAACTCACTGAACATATTCAGTTCAGATCCGCTGGAATATTTGGCAATCGGAAGAATACCTGTCATATAGGCAAGCAGCACATAAGGCCTGTCCTTCAGCAGATTTCGCAAAAACAGCAGATACTCTCTCTTATCCTTTTCTGTAATAAAATCCTGGTGAAAAATAAAATCCCATTCATCCAGTACAAAGACAAACCGTGCCGCATCATCCTGCGCGTATAATTCAAGGAGAACATCCGCCGCGCTTTCCGACTCATCGATATCTGCTTCCGGAAATTCCTTTTTCAAATCCCTGATCAGTTTTCTCTCAATCCGATCAATATAATCTCCGTAGGAAACACATCTTCCGCCCAGCTCATTAAACGAAATATGAATAACAAAAAATTGATTTCGATATCTCGCGTAATCCTCTGCGCCGGCAATCTGAAGATTCTGAAAAACCGGCTGTGCATCGCATGCTTTTGAAAAAAAGGAAGCAATCATATTTGCCATCACTGTTTTTCCAAAACGTCTCGGTCTTGTAATACAGATATGGTTGTTTCCAGTTTGCACCAGCGGAAATAATTCCTCCAACATCCTGGATTTATCTACAAAATACGGTTTTTCTGTTTCGCTTTTATATAACGTGTACGCTGTCCGGCTGTTTAAATAAATTCCCATGCGCTTTCCCTCGCTTTTGATTATCTTACCACGTCCTCCGGACATTTCGTCAGGAATATTTCACTTGAATCTTCTGTGTTTTGCTCCACTTCGAGTAGTACACCTCATTCTTTGATATCTCACTGTATGCCCGTATACGTATATAATACGTCTCCTTGTTCTTCAGCCGCGTGATGACTGTCTTCGTCGTGTCTTTATTTTTTATTCTCTCGGTCTTCGTATCTATGATATTCTTCCCAAATCCCCGGTTCGTTGAATACTGCAGCTCATATCCTGTCGCGCATTTCACTTTCCCCCAGCTCACGCTCACATCCAGGCCTTTCTCCTGTTTCACTTTCTCCAATTCCGTCGTTCCCGGGTTTACCGTCACGGTGACCTTCTTCTCCGCCTTCCGGTACTTTGCTGTCTTCTCCGCACGGACCCGGATTACGGCCTTCCCCATGTATCCCGCTTTTATTGTCACGGTCCCTTTTCCATCTACTTTTATGGCCTTATTGTCGCTGCTGTATGTCAGCTTTGCGTCACCCGTCTGCTTCACTCCCAGGGAAAAGCTCTGCTCCTTTTCGGAATACTCCTTCGTGATATCTACTGCTGTGAGCTCATTTACCGTCCGGACCTCTCTGTCCCCTCCGCTTCCATCCGGCACAGAACCCGCGTCGATCTTCACCTGCTTCGCACCGCTCCACTCCGAATAATACGTCTTCCCCGTGGACGACTTTTTATAAACACGCACTCGCACATAATAGGTTTTCCCATTCTTCAGACCCGTGATCTGTTTCCTCGATGTCTGTCTCCCCAGCACGGACACCGTCTTTGCGCCGCCAAATCCTGCGTCTGTCGCATACTGCAGCTCATACCCGGTCCCGCATGCGTTCTTCTTCCATGTTGCTTTCAAAGAGATCCCTGTTGACTTCTTCACCTCCACCAGCTCCGTCGGCGTCGGATTTACCGTCACTTTGATCTTCTTCTCCGCTCCCCTGTACTGTGCCGTGGCTCCCGCCTTGATCGTAATTGTCGCTTCCCCGATATACTTCGCCTTGACCGTTATCATCCCGTCGCGATCTACCTTGATAAAATTATTGTCGCTGCTGTATTTCAGTTCCGCGTCGCCCGTCTGCGTAGCACCTGCGGGGAATGTCTGCTTTTTCTTTGACCACGTTTTTGTTATGTCAGAAGCCGTGATCGTATTATCACTCTTCCCTGACAGGGACAGATGAACCTCATGAACCGGGAACGCAGTGTTTCCGGTCTTATATTCATAGACAACCTCCAGGGGGAACTTGACGTCCTCCTTCATTTCCAGACAATTTCCCGATTTGGTTACCCCTTCCGGGACCGGGGCTTTCAAAGTGACCCTGGAAGGATCGGGAACTATCCCTGACAGGTCGAACAGGCATTTGCCGTTTTTGCTGACTACTTCTCCTTCCACAGACGCGGAGGAGGTAACTTCTTCCAATGCAGTGTTTCTGCTCAGATCCAGACTTCCTAATTTATTTCCATTGCAGCGCAATGATACTAATATTGCATTATGGCTTACATCCAGGCTACTTAAGTCATTATCCCAACATTCCAATGTCTGTAATACTGTATTATGCCTTACATTTAAATCACCCAGATTATTACCTGTACATTCCAATGTCTGTAATGCCGCATTATGGTTTATATCCAGACTGCTCAGGTTATTTCTTCCACAGACCAATGTCTGTAATACTACATTATGGCTTACATCCAGACTACTCAGGTTATTTTCATAACAATTTAAGTATCGTAATTCTATATTACGACTTACATCCAGACTGCTCAGGTTATTTCCATTACAGCCCAAGTCCTGTAATACTACATTATGACTTACATCCAGGTTGCTCAGGTTATTTCCATAACACCATAAGTACTGTAATGCTATATTATGATTTACATCCAAGCTACTCAGATTATTTTTATAACATTCCAATCTTTGTAATGCCGCATTGTGACTTACATCCAGGCTATTCAGATTATTCTCTCTACAGAGCAATTCCTGTAATTTTGCATTATGACTTACATCCAGGCTACTCAGGTTATTTTCATAACAGATCAATTCCTGTAATGCTGCATTGTGACTTACATCCAGACTGCTCAGATCATTCCCATAACAGAACAATTCCTGTAATGCTGCATTGTGACTTACATCCAGACTACTCAGGTTATTTCCATTACAGCCCAATACCTGTAATGCCTCATTATGGCTTACATCCAGACTGCTCAAGTTATTCCCACCACAGGACAATGACTGTAATGCTGCATTGTGGCTTACATCCAGACTGCTCAGATTATTATTTCCACAGTACAAACTCGTTAATGCCTGAAAAAATTCAATCCCCTTTAAACTTGATATATTGGATTCAACTACGCTTATATGAGTTATTTTGTTTATTTCTCCAGCCACAAGTACGCCATCCCGGTAAGAGATCCATTCCTGTTCTCCTTTTTCATTCCACACATAACATCCTGTATCAAATTCTTCTTTTACATAAGCTCTGAATACAGGATCTGGAAAATTTGTCTCATTAATCGCTACCCCCACTGCTGCCGGGCTTTCCCCCTCCTCAGCTGGTTTCACACCAAAGTCATCACCTTCCACAACCTCCACCGAACTGATCATTCCATCCTGTTCTTCCGTCCCAGTTCCTTCTCCATATTCCGGAGCTTTCCCATATTCTGAAGTTTCTTCTTCACATCCCGTAACTTGCTCATGCTCTGAATATTCCGGTTCTTCCTGTGTCCCCTCTGTTCCGCCGTTCCCATCCAGAACTTCTGTTTTGACACCGTCTTCCGTTTCAGCGCTGCTTCCCTCTTCAACACTGTTTTCTACTTCAGCGCTGCTTCCCTCTTCGGCATTGTTTTTCGTACCGGTATTGTTTTCTGTCTCAGTACTTTTTTCTGTCCCAGCACTGCTTTCCGGCGGAGTAGTCTCCTTCTCCACAACAATAATCTCGTTCGGCTCCTCTGCCGCGGCAAAAATACCGTTCTGGAGTGCCAATACCGCCGCCAGTGCCATGATCATCAGCTTTCTTTTCATTTCATAATCCTCCCTTCCCCGCAGTGGTCCAAACACTGAATGAACTCCTTTTCCTGACTCCCGTAACTTTTGGAAAAAAGCCGGGGAATCAACCGCCCCCTCCTGTTTTATGGGTGGGGGCATGGAAGTCTTCCTCCAGCTTCTTCTTCTCTCCGGCACTCTTCAGCGGCGACAGCAGCGTGTTCAGCATCCGCAGAAGCGGTTCCTCCGTATCCTTTTCTCCGTCCAGCGTAATCAGGACCACCGACATCTTGTCATACGCCTCCGGAATGTCCGGAATCCCTTCTAATTTCACCCCATCTGTGCATATTGGAATGTGGTGATATTCTTGATTTCATCCGAAATTTGTTTCCTGATATTTCTGATATCAATGTCATTCTGAATATCAAGAAAATATCTATCGGATACGCCAAAAAATTTTCCAAGTCTTATTGATGTATCTGCTGTTATTTTTCTTCTGTCATGCAAAATATCCTGTATTCGGGATACGGGCACATGAATTTCCTGTGCCAGCTTATAAGAAGATAATCCAAACGGAATCATAAATTCCTCTTGCAAAATCTCGCTCATTTTTGGAGTTTCAATATATTCATCCATAATCAGCCCTCCTAATGATGATAATCCACAATTTCTACATTATAAAAGTCATTTCCATCCAGCATAAAACATATCCTATACTGATCGTTAATTCTAATGCTGTATTGTCCATCTCTGTCTCCCTCCAGTTTTTCCAAATGATTAGATGGCGGTATTTTTAAATCATTCAAATTCTTTGCATTATCAATCATGATCAACTTACGTAATGCTGTTTTTTGTATTGACTGTGGTAATTTCTTTGAAAATATCTGATTGTAAATTTTTTCTGTCTCTCTATCTGCAAATGTCCTAATCATATTTTCATTATACCTGTTCTGCGTGTATATTTCAACACATCTCTTTCGTCTATTTCCATACATCAATCGTTACTGTTACAGTCCACTCCCACACCTCGAGCTCAGTGGGAGTGTGAACTGTAATGAACTGTTCCATGGAAGTCGGCTAATGGACATTTCGTCAGAAATATTCCACCCGGATCTTCTGTTTTTTGCTCCACTTCGAGTAGTACACCTCATTCTTCGACATCTCACTGTATGCCCGTATACGTATATAATACGTCTCCTTGTTTTTCAGCCTTGTGATGACCGTCTCCGTCGTTTCTTTATTTTTTATCCTTTCTGTCTTCGTATCTATGATATTTTTCCCAAATCCCCTGTTCGTTGAATACTGCAGCTCATATCCTGTCGCGCATTTCACTTTCCCCCAGCTTACTCTCACATCCAGGCCTTTCTCCTGTTTCACTTTTTCCAGTTCCGTCGATCCCGGGTTTACCGTCACAGTGACTTTCTTCTCCGCTTTCCGGTATTTCGCTGTCTTCTCCGCACGGACCCGGATCACGGCCTTCCCCATGTATCCCGCTTTTATTGTCACGGTCCCTTTCTCATCCACTTTTATGGCCTTATTGCTGCTGCTGTACGTCAGCTTTGCGTCACCCGTCTGCTTCACTCCCAGGGAAAAGCTCTGCTCCTTTTCGGAATACTCCTTCGTGATATCTACTGCTGTGAGCTCATTTACCGTCCGGACCTCTCTGTCCCCTCCGCTTCCATCCGGCACAGAACCCGCGTCGATCTTCACCTGCTTCGCACCGCTCCACTCCGAATAATACGTCTTCCCCGTGGACGACTTTTTGTAAACACGCACTCGCACATAATAGGTTTTCCCGTTCTTCAGACCCGTGATCTGCTTCCTCGATGTCTGTCTCCCCAGCACGGACACTGTCTTTGCGCCGTTAAATCCTTCATCCGTCGCATACTGCAGTTCATATCCGGTCCCGCATGCGTTCTTCTTCCATGTTGCCTTCAGGGAGATCCCGGTTGACTTCTTCACCTCCACCAGCTCTGTCGGCGTCGGGTTCACCGTCACTTTGATCTTCTTCTCCGCTCCCCGGTACTGTGCCGTGGCTTCCGCCTCGATCGTAATTGTCGCTTCCCCGATATACTTCGCCTTGACCGTTATCATCCCGTCACGGTCCACCTTGATAAAGTTATTGTCGCTGCTGTATTTCAGTTCCGCGTCACCTGTCTGCGTGGCACCCACAGGGAATGTCTGCTTTTTCTTTGACCACGTTTTTGTTATGTCAGAGGCCTTGATCGTATTGTCGCTCTTTCCTGACAGGGACAGATGAACCTCATGAACTGGGAATGCAGTGTTTCCGGTCTTATATTCATAGACAACCTCCAGGGGGAACTTGACGTCCTTCTTCATTTCCAGATAATTTCCCGATTTGGTTACCCCTTCCGGGACTGGGGCTTTCAAAGTGACCCTGGAAGGATCGGGGACTATCCCCGACAGGTCGAACAGACATTTGCCGTTTTTGCTGACTACTTCTCCTTCCACAGACGCGGAGGAGGTAACTTCTTCCAATGCAGTGTTTCTGCTCAGATCCAGACTTCCTAATCTATTTCCATTACAATACAATGATAATAATATTGTATTATGGCTTACATCCAGACTACTCAGGTTATTTCCAGTACAGCTCAATACCCGTAATGCTGCATTATGGCTTATATCCAGACTGCTCAGGTTATTTTCATCACAAAATAAGTGATGTAATGTTGGATTTTGACTTACATCCAAACCACTCAGGTTATTGCTCGCACAGAACAATATCTGTAATGCTGCATTATGACTTACATCCAAAGTGTTCAGATTATTTCTTCTACACCACAATTCCTGTAATTCTGCATTATAATTCACATTCAAACTACTTAGGTTATTTTCCTCACAGAACAATTTCTGTAATGCCACATTGTGACTTACATCCAGACTACTCAGGTTATTTTCATCACAGCTCAATATCTGTAATGCCGCATCATGGCTTACATCCAGGCTGCTCAGATTATTACTCCAGCAGTCCAATTCTTGTAATTTTGCATTATGACTTACATCCAGGCTACTCAGGTTATTTTCCTCACAGTACAATCCTTGTAATGCCTCATTATGGCTTACATCCAGGCTGCTCAGGTTATTTCCATAACAGTATAATATCTGTAATGCCTCATTATGACTTACATCCAGACTGCTCAGGTTATCTTCATAACACCACAATTCCTGTAATGCTGCATTATGACTTACATCCAGACTGCTCAGATTATTATTCCCACACCCCAATGACTGTAATGCTGCATTGTGGCTTACATCCAGACTGCTCAGATCATTATTCCCACACCCCAATGACTGTAATGCTGCATTGTGGCTTACATCCAGACTGCTCAGATCATTTCCATAACAGTCCAATCTCTGTAATGCCGGATTATGACTTACATCCAAACTGCTTAAGTTATTCCTAGAACAGTACAAGTCCTGTAATGCTGGAAAAAATTCAATCCCCTTTAAACTTGATATATTGGATTCCTCTACATTTATATAAGTTATTTTGTTTATTTCTCCGGCTACAAGTACTTCATCCCGGTAAGAGATTCGTTCTCGTTCTCCGTTTTCATTCCACACATCATATCCTCTGTCAAATTCTTCTTTTACATAAGCTCTGAATACAGGATCTGGAAAATTTGTCTCATTAATCGCTACCCCCACTGCTGCCGAGCCTCCTCCCTCCTCAGCTGGTTCCACACCAAAGTCATCACTTTCCGCAACCTCCACCGAACTGATCATTCCATCCTGTTCTTCCGGCTCAGTTCCTTCTCCATATTCCGGAGCTTTCCCATACTCGGAAGTTTCTTCTTCACATTCCGAAACTTTTTCATATTCTGAACCTTCTATTCCCTCCTGTACTTCCTTTGCTTCGCCGTCCTCATCCAGAACTTCCGTTTCAGCGCTACTTTCTGCTTCAACACTGTTTTCTACTTCGGCGCTGTTTCCCGGCAGAGCAGTCTCCTCCTCCACAACAATAATCTTGTCCGGTTCCTCCGCCGTAGCAAAAATACCATTCTGGAGCGCCAGTACCGCCGCCAGTATCATAACCATCAGTTTTCTTTTCATTTCATAATCCTCCCTTTCTTGTCACAATGATTTGTATTATACATTAACCGCTAATTCTTTCTCATCTTCCTTTTTTTAATATTATACTGTGTTTTTTCATCCGTATCAAATGCTTTATTTACCCCATTATAATTTTACATTGACTATTGTTGCTGGTTACGGAGCGAACAATAATCATTTTCATAATATTCATGCAGAATTTCAGCACAATCATCTTGATTTATTTGCATTTTAGCTATATATTATGTTTCATAAGTGCCAATGTTTAGCACGGAGGTGATATAAATGCTTTTGAATTTTTCTTGTGATAATTTTAAATCCTTCATGGATGGCTTCCAATTCAACATGATTCCGGAGAAACGAATGACGGAGCTGGATTATAGCATCCTTTCAGAGAAAATTTCAGGCCGGAAGGAAACAGGACTGTCCGCATCTGTTATTTACGGCCCGAATGCGGCAGGTAAAACTTCAATTGTAAACGCAATGTCATGCATGCGCCAAATTATCCTGCGTGGAAATATTCGGGATGACGCCAGTGACCGCAGCGGCGACCATGTTAGCGGCAGTCTTAATCTTGCTCCTTTTGCTTTTCGTGACGATGCCGCACCGGTTCGCTTTGATATAACCTTTACATCTGGCGGCACCAAATATCGTTATGTACTGAGTATTTTTCTCGGTAGTTTTCTGGAGAAGAATTCAGACCGCTATATTGACCATGAACAGCTATGGGTTAATGATACACTTATTTTTAACAGAATAAAGGATGCTATTGATAAATTGAAGCTCGATGAAATTGCCGATTTTCTGAATATCGGTTATGAAATTAAAGATACGGAGAAAACTCGAAAAGCCATGAGCAGCAACATAACTGCTGACAGCCTGCTTCTTGTTACAGACTTCAATTCTTTCTGCAGTAAAAAACTGGTTAGTGAGATCCGGCAGTGGTTCGAGGAACAGTTTATTGTAGTCAATTCTGCAGACAGAACCCGTTTCTATCCCGGTACGCCGGGGGATAACGGCAGAGCCATGATCAATGTGTATATCAATAAGATTGCACAAGAGGCAGGCATCATCGGCAGTGATTTTGCCTATGTAAATGATCCGGAGACACACACAACGAAACTGCTGTCTGTTCTTCAGAAAACAGACAGTACCCTTTATGGTCTGGATGCGGACAAAATAGAATCTGTAGGAACGATGCGTCTGATTTCTATTATGCCTGCCATTATTACAGCACTGCAGAAAGGGGCAATACTTGTCATGGATGAGCTGGATGCATCTCTGCATCCTATGATTGTCATGAATCTGATTACCATCTTCCATAATGATGGAATCAATAAAAATGGTGCTCAGATTATTTTTAATACCCACAACCCAATCTATCTGAATCATAACCTTCTGCGGCGTGATGAAATTAAGTTTGTAGAAAGAAACAAAGAGAATAAATCCAGCAGTCTCTATGCCTTGTCTGATTTCAGAGCAAATGGAGAAGCCAGTGTCCGCAAAACCAGCGATTATATGAAAAACTACTTTATCAGCCGATATGGTGCCATTGAGGATATTGACTTCACAGACATTATTGCAGATATCCTGTCAAATCCCTTAATCTGTTAAAATACCCTTATTTTGAGGGCTTATAAAGATTATTTCATCCTCAAAATAAGGGCATTCCATTTTACACTATGAAGCACTTTTTCAGCGCATCAAAGAAAGCAGCAACAGGGCTTTTACCTGAATTTTCGTCTGATGTCAATCATAAGATCATTCCGTCATCTCTGCTCTCCTGCATCTTCTGTCACGGATTAACTGTAACGGTACACCACTGCTCAAGCTTCTGGCCATTCTTCTCTGTAGAAATGATCAGATCCTGGGTTCCCACCATCAGACCGGTGATCTTGTTTCCTTTCACCTGAATCCTCTGCACAGCCGACGGATCCGCCTTATACGTGAATTTCACGTTTTTCTCAACGTATCCGTTCGGATAATCATCGCTGTACCACTTCAGCACAGGTTTCACGGTAACGGTCTTTCCCTTGCGCACCTCGATATCGCTCACCTCAATCGTGTCATAAGTACTGTTAACCCATACATCGAAGTTTTGTTCTCCCCAGATATTTTTATCGCTCTTTAACTTGAATTTCACGTACACATTGATGTAACGGCCTTCCGCGTTCTTATGAATCTTCAGCTTTCCATCCTTGGAGATATCCGCGGCATCTGCACCATCAACAATTTTCCATGTGCAGGTATATTTGCTCTTATCCAGCAGACTGTTTCCTGATGCCGTCTGTTTGTAGAAGTTCACAGAAAACTGCAGACTGCTTCCAGGCCGCGCATCATGCGTTCCTTTATCGTTGACCAGTTTCCCTTCATACGTCACAGATTCAACATAATACCATTCTTCATACGTCTCTTGTATCGTCTTCTTGCCAACCTTGGCGGTAAATTCTGCCCTGATCAGCGCGCGTCCCGAATTAAGCCCTTCAAGCACGACCTTTCCGTTCGCCTTCTTTGTCAGCTTCAGAACTTTGTTCTTTTTGGCCGGATCGGCTGTCTCCTGCTGTACGATCTTCGCGTTTTTAATTGATGTCACAGGGAAGGCCTGTCCTATCGGATACGTCTCATTATTGACACTGTAGACGACCTCGTCATTCAGAACATAATCCCTTCCCGGGAATACGACAAGGGATCTGCGCTCCCAGCCCTGCCACGGATCATTGAAATAGAAGTCTCTCTCGTCAGTTCTTCCAATTTCCGTTCCTTTATACAGCGCTGTCGCCGATACGACAACTCTTCCGGTTCCATCTCCGCTGTTGATAAATTTCAGGGTCGCCGTCTCACCGTTTCCTTTTGCGCTGATCGATGCGGCAGAACCTTTCTTAGCGTCCACAAAGTCTCCCGCTTTGTCGCTCCAGACCTGCTCGCGGATGTTCCAATTAATCTTCAGATTTTTGGAATCTCCCCAGAAATCTCCATTCCAGGTCAGTTTCAGCTCGCTGCCCGTAAAGTTCTGCTGATCACTGCTTTGAATCCAGCCGCCCGCATGATTTACCCAGAAATCAAACCACTCACTGGCCATCTCAAAGCCTTCTTCTGTGTTTATCGCGTGCAGTTCAATATGGAGATTATTTTTTCCCTGCTCATACTCTTTATCAGTAGGCATTCTGTTGACCGTGATGCTCTTTATATTATGATCCTTATCAACCTTAATGTTGTAAATATTTGTATCCAGATCATTCCATGTCTTGTTTTCATCCGGATTCAGCCACCACTCAAACTTCACATCCTTCCTGACAACAGGTTTCTTGCCCTCCTGGCACCAGTACACAGTCGGAGTCTCAAAGGAAATGACATCTCCCGGATACATATCTTTTTCTGTGTGCTTCGGAACCATGTCAAAATATCCATCCGTCACGTTAATCCAACGGTCGGCCTGTAATTTATATCCGGCCCCCTTAATTGTAATCTCCGCCGTGACATTGGTGCTGCCGTACTTCTTCGCGGTGACTTTTCCATTGCTGCTGATTTTCAGGACATTTTTGTCATAATTCTTCCACTTGACGGTATATTTCTTAGCGTCCAGCTCCTTATTGCTTCCCATCTTTTCTTCCCGGACATTCAGAACAAGCTGACCCGTCTCTTTCGGAAACAGCATGTCTTTCCCGGATTTCATGTAAAGCTCTGCTCTGTAAACCGCGTCCAATACACTCAGGGTTACTTTGAGAGATTCCTTATGATTTTTGCCTTTGCTGTCTGTCCAGATCATGGTACCTGTGATCGTAGATGTACCTTTGTTTTCTCCCTGAAGGATTGTCCTTCCATCCTCTGTTCTTACGCTGACCGCGTGCGTATTGCTGCTCTTTACATTCTGGTACTTCAGCATATATTCCATGTCTGGATTATCCGCATCGTCCACGTAATATCTGCTCTGGTCCTCCAGGCAGATCGTATACCCCGGAAGCAGATCGTTCGCATACCACTGTTCGTATTCCTTTGTCTCGCCTCTTACGTCATAATTGTTGCCCCATACTTCTCCCGCGGTTTTGCCGTTGATCTTCAGCTTCGCATATACCACGTAATTTCCCGGCTTTTTGTATGTGACCTTTGCTTTGTACTTGTTCCCCGACACAGGTTTGACAACCGCGTTGTCTGTAGGCTTGTTCTTGTCCGATGCCTCGTCGTATTTCAGAACCTCCCACTCCACAGTCGGTTTGCTCTCTATCAGACGCCCGTCAATCCAGTCCGTATTGATGGTAAAAGTCGCGCTGTCTCCCGCATAGAGATTGTTTTCTATATTGTCCTGCAGATTATTCTCATTGTAGTACAGTACCTCAACTTCAAATCCGTTGGATATCTGGAAATCCGAATCCTTCGGATCTGTCGCCACAAGATCTATATGATTTCTCTCCCCGTATTTTCCGTTAAAATCCAGTGCCGTGATTGTCAGATCCCCGTTCTTCCCACGTTTCAGAGAAACCGGCTCATTCTTCCCATAGGTGTCTTTTCCTTTCTTATTCGGATTGTACACCCATTTGAACTCGATATTATTTTTTACTTTCGGCTCTTTTCCAAGCGCATAATATGTCATCTGCGGTTTTCCGGATTTCCAGCTCTGACCCGGATATAACTGGATACCGTAATCATCTCTCGGAGTAATGACCCAGATCCCGTCATGCACATAGATATCGCGTGTCTCCGTCTTTGTGACTGAGCCGATCTGAACTTTTACCGTGATCACCGTTTTATTTTCTTTATTCTGATCTACCTTCTTCGCGGCGGTCACAGTCGCGCACTGCTGCCAGGTTTCCATACCACTATGTCTTTTACCTGGTTTAATTGTCGCGACACTCTCATCTGAGCTCGCCCAGGCCAGTTTATACTCGGAAGGATCCAGCGGATTTTCTTCTCCGTCTTTCCAGACTTCCATAAACATTTCCATCTGTTCTCCCGGCAGAAGTTCATATACATTGTTATTGCCGTCCCAGACATTAAGCCAGTAATTATCTTCATTTTTCGCCGCTGCCGCGGTCTCCTCATCGTCAAGCAGCTCAATCTCAGAATTTTCGGACGCTTCCTCCGTCTGCTCTTCCATTTCTGAAATTTCCGGATCTGCGCCAGACTCCGCTTCTTCCACCTCCGTTATCTCAGACGTCTCTTCCTCCTCTGTTTCTGCCGCTTCAGATTCTTCCTCCTCCGGTACTTCCGGCTGAACCGGTTCTGTTTCCGATCCTTCCAGTCCTTCCTCTGTCTCCGGCTGAGCTGATTCTAACTCTTCTTCCGCCTCTGGCTGGGCTGGCTCTGATCCTTCTTCCGTCCCCGGCTGAGTCGGTTCCGCTTCAGATCCTTCTTCTGTCCCCGGCTGAACCGGTTCTGATTCTGATCCTTCTTCTGCCCCCGGCTGAACCGGTTCTGATTCAGATCCTTCTTCCGTCTCCGGCTGAGCTGGCCCCGCTTCTGGCGCTTCCATTCCTTCCTCTGCCTCCGGAGCTTCCGGCTGAACCGGCTCCGACATATTTTCCGCGGATAATTTCTCTTCTTCTACAACAACGTTCTCCACGGACAATTCATTCTGAGAAATTTCAGAAGCCGCATCTGCCTCTTCCCGTGAATCCGCGGCTCCCTCATCCTGTGAATACCCGGAAACCGGAACTGTTTCACTCTGTCCGGTAACCTCCGCATCCTCAACAACCACAACCGCCTCTTCCTCAGCGGCCCAGCCGACAGAGGCCGTACTGGCAATCATCGCTGCCGACAAAATCAGCGCCAGCGCGTTTTTTGCCTTGTTTTTAAGTTTTCGCATAAATTTCCTCCTATCCCACTTGAAAAAGTGATTATATAGTAATTAAAATTTTACACCTTATTTTAAATATTGTGGATGACTTTTTGTAGACTTTTACTGGTAATTAAAAATTTACTTCAACAACACCCGACAATATGCTATAATCCTGTAAAAATGACTCTTTGTAGACTTCACCGGCGAAACATGAAAGTCTGCCGATTACACAGGTGACTGCGAAACATCCCGGCAGCTGCCTGAAAATTGGCGGTTTTTTCAGATGATCTCAGCTGAAAGAGAGGTGAGCGTTATGCGGCAGAACACCAAAACAACCGGACAGATGAATACTTTGATCCGGCGCTCTGCCAGTTTTGAAACTTTCGCGCAGGAAAATGCCGAATTTTTTATAAATATGCGATTTTCTGATTACCTGTACCGCCTGCTGGAAGAACGTAAAATGATCCCGGCCGAGCTCGTGGAAAAGACCTCGATCGACCGTTCCTATATCTACCATATCATGTCCGGGAAGCGCAAACCGGGCAGAGGGACTGTTCTGGTGATCTCCTTTGTTCTGCATCTTAATCTGGAACAGGTACAGCTTCTGCTGCGCCTTGCCGACCGTCCGGTCCTCTATCCCCGATGCAAGCAGGACGCCGCCATTATCTTCTGTATTTATAAGAAAAAATCTCTCGCGGAGACAAACGAGCTTCTCTGTTCCCTCGGCTATCCCCCGATCGGGAAAAACTGAGAAGTTTATACCACGCGGGGAAGCACTACGCACGAAAGGACACCTGATATGAGTGAAGATGAGAAAAATCAATTTCTGAAAACCTGGCAGTCCGATCTTCAGACCTCGATTCCTCTGCCAGACAGAATTACTTCCAAATATCTCCTTTTATCTATCCTCAGGGAATCTGAAAACAGCTGCACATGTTTTGTCAGCGCAAAAGAGAACGGACGCTTTTTTATCCTGAAATGCTCTTACACGGATTCCCGGAATACGACCCTTCGGGAGTATAAAATGCTGAAACTGCTCAGCAGTCTGGACACTCCGCAAAGTATCTATATTCCTTCATTTATGGATTACTTTGAGGAGGACGGTATATCCTGCCTGATCCGGGATTATCTGTACGGATCCTCTTTCCGCAATTTCGTGGAAAATTCTCCCGATGATAAGCTGGCAGAATCTCTGCTGAAAGAATGCGCCCTGCAGCTGTGTGAGGCGCTTGATTTCCTTCATTCGCAGAATCCTCCCATCATCCATCGCGATATCAAGCCCGACAATGTCATCATTGACCAGTACGGACATTTCCGGCTGATCGATTTCGGCATTGCGCGCCTTTACCAGAAGAACCGAAACAGTGATACAACCAGCATGGGAAGCGAATACTTCGCGGCTCCCGAACAATTTGGCTATTCCCAGACCGATGCCCGCACCGATATCTATTCTCTCGGTGCACTTCTTCTGTACGGCGCTACCTGCGAATACGAAATAAACAAGCTGGATTACTCCGATATTTCTGATGATTTCAAGAAGATTATACGGAAATGTATGCAGTTCGCGCCTGAGGACCGTTACCAGAATTCGTCGGAACTCCGCCGTGACCTGGAAAAATCCGGAAAGATTTCTCTGCGCAGAAAGAAAAACAGATATTTTCTCAGAGGCACTTTCTGCGGCGCCATACTTACAGCGGCGCTGACCTGCTCTGTGTATTTTCTGTTTTCTTCCGGTTTATTCCCGTATTCTCTGTCTATACAAAAGAACACTCAAAATCCGGGCACATTCCGGACAGATGAAGCTTATACGGAAAATACGGATGATATTAATGATCTTTCAGCCAGTCAAAGCGCCAGCCCTCTTTTTAAAAAAACTGACGCCGGCAAGAATGATGAGCGTCTAACGGATCAAGGGAAAGAAACTCTGCCGCAAAATACTCTTTCTCCCGAAAAAAAAGAGCTTCTGGCAGATCAGGAGGAAATTTACATCTTCAAAGAACCTCTGATTGAGCGGGCGGCGCGGGTCTGCCTGAACAAAGAGGAAGGAGAGCCTGTAACCGTACGCGATCTGCGTGGGATCGTTTTTATCGGCCTTTATGAAAACAAAATTCTCTCCGCCTTTGATGATATACACTATTCCTCGGGTCTGCCTTATATCAGTCCGAAAGATATTTTTGATCCTGACAATATTCTTCCCAATGAGATATCCACGCTGGAGGATCTGACCGCCATGCCAAACCTCAGAGAGCTTACTCTCTGTAATATCAAACTTGAGAACCTGGAATACCTGGATCAGCTTCATTTGACTTCGCTGGCTCTCGTGGGTACCAGACTCTCCGACTTCGAGAAAGTCTCCTCGCAGTCAGATCTGGAAAATCTGGTTATTATACCCAGGGAAGGAAATCTGCATTTTGATCTTCCCTTCCTTCCTGAACTGGAGAAATTATCAGACCTGAACATATGCAACATTATATTTGACGACGGCTATGATTTCCTTCCCAGGATACCGTCGCTTCAGAGTCTGACCGTCTCCAGTATGCCTGATGATTTCATCGAAGCTCTCAGGAAAACCTCTGTCAGAAATCTGTGCCTCTGGTATACCCGTATACAGGCCCCTTCGCCGCCTCCGCCGCTGAGCAGATTGTCCGGGTGCACATCGCTCGAAGACGTTTCCATTTTTTTGGGTGAATTACCGTTCTTTCTGGACGACGAATCCCCTTCCGATCTTCCGAACCTGAAGAGACTTGTATTGAGCGACTATTACTTCAGAGACTTTGCGTGCTTGTCTTCACTGGAACACCTGGAAGATCTTATTTTCATCGGATATGACTCCACTGAATGTATACTGGATTGTAAAAATCTTGACAAACTTCCTTCGCTGAAACGGATCTACTGCAGCCAGGAAGTTCACAAAATGCTGGAAGAATATTATCCGGAGCGGTCATTTGAATTGATTTCTGATTGATTTTTTCGCCTTCGCATAAAAAGAGGATGCCCTTAACGGCATCCTCTTCTATATTATTATTCAATTGTATTTTCTATATTCAATTGTACAATATCGGAGAGCAATCATCCTGCTTTCTGTTATTCATATCACGATATGTGCTGTCCACATTCTGTCCGTCTGATTCGTGATATAATTATTTTATCATTTTTATGCCATGTGGATATTTGACAGGTCTCATCATCTGCGCTTCCTGGCAGATCTTCTGTTTTCACTACCTCTTCTGGTGTGAACAATCGTCCGTCCTTCTGTTCTCCGGCAGTCCCTCTTGTTTTATCTGACTGCTCTCTAAGCAACCTCTATCTCCGGCCATCTCTCTGATAACCGGCTCCTCATCGGGTTGTTCTTCGACAACCTCTCCCGGCTGTTCCTTTCACAGCCCCTCATGCCTGTCCACATCATTCGGATTCTCTGACTGGCATGCACACTGCATAGCCTTTATCCGACAGCAGCTTTTCTCTCATCTTTCATGCTGCTTTTCCAATTAAGGATAAATGCGCTTTATCATCAGATTCTTTACTCTCTCCGATTATCGTTTTCATACGATCACTTGAATCAGTTCTGATAAAGGTCTTTTCTGCAGGATTCATTTATCCTTCCACATGTAACGGCAAAAGCTTGTACCTCTGTGTCCACGGGAATCGACCTCCTGTCCTCTCTATTCATTGTCTATAGGTAATCTATAGGAACAACAAATGTTTTGTTGATGGTTGTATGATAACAGATGCTTTTACATTTGTCAACACTTTTTTCTGATTTTCCTGAAATTATTTATTTTTAGAAAAATATACACTATATTCGTATATAAATTTTCTGAATAATATATATAATTCAGAAAATTCGGACAAATTAGGGAAGCCGATATTTCTGTCAGTACAAAATTATACGCTGTAAGTTTTGCTGACTCCGGTCTTGTTATAAGGTCCTGCTTTACCGGAAATGTCATACATCCTCACTGTAAAGCTGTATTTCTCCCCCGGTTTAGCTCCTGTCCAGATATAACTGGTAGATGTGGTGTCCTGGAGCTTCTTCCAGTCGCCAGAGCCTGTCTTGTAATAAACACGGTATTTGGCTGCGCCGGCTACCTTCTTCCAGGTGATCTTCATGCCTTCAGGTTCATTTTTCACCTTTTTAATCTTAGGAGCTTTCAGAACAACCGGTTTATATTTAACGGATTCACTGACTGCACTGATATCACTCGTGTAAATGTCTTTTTCAGAGTTGATACACTGGATTCTGAAAGTATACTTCTTGCCTTTAGTGGCTTCTGTCCAGGTATAACTGGTAGCGTCAGTATCCTGAATCGTCTTCCAGCTGCCTTTGCCGGTTTTGGCATAGATACGGTACAGGGCCGCATGTTCCACTTTGTCCCAGGAGATCCACACACCGTCAGCTGTATTGCCCACGTTCTTGATTTTCGGTGTCGACAGTTTGATGGCCTCGAAAGCATACCCGTTCTCTTTGGCATACTGATGTGCAGAATAACCCATATATCCTGTGATTGTTAACCCATCGCCAGTAAAAGCTTTTTCTCCAAATGTGCAGTTCTCACCCTTTGCGATTACACTCTTCATGGCTCCGTTGTCAAAAGCGTATTCACCTACTGCCGATACTTTGGCAGGAAGAGTTACACTGGTGAGGTCATAGCAGTGATAGAAAGCGCATGCGCCAATGGAACTTACTTTGCTGCCGATATTCAGGCTGGTCATGTGGACATAATCGTTCGCATTCTGCGCTCCACCGGTGGCAAACAGGTACGCCGGAATCCTGGAGA
>CANQUH010000048.1 GCA_947626965.1 uncultured Lachnospiraceae bacterium
CGAAGGCCGGTGTTGCTCCGACACCGGTTACGGCCCTGCTTCACGCGGTGGCGGTCGTGAAGGCGGGCGCGTTCGCGGCCATGCGTGTGACGTATTACAGTTTCGGCGCGGATTTTCTGCGCGGGACATGGGCGCAGGGCGTCGTGATGACCGCGGTTATCTTTACGATCGTCTACGGCTGCAGCCGTGCGGTGAAAGAGACTCATCTGAAGCGGAGACTTGCGTGGTCGACGGTCAGTAATCTTTCCTATGTGCTGTTCGGAGTGGTGCTGATGTCGCCGCTGGGACTTGCGGGCGCGATGAGCCATATGGTGTTCCACGCGTTTATCAAGATTTCCGCGTTCTTCTGTGCAGGAGCCGTTATTTACAAGACGGGACGGGAGTATGTTCACCAGCTGAACGGTTTCGGATACAAAATGCCGAAGGTATTTGTGGTCTTTACCATATCCGGTCTGGCTTTGATGGGAGTTCCCGGTCTTGCCGGTTTTGTCAGCAAGTGGAATCTTGTGAAGGCGGCGCTTGACGCGGGAACGGGGGCGGCTTACCTTGGAATTGCCGCGCTTCTGGTCTCGGCGCTTCTGACCGCGATCTATATGATGACGATTGTGGTGCGGGCATTCTTCCCGGGAAAGAATTTTGATTTTTCCACGATCTCAGATGTAGAAGATCCGAACTGGATGATGATTCTGCCTCTTACGGTATTTACGGCGGCAATCATTTATTTCGGCGTCTGCTCCGGATGGTTTACCGATATGCTGGAACAGATCAGCTCGGTGATGTAGAAAGGGGGAACAGGGAATGATCGGAATAATTCTTGCGGTACTTGTATTCTACCCGTTCCTGGGAGGTCTGTACGGCTGGTTCGCGGGCCTGAAAAATGAGAAGATCAGGGATTACATCGCTGATTTTGTGACGGTGAGCGAATTTCTCTTTATGGCTGCGCTGTTTGTGCTGTATGGAGGAAGCGATCCCGCCGAAACGATCGCCGGCTGCCATATCGCCGGAATCTGCGGTTTTGGTCTGTCCTTTACACTGGACGGGTTCCGTCTGATTTACGGGACGGTGGCTTCTCTGATGTGGATGATGACAACGATTCTCTCACGGGAATATTTTACGCATCATGCCAACAGGAACCGTTTTTACCTGTTTCTCCTGCTGACGTTCGGCGCGACGATGGGCGTGTTCCTGTCGGCGGATCTCTACACGATGTTTATTTTCTTTGAGATTATGTCGTTTACCTCCTACGTCTGGGTGGCGCAGGAGGAGGATGAGCCTTCTCTGCGCGCAGCGGCGACCTACCTTGCGGTGGCGGTCATCGGCGGACTTGTGATGCTGATGGGGATTTTTCTCATCTATCATGAGCTTGGGACGCTTGAGATCTCGAAACTGCTCGCGGCAGTCTCAGATTACGGTACAAAACTGGCTGCATCCTCTTCGGCTGCGGCGTATGAGAGCGGAAGAAAACTGCTGTATGCGGCAGGCGCGTGTCTGCTGTTCGGATTCGGAGCAAAGGCGGGCGCGTTCCCGCTCCATATCTGGCTGCCGAAAGCGCATCCGGTGGCTCCGGCCCCGGCTTCGGCGCTGCTGTCCGGTATCCTGACAAAGACTGGTATCTTCGGCACGCTGATTGTGAGCTGCAATCTGTTCCTGCATGACAAGGCGTGGGGCTCCCTGATTCTTGGAATCGGCGTCCTGACGATGTTCGGAGGCGCGCTGCTTGCCGTTTTTTCCATCAACATAAAGCACGCGCTGGCGTGTTCGTCCATGTCGCAGATCGGATTTATTCTGGTTGGCGTCGGAATGCAGGGGCTTCTGGGAGAAGAGAATGCGCTTGCGGTTCACGGAACGCTGCTGCATATGGTCAATCATTCGCTGATCAAGCTGGTGCTGTTCATGGCGGCAGGCGTCATCTTCATGAATACGCATGAGCTTGACCTGAACAAGATCCGCGGTTTCGGGCGGAAAAAGCCGCTCCTGAAGCTGATCTTTCTTGTCGGGGCGCTTGCCATCGGAGGAATTCCATTCTTTGGCGGATACGTCAGCAAGACACTGCTGCATGAGAGTATTATCGAGTATTCCTCGTCAGGGATATTCAAGCTGGTGGAAATTATATTCCTCGTAAGCGGCGGTCTGACGATCGCCTACATGACAAAACTGTTTAAGGCAGTCTTTATCGAGAAAAATACGGATGCGGCCCTGCAGGAAAAATATGACGGGATGAAGCGGTACATGAATCCGGAGAGCACGTTTGCGCTCGCAGGCAGCGCGCTTGTGCTTCTGGTCTGGGGACTTTTCCCGCACCAGATCATGGACAGGGCTGCTCATCTCGGACAGGGACTGATGCATCTTGAGGAAGCGGGACATCAGGTGGCCTACTTCAGCCGGGAGAATCTGTCCGGCGCGCTGATATCGATCGTGATCGGCATTCTGGTCTATCTGATCGTGATCTGGGCAAGCCTGATGAAAAAGAATGAAAAGGGAGAGTATGTTTACGTCAACGCGTGGCCGGCATGGCTTGATCTTGAGAATCTGATCTACCGTCCGCTGCTTTTAAAGGTTCTGCCTTTCGTCGCCGCGATCCCGTGCAGGATTCTCGATTCACTGCTCGATCTGTGCGTTGTTGCGCTCAGGAAGACGATCTATCGCGACAGTCCTCTGCCGCACGAGCTTCCGGAGGGTACGATTGCGACGCAGGCGGCCGGCACGGTGATGAATTTCTTCCGGGATATTCTGAACCGTACCTGGAGGCGCAAGACGCCGGTTCGTACGGATTACCGGCATACGCTTGCAGTGCTGCGTTTCGGAATCCGGGAGAAGAATATGATCATCGGGCGAAGCCTTTCCTTTGGTCTGATGCTCGTCTGCATCGGATTCTGTATCACGCTGATCTATATTATCTGGCTGTAAATACAGGGAAGCTGATGCTTGAAACTTGCCTGTGGGTCTTTGCGCGTGGATTTCGGGTCTGTCAGCTCTGAATCTGCGCGCATCTCTGCGGAAGGAACGTATAGTCTGGCGGAATCAGAAACCTCAAAGCACTCTGCATGAAGCAGCGGAGTGATTCTGCTAAATTATATCAGATCTGCCCAATGGAGGCTGTCCATGGCTGACGTCAGCAGAAGAAGAGAATAGACTGAAAAGTGCAGAGTCAGACTCCGGAACCTGTATGTATTGCTGCCATGACATCAATGGTGACAGGGAGGGATGAAAATGAAAAAATACCAGAAACGATTTCTTGCGGCCTTCTTTTTTATGATGGCCGTTTTCTCGTTTTCCGGGAGAAATTGTCAGGCTGCGGGCCTTGAACAGACCGATGCGTCTGCACACTCGGTCACGGTCCGCTGGGATCTGAGAGAGGGTGCTCTGCACTATCTGATTTATGTCGGGACATGCAATGCCGACAGCAGTCTGTATGCGGCAGTGGATGACTCTGTGATGAAAATAAAGATACGGGGACTTCCGGAAGGAAGCAGCAGCTATATCCGGGTGGACTATGAGTACAGGGACAGATCCGGCGCTGTGCGGACAAAACTTGCCGGATACACGGCATCGGCAAGAACGCTTCCGGGCACGGTGCAGAATGTCAGGCAGACCGGATGGTATGACCGGGCCGAAAGCTGCAGCGTCGAATGGGACAGGATGGATTGTGCAGATGGCTATGAGTATGTTGTCAGAAACAGGAAAGGGCGGAAAATTGCCGCGGGGAAAATCAGAAGCAATACGGGAACAGCCAGGATCAACCGGATCGTGGCATCGGAAATCTGTACAATTTCCGTGCGCGCCTGTATCACCGTCGGCGGAAAAGAAACTCACGGGGAATGGTCGGATCCATGTTATCTCTTTGCGCAGCCGCGTATTCTGACGGCCATTGTATCGGGAAACAGGCTCATAATACGCTGGGGACGCGTAAAAGGCGCGGCCGGATACGATATCTACATGTCCTCTGAGGGGACGGCAGGCTATGAGAAAGTGAAATCCGCGGGAAAATCTGCGGATGCTGTGACAATCACACAGTTCAGGGGGAAAGAGATTACAGAAAAAAATATTTATTATGTATATGTGACGGCGAAAAAGAAAGCCGGAACGCAGCTGCTGAGCGGCGGCCGGTATTTTTACAAAAATACAGAAAATGATGATACGGGGTATTTTCATGAAAACAACAGAGAACTGCAGGGCGGTGATTTTTGATCTGGACGGGACACTGCTCGATACAATTGACGATCTCACTGCAAGCGCAAACCATGTGCTGCGTTTTCTGGGACTTCCGGAACGTTCCCGCAGCGAGATACAGCGTTTTGTCGGGAACGGGATTGCGAAACTGATTTCCCGCATCCTGCCCGGCGGGGCGGAAGATCCCAGGTTTGAGAAGGCGTACCAGGAGTTTCGTGCCCATTACAATGAGCACTGTATGGATCAGACAAAACCCTATCCGGAGATTCTGGCACTGCTGCAGAGATTAAAGGAAGATGGATACCGCACGGCAATTGTTTCGAACAAGGCGGATTTTGCGGTGACAAAGCTGAGCGAAACTTATTTTTCGGGACTGATCGACACGGCGGTCGGGGAGAGCCGCGGGACGGCAAAAAAGCCGGCCCCCGATATGCTGATGAAGGCGCTCTCGGTCATTGGAGTACCGCTTGAAGACGCCGTATATGTCGGGGACTCCGAGGTTGATATCCGGACGGCCGAAAATGCCGGAATGGACTGCATTCTGGTGACCTGGGGGTTCCGGGAGGAAGAATTTCTGCGCAGGCAGGGAGCGAAAGTGTTTGCGGCGGATGCCAGGGAACTTGAGAGCAGAATTAAGGATACAAATTTCCCAGGATCAGAGAGTCTGGAAGGTTTTGCCAGTCACAAAGCGGGCGGGAATAATTGAGGCGGATAAAAGACAGGAAATTCCGGCTTGCCCTTATTTGCCGGTGTGTTATACTGTTTTTGTCGCACAGGAAAACAGCACGGGACCGGAATGCTCAGGAAACATTCCGATTGAAAGTACCAGGAATGAAAGGAGTTACAAGTATGAAAAGCAATCTTACAAGAGAAGAAGCGTATGCGCTTCTGAGGAAATTTAACAGCGAACCGTTTCATATTCAGCATGCGCTGACGGTGGAGGCTGTAATGGGATGGTTTGCGAAGGAACTGGGCTATGAGGAGGACCAGGAATACTGGGAAATCGTGGGACTTCTGCACGATATTGATTTTGAACTGTATCCGGAACAGCATTGCGTGAAAGCGCCGGAACTTCTCCGCGAAGGCGGGGCGAGTGAAGAACTGATCCACTCGGTCTGCAGTCACGGCTACGGGATCTGCTGCGATGTGGAGCCGGTGCATGAGATGGAGAAGGTTCTGTTTGCGGCGGATGAACTGACCGGGCTGGTCGGGGCCGCGGCGAAGATGCGTCCGTCCAAAAGCGTATCGGATATGGAGGTATCCAGCCTCAAGAAGAAATTTAAGGATAAGCGTTTTGCGGCGGGATGCTCGCGCGATGTGATAAAGACCGGGGCGGAGCGTCTTGGATGGACGCTTGAGGAGCTGATGGAGAAAACGATTCTCGCGATGCGCGCCTGCGAGGAGCCGATTGCGCGGATGATGGAAGAATATCAGGCATAAATGAGGTGATAAAATGAGCTTCAGGAATCAGAAAGGATTAAAAACAGTCGGGATATCTGTTACGGCAGTCATGGTTGTGATACTGTCTGTTCTGCTGTATGCTGCGGCGCCGGGCAAAAGGACAATCTCAAGTGACCGGAGCTGGGGAACCGCGAATGAAACGGAAGAGGATAAAAACGGAGAAATCAATGAGGGGAAGATCGATGAGATCAAGGAGATCAGCGGAATAAACAAAATCAAGGAAGAAAACACCGATGATCCGCAGGAAGCGGCCGGCGCTTCTCAGACAGAAGAAATGGCCGGGGAATCTCAGCCGAAAGAGCAGGAAAATGTGGCCGGCGAGTTTCAGACAGAGGAGACAGCCGGGGAATCTCAGCCGAAAGGGCAGGAGAATGCGGCCAGCGAGTTTCAGACAGAGGAGACAGCCGGGGAATCTCTGACGGAAGAAACGGAACAGCAGACGGAAGACAGGCTGACCGTTGCGATCGACCCGGGACATCAGGGAAGCTGGGTCAATATGAGCGATCTGGAGCCGCTTGGCCCTGGTTCCACGGAGATGAAAGCAAAAGCGTCCACCGGAACCATGGGGAGGTACAGCGGGAAACCGGAATATGAGCTGAATCTTGAAATTTCCATGCTGCTGCGCGATGAGCTGGAGGCACGCGGATACAGAGTCATCCTGACGCGGGAGAACAATGACACGGCAATCAGCAATATGGAGAGAGCGACTATGGCATGGGAGGAAGGCGGAGACATCTATGTCCGTATTCATGCGAACGGCTCCGATGATGCGGGCGTGCAGGGAGCGCTTGCAATGGTTCCGTCTCCCTCGAACCCTTATGTATCCTGGCTTGCGGAGGACTCTTATCTGCTGGGGCAGTGTATTCTCAGCTCCTACTGCAGCAGAGCGTCGTTCAGCAGTCTGGGAATCCAGTATTACGACAATATGACCGGAATCAACTGGAGTCAGATTCCGGTTATGATCCTGGAAATGGGATTTATGACCAACCAGTCGGACGACCTGCGCATGGCGGATACGGGCGTACAGGCAGAGATGGCCGCGGGAATTGCCGACGGCATTGATCAGTATTTTACGGAAAAAGGAATGAAAACAGTGCAGGCTCCGGAAGAACAGCAGAACGGCGTGAATGACTGTCTGGAGCAGATTCAGAAGGAATATCTTTCTGAGTCGGCAGTGGAAGGCAGTGAGATGTGGTCGGTCAGTCTGGAGGATCTGAATACACAGGCCGGGGCAGGCATCAACGAGGAAGCCCAGATGTCGGCAGAGGGCGTGATCAAACTGTTTCTGATGGCGGCAATCTATGACCGTATCTGCTACCCGGAGACAGAAGAAAGGCATATTTTTTTCAATGAGGCATATGAAGGAGAACTGAAGGAAAAGATCACGGCGATGATCGTCGAAGGGGATCAGGCCGCCGCGCAGGAGCTGCTGACCCGTCTCGGACAGGGGGACGAGCAGAACGGCATGGCAGTCGTAAATCAGTTCTGTGAAGAAAACGGCTATACAGGGACCGTGATGGGATGCGGATTTTCGGCGGAAGCTTCGCCCGGAGAGAATCTGACGACGGCGTATGACTGCCGAAAACTTCTCGCAGACATTTATCAGGGGACCTGCGTCGGACAGGAAGCGTCAGCCAAGATGTTTGCTTATCTGAAGAATCAGGCAGACAGAGACAAAATTCCCCAGGGAATCGCAGACACAGGCGCACAGGTGTCAAATCAAGCGGGAGAATTTGCCGGGGAGAATGGCAGCTGTGTGGAGAATGACGCGGCAGTGATAGAATCAGGCGGAAAAACATATGTTCTTTGTGTGCTCGGAGAAGATCTGAGCAGCAAAGAATCCGGAAAAGAAAAAATCAGGGGAATTTCCCGCGCGGCGTATGAAAATCTGATGCAGTAATGGAAGAAGATCGAGGTGATTTCCGGACGGCCTGCCCGGAAATACCAAGGTCTGATGCGCAGGCCCAGGGCAGGAAAACCAGCCCTCTGCGCGATTGTGAAACACTATAGCAAACGACAAAAATATTTGCCGTTTGCTATAAACCCTCCGGGGGATGCGCACGAATTTGAAGCGGAAAAATGCCGCTTGAGCGGCACAAATTCGGCGCAGGGAACGAGCAAAACGAAAATCGTTTTGTCGTTCCCTATAAAAAATAATACTTGACATTAATAAATTAATCAGTATAATATTCTTATAGATAATTTAAAAATTCAATTCATAAAATCTTTATTTTCTGATTATATCTTCACACAATTCAGTTGATACATAATCTGACAAATATTCATGCAGAGCAGAGTTTTGAAGAGGAATATAAGTGGTTTCAGTTTTTTAGTACTGAGATCGGAATTTTGAGAAAGGAGGCAGAAGGGCTGAGATCAGGTGATTTATTGGCAGGAAAATACAGAATAATCCGTGAGCTTGGAAGAGGCGGAGAAGGTACCGTGTACCTTACAAAGCATATTTTGACAGATGCGGTCCGTGCAGTCAAAGTCTCCAGACAAAATCAGGAAAGGAGAAGTATCCATGAGCTGAGCATGCTGAAGCGTGTGCATCATGATTCTTTGCCCCGCATTATCGATGTCTTCCAGGAAGACGGAGTTGTCTGTCTTGTGATGGAATATGTGGAGGGAAGGGCGCTGTCGGAATATGTGAATCCCGCCGGAGTAAGCGAACAGTTCTTTTTCAGTGTTGCGGAACAGCTTCTTGAGACGCTGGAATATCTTCATACGGACCGTATACCGATGCTGCATCTTGATGTAAAGCCATCCAATATCCTCATTCATTCCAACGGGCGCCTTACCCTGCTGGATCTGGGGGCAGCCATGCCTGTCAAAGCTGATGGAAATCAGATTCAGGGATGTTTTGGAACGCCGGGATATGCGGCTCCGGAACAGTTTGACCGGCTGGGAAAGGCGGATGAGCGGACAGATCTGTACAGCTTCGGAGCAACCATGTTTTTTCTTCTGACCGGAAGAAAGTACGGAAAGCGGGATCAAAAAGGGATAAAACCGGAGGGAGACAGACGGATATTACAGACAGGCAGCTTCCGAAATTTGGGACAGAGTTTTGGCTGGAAAAACCGCGTAAGGAAATTATTGCTGGAATGTCTGGAAGAAAAACAGGAAAGGCGCCCGGGCAGCGCTGCGGAGGTCAGGAAAAAGCTTCTCAGAATAAAAAGGCAAAGGGAATTTGAGAAATCCTGCAGTCAGATGGGAATCGCGGTTTTGCTGCTTGTGGGCGTACTGACGCTGGCCTGGAGAGAAACAGGAAATCTGACAGCCGGTGAGGACAACCGCAGACAAGAGTATGAAAAACTGATCGGACAGGCAGAGCTTGCAGGTTTCGCGCAGGCGGCTTCTCTGTACAGGCAGGCAATTTTGCTCTGTCCGGGGGAGATTCTGCCTTATCAGAAGCTTGTGGATAGAATAAGTGCGGATTATGTCTTTTCCCTGGAAGAAGAACAGGTCCTGCAGTCAATGCTGGAGGCTGCGGTGCCTTTGAAAGAAGAGAGTGTGTTTGAACAGATTGAAAGAACCTCAGATGAATTTGGAAAACTTGCTTATGATCTGGGAATTGCCTACTGGTATTTCTATGAAGGAGCCGGCGGCCGCGCGGCTGCGTCAGGCTGGTTTGCAAAAGCGGTGCACAGTGCAAATTCGGAGGAAGCAGAGGACAGCTGGGTAAGAGAAGCAGAGATATACGCGAGAATCGGAAGCTATTATGAAAAGCTTGGAAAACAGGATATCACAGGGGAAAAAGCGGCAGATTCGGCAGTTTACTGGGAAGATCTGTCGCAGCTCTGTCAGATAAAAACAGAAACAGTGCAGGGGGAGGAGGTGGAGATTGTCAGGAAAAATCTGATGGAAGAAAGGCTAAACCTGCTGATATTTGAATCGGCCGAACTGCGGGAAGCCGGAATAAAAAAGAAGGAACTGCGGAAGGCCGTTAAAGAAATTATGGAGGAAGGAGGGAAGGAATTTTTCCCCGAAAGATGCGAAGAAGCTGCAGAGGCGGTGGAGAGAGCATTTGAGGAGGTAAAAAATGATTAAAAAAGAGAAAGAAAGCAAAAGTTCCTGTTTAAAAAAGCCGGACAGAAAGAATTTCGGACGAAAAGTACGATGGGAGGCTGCTGCCGCGGTGATTCTGACTGCAGTACTGCTGCTCTGTGATATTCCGAATCCTGTAATAAAAAGCAGTGCGATGAGCAGAACAGAGATGCAGCAGAAAAAGAATCGGCCTGAAAAGAGGCTGCGGATAAAATTATCTCCCGGAGTCCGGGAAAAATCCGAAACGGAAGATCCGGAATCGGAAAATCTGTTGGAAACAGAATTTTGTACAGAACAGGAGATGGACAGCGAGTCAGAACCAGAAAATGCGGAAATGGAATCAGATCCGGAATCGGAGATTTTGTCAGAATCTGAATTGGAGTCGGAAACAGAACTCCAGTCGGAGCTGGAATCTGAATTAGAACTGGAAGCGGAGCAAGAGTCGGAGTCATTCAGCCGACCAGAGACCGAAACTGAATCGGAAACTGAATCAGAACTGGAATTTGAATCGGAACCGGAAAGTGTGGAGCCGGAATCAGATCCGAAACCGGAACCCCCATTGGAATCTGAATCAGAGTCGGAAAATGCAGAGCCAGAATCTGAGTTGGGAACAGAGATTTCATCGGAGCTGGAAACGGAGATTTTATCAGAATCTGAATCAGAACCGGAAAGTCAGTCAGAATCAGAATTGGAGTCGGAGTTAGAAACAGAACTCCAGTCCGAACTGGAACCTGAATCGGAATCGGAAAGTGAGGAGCCAGAGCCAGGATTGGAAACAGAATCAGAGTCGGAGCCAGAGATTTCATCGGGAATGGAACCAGAGTCAGAAATTCAGTCCGAACTGGAATTGGAGTCAGAATCGGAAAGCGCAGAGTCGGAATCAGAACTTCAGTCAGAATTTGAACTGGAATCGGAGGTTCAGTCAGAGATCGAAACGGAATTGGAATCTGAACTGGAGACAGAAACTCAGTCAGAATTTGAACCAGAATCGGAACTCCAGTCAGAAACCGAACCAGAATCGGAACTTCAGTCAGAAACCGAACCAGAATTGGAATCAGAGTCAGAAATCCAATCTGAGTTGGAGACGGAGTCAGAATCGGAAAGCGTAGAGTCGGAATCAGAACTCCAGTCAGAATTTGAGCAGGAATCGGAAGTCCAGTCAGAGTCGGAAACAGAATTGGAATCAGAGTCAGAAATCCAATCCGAGCTGGAGACGGAGTCAGAACCAGAAAGTACAGAGTCAGAATCGGAACTGGAGCCAGAAACTCAGTCAGAGCCGGAATCAGAAACAGAGAATGTAGAAACAGAATCTGAATCGGAGACAGAGTTAGAATCAGAGACAGAAATCCAATCCGAGTTGGAGACAGAGTCAGAACCGGAAAGTACAGAATTAGAATCGGAACTGGAGCCAGAAACTCAATCAGAGCTGGAATTGGAAACAGAGAATGTGGAGACAGAATCTGAGTCGGAGCCAGAGATTTCATCCGAACTGGAGACAGAACTCCAGTCGACGCCTGGGCCAGAGTCAGAAACCGAAAATGAAACGGAAGATTATGGGGAGCCAGAAAACCAGGAGGAAGGAAACGAGGTGATAAGTCCCGAAGACCAGGTCGAGATCGATCCAGAACTGGCGGATAAACTTCCGTCTGAATCGGAAAATGCGGAGGAATTTGAAGTCTGGGAAGGCGAACCTGAAAGTCTGTCGGGAGAACTTGAGGAAAAAGAGGAGGAGTCCGAAAGTCGGCCGGGAAAGTCTAAAGATCAGCCGGGAAAAGAAACAGAGGCGGAGACTGTACGCGGGCCGGGACATGAAACCGGCGGGAAATCCGGAGGAGGTCAGAAAATGCCTGCGGAAACCCGGCCAAAGGAAAATGAACTTCAGAAAGGAGAAACTCCAAAAAAGGAACAGAAAAAGGAAAAAGATTTTCCCAAGGGGGAAATTCCTCAGAAAACAGAGGAAAATTCTCAAAAACAGAAGGACAGCGAATCACAGACACAACTGCAGACAGAACAGCAGAATTCATGGACCGGGATATCAAAAGAGAAGCAGGAAAATCCTGAAAAAGATGCCGATGTCAAAGAGGAAAAACAGGCGCTGCGCGGACAGGATTATGAAATTCATGGAGATACAGGAGCCTGGTACCGCGACGAAAAGGACAGGCTGTGGGTTCGCAAAGGAAGCGGTCTGACCGCAGATCCGGTTGGCGAAACGTACAATCAGGGGAGCCGGAAGACCGTGCTGAGCGGAGACGGAGTATTTCATTTCAATCTGAAACAGGTGGACACGAACGGAAGTATTGTCTCCGAATCTCCAGGAGTTTATGAAACTTATTATGTAGATGGAGAAGTACCTGCCGCAAAAATCGCGGTCGATGGAAACAGATCCGGAAATCAGGTCTTTTCGCCGACCGGCACCATATCAATTTCCGCTCCGCCTGACGCGCAAAGCGGTTTGAAGAGGACTTCCTACCAGATCGTATTGTGCGATGAAAACGGGACGGATGCAGGAGTGGCGCAGGATGGCAGCGCATGGATCAGCTGCGGAAACATGGATAAAATCAGTCTGGACAAAGAGGGATTTTATCGTGTATATGCGAGAACGGAAGATCATGTGGGGAATGTCAGCGTCAGCAAAAGTGAGATTTTGTGTGTTGACCGGACAATGCCGGAACTGGTTGTGGAAGGAATCCAGAATCAGACTGCCAACTCCGGAGAAGTGTCTGTTAAAGTGCGGTGCAGCGATAAAAGATATCAGACGGGATCGCTTCAGGTCAGTCTTGTCGGTCTCAACAACGGAATTGTGATCGAACCTCTGAAGAAAAAGGAAGGAAATGAAACGGCGGTTGTCGTGTTTGAAGATTTTCCAAGAGAACGGAAGTATGACGATATTTATCTTCTGACCGTGCGGGCACAGGATATTGCGGGAAACATTTCGGAAAAGAGCATGAGATTCTCGGTGAACAGATGCGGGTCAGTCTATGATCTGAATGGGACAACGAGAGAAAAACTGCAGAAATATTATGTGCAGGAGCCATTTGACGTGCTGATCAGCGAGACAAACGTAGATTACGTCGGTGAATCAAAAATTTTCTGCAGGAGAGACGGGATACTTCACGAGCTTGTAAAGGATCAGGATTACCAGGTAATTCTGGAAGGACGGGATGATTCATGGAAGCAGTATCAGTACAAAATCAACAAAGACATTTTTGCTGAGGAAGGAGTCTATGAGCTGCTGCTGACCTCCAGAGACAAGGCAAATAACAGCAGTGATACGGGCATACAGCAGAAAAAAATGACGTTTGCGGTGGACAGGACGCCTCCGTCCTGCATGATTTCCGGGATTGAAGATCAGGGAGTTTACAGAGCAAAAAAGATGAAGGTGAGAGTTCACGCCGAAGATAATATCTGCCTGAAAACGATGAAAATTTACAGAAATGGAGAAATGTGGAAAGAGCTGTCGGCCGCGGAACTTGAAGAGACAGGCGGCAGGGTGAATCTGTCTGTAAAGGAAAAAAATGACTGGCAGACACTGCAGGTTTATCTGGAAGATGCGTGTGGAAACACGTATCAGAGCAGGGAGATGCCGTTTTATCTGTCGGCAAATATGACGGAACAGGATGTTCCGGAATATGGAACCGGGACAATCAGCCGAAAAGAAGAAGAAAGAAAAACAGAGAAAAGAACATCAGGAAACGTATTTCCGGCTTTTGGACTTGCATCAAAAACAGAATATGGGATGGCTGTGCTGCTGGCCGGAATTCTTTCCCTGTTATCGGTCCTCATATATTGTGGATTTTCAGGAATAAAAAGGAAAGGATAGACTTTTTTCGACAATTGTGTTATCATGCCCCATAAAGGGGTGAAAATAAGCAATGCGAACAAAAAAGAAAACAAACTTTGTAAAAAGAAACAGTGGATTTATTATCGGTTGCGTTCTGGCCGGGGGAGCATCCTTTATCACTTCAAATATACTGATGTCAGATATGATGCCGGGTATCCAGCGGGGCAGTAATACAGAAGAACTGCAGAGCGAGGATACCATAACAGGATCGATCGAGCCGGAGAGTCCGGCGCGTTCTGCGTTTGAAACAGATCCGTTTACTGTTACGGCGAACGGATCTGTGGTCAACGGTGTGGAGAGTGAGCCTCCTCAGGCAGAGACTGTAAAGCCGGAAACTGAAAACGAAACAGAGCCGGAGGATTTGTATATTGAGGGGAGTGACGGGTATACAGGGGAAGGCTCTGAAGGCGGCAGTGACGGCAGCGGCCAGTGGTATGACGATGGCAGCTCGGATGACTGGAGCGGAGACGACGGTTACCAGGATGACGGAAGCGGCTCCGATCAGCCGATTGAAATATATGATCCGGGTAACGGAGATTATTATTATGATGATTCCGGAGAAGACTGGAGCGGAGACGACGGCTCAGGAGGAGACTGGAATGGAGACGACGGTTCCGGGGAAGACTGGAGCGGAGATGACGGTTCCGGAGGAGACTGGAGCGGGGATGACGGCTCAGGAGGAGACTGGAGCGGGGACGATGGTTCCGGAGATGATTGGAACGGAGATGACGGTTCCGGAGAAGACTGGGGCGGAGATGATGGTTCCGGCGGGGATGACAGTCCTGCAGAGACACCGGACGATGTGATTTTCCCGGGAATCAGCAGCCATTATATTGATGTGAGTGAGCTCTATAATTATGATCTGGATCAGCTCAGACTGATCCGCAATGAGATATTTGCTCTGCACGGACGTATGTTTAATTCCCAGGATCTTATGGATTATTTCAGCCAGAAGTCCTGGTATGTGCCGACTTACGCTCCGGAGGATTTTGATGCGAATATGTTCGCCTACCTTAATGATTATGAAGCGGCAAATCTGCAGGTAATCATGGATTATGAAGCCCAGCTTGGCGGATATTAAAGGAGGGAGACGGACATGGCAGATAAAAAAGTATTAACAAGAATTCTTGTAAAAGGTCTGATCCTGCTGTTTATCGTGGCAGTGACCGCCGGAGGAGCTGCCGCGTACCAGGGACAGAAGCAGAGTACGGCAGATTATGCAATAGACAGGTACCTGACGCTTCTTCTTGAGAATGACAGTCAGCGTGCGTGGTCTCTTCTGGATAATTCTGAGGGGATCGAACTTACGGAGGATGAGTTTTTTGATGCCGCGGAAGGAAAAAAGTACAGTATTTACGCGTCTTATAAGTTAAAAGAACCCGAGAAGCGCAGAGACAACAACGGGAATGAATATGCAGATTTCCATGTACAGTTTTATGATGCGGCGGATGAGCTGAAGGCAGAGGAAGATTTTACGCTGAAAAAGCAGTCTGACCGGAGGTTTGGAATATTTGATGTATGGAAAGTGCTGGGGGATCATTGTCTGGTTCGGGATTTCAAAATCACAGTGCCTTCCGGATCCACAGTGTATCTGAATTCCGCAAAAGCGGACAGATCATGGATTACACAGAGCGACAGTCCGGCAGCTGAGGTTTATGTGGTTCCGAGGCTTCTTCCCGGCAATATCAGCCTGACGATCCGGCATCCCATTCTGGAGTCTGTAAATACGGTATTTGATTCTTCTGAGGGATCGCTTGACTACAGCACTTCTATGGAACTGAAAGATTCGGCGGAGGGAGAATGCAAGGAGATCGGAGTTTCTGTTTTGAAGAAGCTGTTATCCGCATCTGTGAAAAGTCAGAAGGATATAACGGATGAATCTCTGGAATCATGCAGGAAGAAAGCGGAGAATTTTGTGCGGAAGCAGGGAAATAAACTCCATGCGGCCGGAAGTACATTTGTAAGTATGTCGGTATCTGCGTTCGCCGCGGAATTTGGCGAGCCTGATTATTCCGGAGAGGATGGAGACATCAGGCTGGAGATGAAGCTGTCTTATCATTACCGGCTGAAGAAAGATGTGACAACGCAGTCTGAAGATCAGGTGAACGAGGATGGTACGCCGGTTGAAACAGTCGAATCAGTATCGGATACCGGAAATTCTACAGGCACGTTTGTCATGTCTTATGCGGATGGTGCATGGAAAGTGGCTGATCTGGATCTGCCGGTGATCGGCTGAGAAATTTTCTGTGACAGGACGAATTTTCCTGTGAGATAAAAAAGACCGCTGTGGTCGTCTTCTGTCTGAAAAGAAGCCGGCGGCAGCGGTTTTTCAATGTGGACTGCGGGCTGCAATTCTGGTCTGTTTAAGGAGGCTGTATGATGGGTAACTGGTTTATTGGAGTGATCGGTCCGGTGTTTCTGCATTTTTTTGTGACAGAGCTGGTTGCCGCGATATCCGGAAATGTTCTGGATTCTTCATCGCGCGTGCTCTTGTCCTCTCTCCTTGTGATGCCGGCCGCTCTGTATATGTACCGGAGCGACGAGAAAAAAAATGAGAACCAGGATAACGGGAAAAGGAAAACGGGTGGAAATACGGACGGGGAGAGGAAACGGGATGCCGGATACCGCGCTGAAAGTGCGCGCTGCATTTTGTGCTGTGTGCTTTGTTTTGCGGCGGGCGGCTTGCTGAATCTTGGGTGGAGCGGTCTGCTGTCATTTCTTAAAATTCAGCAGCATTTTTCCAATGCCGCACAGGAGGCGATGCTTTCCGGGCAGATTTTGATCCAGATTCTCGCAATGGGAATTTTTGCGCCTCTGACGGAAGAACTAATTTTCCGGGGACTTCTGTACCGCAGGATGAGGAAACTGCTGTCTGCCGGGCAGTCAGTTATTTTATCGTCTCTGCTGTTTGCCGTCTATCACGGGAATGTGATTCAGATGGTATTTGCGTTTCCGATGGCTGTGATACTTACCCTGCTTTATGAAAAGAGCGGGAAATTCCGTTATCCATTTTTGTTTCATATGGGATGTAACCTGACGGCCATAGCAGTCAATTTCGTGTTGTGAAAGCCCGGTCTTCATACAGGATCAGGAAGAAAAATTTGATGAAAAATCATCCAGGAAAAGGTCAAAACGCCCTTGAATTGTTTGATATATGGGTATAATTTTATATTAAAACGTAAAATAATCTGAAAATAAATGAGAATTTAATAAAAAAACGAATTATCAGAAAATTAAAGAAAAATTTGTTATTTACAGATTGGAAAAATGGGTGTATAGTGTATAGCGATTTGGGAAACCAATTGCCCACGGAAATTAAATACGGGAGGAATGACGTATGGATATAAACAGAGAGTCTGTACGTGCAGGAGACACCCCTGGTCTTTACCGGCCGGAATTTGAGCATGACAACTGCGGAATCGGAGCGGTCGTCAATATCAAAGGAGTCAAGACGCACCAGACAGTAGAAAACGCATTAAGCATTGTTGAAAATTTAGAGCACAGAGCAGGCAAAGATGCCGAGGGAAAAACAGGTGACGGAGTTGGAATCATGTTACAGATTTCACACAACTTCTTCTCCAAAACCTGTAAGAACCTTGGCATCTTTTTAGGTTCAGAAAGAGATTACGGGATCGGCGTCTTCTTCTTCCCGCAGGATGTCCTCAAGAGAAATCAGGCAAAGAAAATGTTTGAGAGCATCGTAAAAAAGGAGAACCTGAAATTCCTCGGCTGGAGGAAAGTGCCGACTGTTCCGGAAGTGCTTGGACATAAAGCGCTCGAAAAGATGCCTTGTATTGAACAGGCATTCATTGAAAGACCGGCGGATGTGGAGAAGGGCCTCCCGTTTGACCGCAGACTGTATGTGGCAAGGAGGAGTTTTGAGCAGTCAAACGACACGACCTATGTGGTTTCCATGTCGAGCAGGACGATCATCTACAAGGGCATGTTCCTTGTGGGGCAGCTGAGGACTTTCTTTACGGATCTGCAGAGCCCGGATTACGATTCGGCGATCGCGGTTGTCCATTCCAGGTTCAGCACAAACACGAATCCGAGCTGGGAGAGGGCTCATCCTTATCGTCTGATCGTACATAACGGAGAGATCAATACAATCCGCGGCAATGCAGACAAGATGCGCGGCCGTGAGGAGACGATGAATTCCAAATATTTTAAGGATGATCTTCCCAAAGTTCTTCCTGTTGTTAACGCAATGGGTTCTGACTCGGCAATGCTTGACAATACGCTGGAATTTCTGATGATGAGTGGAATGGATCTTCCGCTTGCAGTTATGATCGCGATTCCGGAGCCGTGGGCAAACAACGATGTGATGTCTAAGAAAAAGAAAGACTTTTATCAGTATTATGCGACGATGATGGAACCATGGGACGGTCCGGCGTCGATCGTGTTTACGGATGGAGATATCATAGGCGCGGTGCTTGACCGCAATGGCCTGCGTCCGTCGAGATATTATGTGACAGACGACGGCTATCTGATTTTGTCTTCCGAGGTCGGTGTGCTTGACATCGATCCGACAAAGATTGTGCAGAAGGAGCGTCTGCATCCGGGCAAGATGCTGCTGGTCGATACGGTGGAGGGAAGGGTCATAGATGATGAGGAACTCAAGACGAAATACGCATCCCGTCAGCCGTACGGGGAATGGCTTGATCAGTATCTTGTGAAGCTGAAAGATCTGAAAATCCCGAACATGCGTCCGGAGACGTACTCTGAGGAGCAGAGGATGCGTCTGATGAAGACGTTCGGCTACAGCTTCGAAGATTACAGAACATCCATCTACAACATGGCGTTAAACGGAGGAGAAGGAATCAGCGCGATGGGTATTGATATCCCGCTTGCGGTACTCTCCAGCAAGCATCAGCCATTGTTTAACTATTTCAAGCAGCTGTTCGCGCAGGTCACAAACCCGCCGATCGACGCAATCCGCGAGAAGGTCGTTACTTCGAAGACAGTCTATATCGGGGAGGACGGCAATCTGCTTGAGGAGCAGCCGGAGAACTGTCAGGTGCTCAAGGTCGAGAACCCGATCCTGACGAACACCGATATGCTCAAGATCAAAAGGATGAAAGTGAAGGGCTTCAAGGTCGCCGAGGTTCCGATTCTTTATTATAAAAATACGAGCATTGAGAAAGCGATCGATCATCTGTTCCTCGAAGTGGACCGCGCTTATAAAAACGGAGCGAATATCCTTGTTCTGACTGATAAGGGTGTAGATGAATTCATGATGCCGATTCCGTCGCTTCTGGCGATCTCGGCGGTGCATCAGCATCTGGTCAAGACGAAAAAGAGGACTTCGCTAGCCCTGATCCTTGAGTCCGGAGAACCGAGAGAGGTTCATCATTTTGCCACGCTGCTCGGCTACGGCGCAAGCGCGATCAATCCGTATCTTGCGCTTGACGCGATCAAAGGCATGGTGGACAGCGGCATGCTGGATAAGGATTATTATGCGGCGGTTGACGATTACAACAAAGCCGTCATCGACGGAATCGTGAAAATCGCGTCGAAGATGGGTATCTCCACGATCCAGTCGTATCAGGGTTCCATGATCTTCGAGGCGATCGGAATCAGCAAAGAGGTAATTGACAAATACTTTACGGATACGGTAAGCCGAATCGGCGGCATCACAATGAAGGACATTGAGGATGATGTGGAAGCGCGCCATACGAAAGCGTTTGATCCGCTGGGACTTAAGGAAGACCTGACGCTCGACAGCATGGGATGGCACAAGTCGAGGAGCGCAGGCGAACATCACCGCTACAATCCGCAGACGATCCACATGCTTCAGGAAGCGACGAGAACGGGCAGTTATAAACTGTTCAAGGAATATACAGAACTTGTAAATAAGGAAGAATCCGGATACATTCGCAGTACGATGGATTTCAAATATCCGGAGCACGGCGTGCCGCTTGAGGAAGTCGAGAGCGTGGACTCCATTGTCAGAAGATTCAAGACAGGGGCTATGTCCTACGGTTCGATCTCGCAGGAAGCGCACGAGACGCTGGCAATCGCGATGAATACGCTGCACGGCAAGTCGAATACCGGTGAGGGCGGCGAGAGTCTTGATCGTCTGGTTATCGGCCCGGATGGGAAAAACCGCTGCTCCGCGATTAAGCAGGTAGCGTCAGGACGTTTCGGTGTGACCTCAAGATATCTCGTGAGTGCACGAGAGATTCAGATTAAAATGGCGCAGGGCGCGAAGCCGGGCGAGGGCGGACATCTGCCAGGCAGGAAAGTGTACCCGTGGATTGCAAAGACAAGGCACTCCACACCGGGCGTCAGCCTGATTTCTCCGCCGCCGCACCATGATATCTACTCGATCGAGGATCTGGCACAGCTGATTTACGATCTGAAAAATGCGAACCGTCAGGCAGACATTTCCGTCAAGCTTGTCTCCGAGGCCGGCGTCGGAACGGTCGCGGCCGGTGTTGCGAAAGCGGGCGCGCAGGTCATCCTGATCTCTGGCTATGATGGAGGTACGGGAGCAGCTCCGCGAAGCTCCATCCATCAGGCAGGACTTCCGTGGGAGCTTGGTCTTGCGGAAACACACCAGACTCTGCTTATGAACGGTTTGAGGAACAAAGTCCGGATCGAGACGGACGGCAAGCTGATGAGCGGCCGGGACGTGGCGATCGCGGCGCTGCTCGGCGCGGAGGAGTTCGGCTTTGCGACAGGGCCTCTTGTCACGATGGGCTGCGTCATGATGAGAGTCTGCAATCTCGATACGTGTCCGGTCGGCGTGGCAACACAGAATCCGGAGCTGCGCAAACGCTTCCGCGGCAAACCGGAATACGTCATCAACTTCATGCGCTTTATCGCGGAAGATCTGCGGGAATATATGGCGAAGCTCGGTTTCCGGACGCTTGATGAGATGGTTGGAAGAAGCGATCTTCTGATAAAGAAGAAAGAGCTGACAAACAAACGCGGCGCTTCAATTGACCTTACGAATATTCTTGACAATCCGTACGCGGGCAAGGGAGAAAAAGTGACCTTTGATCCGGAGCAGGTATTTGATTTCGGTCTTGAGAAGACGATCGATGAGAAAATTCTGCTCGAGAAGCTCGGAGATGCGCTTGAGAGCGGGCAGAAAAAGAGCATTGAGATCGATGTTTCCAACACGGACCGTACGCTCGGAACGATTTTCGGTTCCGAGATCACCCGGAAGTATCCGGAAGGTCTCGAGGAAGATACCTTTACGGTCAAATGTCACGGTGCCGGCGGTCAGAGTTTCGGAGCGTTTATCCCGAAAGGGCTTACGCTTGAACTGGTTGGCGACAGCAATGATTATTTTGGGAAAGGACTCTCCGGCGGCAAGCTGATCGTCTATCCGCCGACAGGCGTCAAATTTGCGAAGGATGAAAACATTATTATAGGAAACGTTGCACTTTACGGTGCGACGAGTGGAAAGGCTTTTATCAACGGTGTGGCCGGCGAGCGTTTCTGTGTGCGTAATTCGGGCGCAATTGCCGTCGTTGAAGGCGTCGGAGATCATGGCTGCGAGTACATGACGGGCGGCTGCGCGGTAATTCTCGGTCAGGTAGGCAAGAACTTTGCGGCCGGCATGAGCGGCGGAATCGCTTATGTGCTCGACGAGAACAGTGATCTGTACACGAAGGTCAACAAGAACATGGTTTCGATCGAGAAGATTACATCAAAGTATGATGTCCAGGAACTGAAAGAGCTGATCAGCGAGCATGTGACCTGCACGAACTCTGAGAAGGG
>CANQUH010000049.1 GCA_947626965.1 uncultured Lachnospiraceae bacterium
TCTTTTAAGATGTCAGTCTGCGCTTTGCTCTCATCTTTCAGTTTGAAGCGCAGTCTGGTTACGCAGTGGGTCAGGGCCGTTACGTTGCTCTTGCCTCCCACATTCTGGATGATAATCCTTGCCAGACCATCATACTTGCTTGCCATTTTCAATCCCTCCTGTGATGTTATAGTATATTTATTCCCGCGGGCAGTGAGCCAGGCGGCCATGCCTGCATGTATCCGGCAGATGCCGCTGCCGGTTCCGGAACGAAAACTCTTTCCGGGGATGCTGCATGTTTGTGTCCGGCGGATGCCGCGGGGATTAAATATCCGCTGCCTGCAGCAGGATATTTAATTGCATATTTTATGCACAGGCCCGCACATGGAGATTAGCTGCTGACGCAGCATGCGGGCCGCGCTGGCGAGCAGGAGAGGAAAAACGCCTCCTGCTCGATTTAAATTCGCTTTCGCGTCAGTTTCTCGATATGGATTGTCAGATAGCCGAGTTCTTCCTCGCCGAACACGTAGTCCAGCTTTTTCCTGATGTATTCGCGGATCTTCATGCTGCAGTTCAGCGCCTGCGGGTACAGTTTCGACACCATCTGGAAGAGGCCGCTGTCTTTCTCATAGCAGTTATCCGTAAAGATCCGCTGCAGGAAAAATTTCAGGTGCGTCACGAAGCGGATGTAGTCGAGAGAACTGTCGTCCAGCTCCATGCTGTATGTATAGCGGACAATGTTGATGATGTCCTGAATCATCTGAATCATTTTGCGGGAAATCCCGCTGTCTGTCCCATACTGGGCGTTCACGATATGCAGAGCGATAAATCCAGCCTCGTCCTCTGCCAGGCGAACGCCGGTTTCCTTCTCGATGATATCCAGCGCGTCCAGACCCAGCCGGTATTCATCCGGATAGAACTTCTTCGTTTCCCATAGAAGCGCGTTCTGCAGTTCCAGCCCTTTCTTCCGGCGCTCGATCGCGAAGCTGATATGGTCGGAGATCATCAGAACCAGATTTTCGTTGAGCGGCTTCTGGATGTGTTCGCGCACATGCTCCGCAATCAGCAGGCCGACTGCGAAATGTTCTGTCGGGATCCGTTCCAGCAGCTCCACCAGCTGCTCTTCATACCGGCTTTCCGTGAAGCCGATAAACTTTTTCTCAATCCTGCTTTCATCTACGTCCATGCCAGGACGCTTCCCGAAACCGATTCCCCGTCCGAGGAGAAGTATTTCTCTCTGCTTCTCATCCTGAGAAACCACAATATTGTTATTCAGAACTTTCTGGATCTTCATGGAGGAACCTGCTCCCTTCCGAATGAAACTAAATAAACCATGTCTATAAAATCCCCCACATCCCCTGTGCGGAACTTTATAAACATGGTTTTGCCTGCTGACCAGTAACACCCACGCACTCTGCCTCTGTTGCTGTGAGTTATTATAGCATTGTTTACAAAAATTTTCAATAATGTTTATGTAATTATTTGTAAAATTTCGTGTTATTGTGCATATATATCATTATACGAGACGATTTTTGTGCAGAATGTGCAATGCTGTTCCTCCCTGGCTGGATTATTGTATTTCTTCTGCCGCAATTTTGGAATCGAACACCAGCTGGTGATACCGGTCCAGTATCTGCTGCAAGGTAATTTCCTGCATGGTATCTTTCACCGCGCCGGCAATTCTGCCGTAAGGCTCGGACAGAACAGCCTCTATATTATGTCCGACCGGACAGAGATGCGACGGATTCGGATGAATCCCGATCATGTGGGCGAGGCCGTCCGGCTCAAGCGCGGAATAAATGTCCCAGAGAGTCACTTTGGCGGGAGATTTTTCGAGATGAGCGCCGCCGACGCCTCTTACGATGGAGATGATTCCCGCTTTTTGCAGCGCGTTTAAGATGCTGCGGACCGCGGAGGAATTGCAGCCGATGCTTTTGGCGAGAAGCTCGCTGGTGATCTTGCAGTCAGATTCAAATTCCGCCGTCAGAATGAGCGCGTGTACCGCGATCGAACATTTCGTATTCAGTCTCATAATCAATCCCGCATCCTTTCCGCCTTTCCCGCTGGCAGGTGTTCTGTCTGATGCAGATCTTTTGATTCCACTCCTACAGTCAGGCAGCGCCCTGCAGCCAATATTACAAGTTAGCAAATTTATTCTTATAAATCATAGCGCAAACGATAAAAAAACAAAAGACTTTTTTGAGGTATTTAAACAGAAAGCGTAACCAAAGCATAAGAAATACGATGTTCATTATGAGGCCCTTTTTTGTTATGATATTTGCACAGACTGTTTGAAAATACGAAATCGGGGGAAGGTGCATGGAAGATTCTTATGAACAGGGAGGATTCCGAGGAGTGTGTAAATGATACATGGTTTGCGGCATGGCGGTATATCCCTCCCCAAAGGCCTCCAAAACTGGCCGCTTTCCTGGGAAAAATCACAAGGGGATTTGCAATTGACAGGTTAAGAAAAAAGCATGCGGCAAAACGGGTGGATTTGCATATGGCGGACATAACGGAAGAAACAGAAAATTTAAATGCCGCCATCAGCAGATTTACCACGATGATCGCTGAAATCCTTCAGATATCAGATGACCTGGCGCCTTATACTGATGTTATCAATACCACGCAGACGAAAAATGGAATATCCATTACGTTAAATGAAGTTATTTTGGCAGAAAACAGCTTATTTGCATCTGTAAATCTGGACACTGAGGACAAGTACGATGGTGTTGGGATAAGTGCGGGGGAGAACATTAAAATAAATGGAAGGGAATATGTGTGTGATTCCTCAAGTGTTTATCTGAGACAAAACCTGGAAGAAAATGATAATCAGTATGTTGTGGAATGGATTTATGATGACGGTGTGCCATTGCAAAAGAAGGCGGATATTGAAACAGAAATTGTAGTCCATAAGCAGATCGACGATATAGAAGGGGAAACATTTACGTTTGCTTTTTCCACGTCAAAAGAAGAATTGCAGGAAAATACAGTACATTTGAGGCTGGATCAGAGAATAAGTCTGGGCGAAGGCGAGGTAAGTGAAATTTTCAGAGTGGATTCCACAAAAATACAGCCTGTTGGGCAAACGTTCAGGATAATATTAAAAAAATAGATCAGGCTTATCGGCTTATAACGGGGCAGGAGTACAAAAATGAAAGGAAGTATGTGAAATGAAAAAATTTGTATTGGGAATAAGCATATTTTGGTATGGTGCAGTTGGAAGTCTGATAACATACGTATATACCCTTTTAAATCAGGGTACATCAAATGGTCAGGGAGGATGGCTGATAAATTTTAGCATAAATGATACAGGCATCCCATTTTTATTTTTTATGGTGCTGATGGTAACAGGAATCGGTATTTGCGTTAAAGATTTTACAAAAAGTGACAGTTCAACTAAGACTACAGAAATAACCGCTGAAAAAGATTGATATTATCTGATCTGTTGCGTATAATAGAGATGTAAAGAAAGTAAAGAAAACCAAGCGGCTATTTTTGAAAGGGTGATGACACATGGAAGTAGCAAAGATTTCAAGTAAAGGGCAAATTACCATTCCCGTATCTGTGCGGAATGCGCTGAAGCTGAAAGCCGGGGATAAGATTGTGATTTTAGAGGAAAACGGCAGGTTCTATTTTGAAAATTCTGCAATGCTGGCATTTAAGCGGGCAGAAGAAGCGTTTGCCGGAGAAGCAGAAAAGGCGGGCTTTGCAACCGAGGAAGAAATGCAGGATTACATGAAGGAAATCCGAAAGGAAGTAAGGGGGTATTAGTTTGCGGGTAATGCTTGATACCAACATTTTTATCTCCATGATTTTCTTCCCGTCCGCACAGACAAGGGAACTTGCAAGAAGGCTGACGGACAGCCATCAGATTGTGGTGTGCGACTATGTGATTGAGGAATTACGTCTGGTGACAGACCGCAAATTCCCGGCAAAGAGGAAATTCCTTGACTGTTTCTTCCTGGAGCTGCCTTTTGAACTGGTCTACACACCCAGAGCGTTGGATTCAAGTGTGTTCCCGGAAATGCGTGATACAAAGGATTCTCCGATACTGGCAACGGCAATCATGGAGGGCATTGACGTGTTTGTGACGGGTGATAAGGACTTTCTGGTTCTGGATGTGGATATGCCGGAGATTGTCACGATGGCAGAATTTCTGGAACGATATTAAGAGTATGAGAATAGATAGTCCTGAACAGAACCCTGTGGATGCAGCTTTTCTCTGATGCTTTCAGTACCAGGTAAAACTCTGATGATCCGAAGAAGTGCGGACAATAGATGTAAATATTGACAATACAACGACAGACCCCTATAATGGTTGTATAATTAAAATATACATCAAAGGAGGGATCTGCCATGAAATACGCGCAGATTATTTTCAGTCCGACAGGAGGAACACAGAAGGCGGCGGACGCCCTGACAAAAAACTGGCCGGAGGTCAGCCGGGTCGACTTGTCTGTGGCAGCGGACGATTACACGAAATACAGTTTTGATCCGGAGGATGTCGTGCTGATTGCCATGCCGTCTTTTGGCGGACTTGCCCCGCAGACGGCTCTGGACCGATTGAGTAAAATAAAAGGGAATTCAGCCAGATGCGTGCTCGCGGCTGTCTACGGGAACCGTGCCTGGGAGGATACGCTGGTGCAGATGGAGGATGCGGCCAAAAAGAGCGGGTTCCAGGTGATCGCTGCGGTCGCCGCAGTCGCGGAGCATTCGATCATGCGTCAGTTTGCGACAGGGAGGCCGGATGAGGAAGACTGCCGGGAGCTTTCCAAATATGCGGCTTCCATCATGAAAAAGATTGAGGAAGGGGACAGGAGCAAACCGGCGATTCCGGGGAACAGGCCGTATAAAAAAGGCGGAAATCTCGGGATGGTTCCTCAGGCAGGATCCGCCTGTACAAAGTGCGGGACCTGTGCGAAGCAGTGTCCGACCGGGGCTATCGATGTTCAATCCCCGAAGGGTGCAGACAAGACGAAGTGTATCTCCTGTATGCGCTGCATCTCCGTTTGTCCGCAAAAGGCGAGGAAGCTGAATGGGGCAGTGCTTGCGGCGGCCTCGCTGGCGATGAAGAAGGCATGCTCCGGCAGAAAGCCAAACGAACTGTTTTTATAAAAGACGGAAGTAGGGATGCAGAATGGCTTTGTCAAATTATGAGATTATGAGAAATCAGATGCGCGGCGAATTTGTAAAGTACGATCAGGAGAAGATGATCCGGAAATTCGGTCTGGAAAACGACGATGCGTATCTTTATATTGATTTTGTCCGGCGGCGTTACAGGATTCACCGGAAGAGCGGGCTTGTGGAATGGTCCGGGGACGGTTTTGCGTCGACTGTGGAGGCGGATTACAACGAGGCGATGACAATCTACGACGTGCTTTGCTGCTCCAAAGATGACTGCCGGCTGTCGGGGAAATTCTGTCCGATCAGTATGCTGCCTCGGACGGTGCATTCGTCCGGCCCGGGCGGCAGTATGTTTCAGAAAGCCGCGGATGAGTTTTCCGGAAAGACAGAAGAGCTGCGGCGTGCCTGCGAAGTCCTGGGAGAATTGGATGGCAGGATGAAAGGAGATGTGGCGGCCGTGCTGTATCCCTTCGCGTTTCTGCCGGTCACGCTCCAATACTGGGAGGCGGATGAAGAATTTCCCGCGAATCTGAAATTTATGTTTGATGAGAGTATTCAGGACTATATGCATTATGAAACGATCTTTTTCATGATGGGGCATATCGTTTCCAGAATAAAGGAGATTATGGGCATAAGCCGGTAAAAAAGGCGCCAAAGCTTTTTAGCGGGTTCTTGAAATAGATACAGATGCATGGTATAATGATACACATGGAATACAAGAGTAATCGGAATGTGCTCTACTTCTGCAAATACCATGTTGGCTGGTGCTCAAAATACCGCCGAAAGGTCCTGGCAACGGCAGGCGGAATGCCGCTGGCTGTCATCAGGAGTATATCGGGAATCAAAAGAATGTGTAAGAAGGTGAGAAAATGGAGTACAGCTACAGGTTTCGGATCTATCCGACACGAGAACAGGAGAGCCTGATACAGCGGACATTCGGGTGCTGCAGGTATGTGTTCAACCATTTTCTTGTCGAACGGAGAACAAGCTATGAAAAGACGGGGAAATCACCCACGAGATTTCAGCAGATCAGGGAACTTCCTGAGATGAAAAAGGAGGCGGAGTGGCTGAAAGAGGTGGATTCGACGGCACTGCAGGCCTCGGCAGAAGCCCTGGACGCAGCGTATCAAAACTTCTTCCGGCGCGTGAAAAGGGGAGAGAAACCGGGCTTTCCACGTTTCAAAAGGAAGCATGATCATCGGAGAAGCTACAAAAGCAAATGTGTGGGAACAAACATCAAAGTGCTGGATAAGGCGGTGCAGCTTCCCAAACTGGGGAAAGTAAAATGTCGTATTTCAAAAGAGGTTCGTGGACGAATTCTTTCCGCAACCGTCAGCCAGATCCCCAGCGGCAAATACTATATAGCACTCTGTTGTACTGATGTAGAAACGAAGCCGTTGCCTAAGACCGATGCGACTGTCGGTCTGGATGTGGGTATCAGGTCGTATGCAGTCACGTCCGATGGAGCAGAATATCCCAACCACAAGTACCTTGCAAAATCCGAGAGAAAACTGGCCAAAGCCCAGCGGCAGCTCTCCCGAAAAACAAAGGGGAGCAGGAACAGGGATAAGGCGAGAATCAGGGTTGCGAGGCTGCATGAGCGGGTAGCAAACCAGCGGAAGGACATGCTCCACAAGCTGTCCACGAAGCTCATCCGTGAGAACGATATAATCTGCATCGAGGATCTGGCCCCAAAGAACATGGTCAAAAACCACCGGCTTGCAAAGTTCATAGCGGATGCGTCATGGGGTGAGTTCCGGCGGCAGCTGGAGTATAAGGCAAAGTGGTACGGGAAACGTGTGGCTGCAGTAGACCGTTTCTTCCCGTCCAGTCAGCTGTGTTCCGGGTGTGGGGCCCAATGGTCAGGCACGAAAGACCTTGCGGTGCGGGAGTGGACGTGCCCGGAGTGTGGGACGCATCACAATCGGGATGTGAACGCCGCAAAGAACATACTGAAAGAAGGGCTGCGTCTGTCGGCGTAGTCTATGCATACGGTAGGGCGGGACACGCCCGAACCCAACGCCTGTGGAGACTATGTAAGCCCGTGTCAGGCGGGCAGTGGTCGGTGAAGCAGGAATCCCCTGACTTTAGCCGTAGGGAGTGTCAACCGCTGTGTTTTTCCAGGCTGGAAGGTTCCGGCATGGAAAAATCCCAGCTTGATTGAAAATCAAAATAAGAAGTTAAAGCAAAAAAGGGCGGCCGGATGGCTGCCTTTTTCAGTTGGCTGCCAGAAGCGGATTTTGCAATTTTTATGCTGAAATCATCCAGTTTTTGTGTTTGAGAGGAAATTTTGATGCAAGTGCAGAATTTTTCCACTTTTGCCGCTGTCCTGTGGTACAATAATCAGCAATAGATTATAGATAAGCAAAGTAAAGTTATCAGAGGGGAGTGACAGATGATTGAATCAGGAAATGGAGTCGTCAATGATGCCGCGGGTAATAATTCTGGCATCAGGTACACTCTCCAGGATCATAGTATCGACAATTTAAACGTGAATCCGGTACAGAATGAACTGGTTGGAACCCAAGATGCAACCCAAGATGCAACCCATGACGCAACCCAAGATACGACCCAAGATGAATTGAAAAAAAGAATTATAGAATACTGTCATATTCCACGATCCAAGAAAGAGATTGCGGCTTATTTAGGATTTGCGGATGAACAGGGTTTCGCAAAAAGATATTTGAGAGCATTAGTAGCCGAAAAAGTAATCTTGATGACAATACCGGATAAACCTAAAAGCAAAAAACAAAAAACAAAAATATGTTGCAGCAAACCTGGGAAAGACCTCGGAAAATGGTGGGTATACGGTTAAATAAAAGCTGCGAAAACATATATGGAACATTGTAGTATTAAATTGAGAAAACGGGGAGGGATTCTTATGAAGTATCGCACATTGCCCCACGGAGGGGAACAGATCGGCATTATCGGCATGGGTTCGTCGGTCGTTGGCGAGCAAACGGAAAAAGACATCATTGAGACGGTCTGCTATGCTATGGAACATGGCGTCAATTATTTTGACCTGGCAGCAGGACACGCGAGCTGTTTTCCGGCTTACGGAAAAGCGTTTTCCGGATGCCGTGAGAAGGTTTATCTGCAGGTTCATTTCGGCGCGAACTATATGACCGGGGAATACGGCTGGACGACGGATCTGGAGGAGATCAAGCGCTCGATCGACTGGCAGCTTAAAAATCTGAAGACGGACTACATCGATTTTGGATTCATCCACTGTCTCGATGAGATGACAGACGTGGAGGAGTATGAAAAGAGTGGAGCGCTGCAGTATGTGCTGGATATGAAAGCGCAGGGGGTTGTGCGTCATATCGGCCTTTCCTCCCACAATCCGGCGACGGTTCATCATATTTTGGACCGGAAGCTCATCGATATGCTGATGTTTTCCATCAATCCGATGTATGATTACGGACAGGGTGATTACGCGTTCGGCTCGGACGGAGAACGGCAGTCTCTTTATCGCCGCTGTGTGAAGGAGGGCGTCGGCATTTCCGTTATGAAGCCGTATAATGCGGGACAGCTTCTGGATGAAAAGCAGTCTCCGTTTAAGAAAGCGCTGACAACCGCCCAGTGTATCCAGTATGCGCTTGACAAACCGGGCGTTCTTACGGTACTGCCTGGCGCGGGGAATGTGGAGCAGCTGAAGCAGAACCTTTCCTATCTGGAAGCGTCGGAAGAAGAGAGAGATTATTCTGTGATCGCGAGCCTGACGCCAGAGGAATCGAAAGGCCGCTGTGTGTACTGCAACCACTGCGCGCCATGTCCTGAGGGGCTGAATGTCGGGCTGATCAACAAGTACTACGACCTTGCGCTGGCGGGAGATCCGCTTGCCGGGGAGCATTACCGGACGCTTGCAAAAACCGCGGAGGACTGCGTCGGATGCGGCCATTGTAGCGGACGCTGTCCGTTCCATGTGGATCAGGAAGCGAGGATGAGGGAGATCAGAGTGTATTTCTTCTGAATCTGAACTGTTGCAACATGCCTGAAAGGCATGAGAAATTATTCACGATAAGTATTTGTTATTTTTTCAGGTAAAGTATAATATGATGCTGGGGTCAAAAGGAATTTTGCCCCCATGATGCCACGGATTTCTCCGCACTTCGTGCTCACGAAATCCTGAAACACCTCAAATCCGCACATTTTTCCATGAAAAATGGCTCCTTTTCGGTGTTTTTGGGTCTCAGTGTCATGCTTTTCCATGTGAACATGGAACGCATGACCTTTCGACCCTGGCATCATAATATGGAAGAAGCAGAAAATGAAAGGGATCAGGCAGCGTTTGAGTTTGGCTGCCGGAAGGAGGAGCTATGGGAAAGATAGTACAGACGGCTGGAAGGGATCAGCTGGGAAATTTCGCGCCGGAGTTTGCGCATTTTAACGACGATATTCTGTTTGGAGAGAACTGGAACAATACCGACATCGACCTGAAGACACGAAGCATTATCGTGATTTCGGTTTTCATGGGCAGAGGTCTGGCGGACAGCTCGCTGAAGTATCACCTGATGACCGCAAAACAGAACGGAGTTACGAAAAAGGAGATCGCCGCGATCATCACGCACGCTGGATTTTACGCGGGCTGGCCGATGGCCTGGGCCGTGTTCAATATGGCGAAGGAAGTGTGGACGGAGGACGAGCCCGCGCTGACGGACAAGGAGAAGTTCCAGAAGGAGATCTTCCTTCCGATCGGTGATCCAAACCCGTTCGGACAGTTTTTCATCGGACAGAGCTATCTCGCTCCGATAACCGACAAACAGGCTCCCTGCTTTAATGTGACTTTTGAGCCGGGCTGCCGCAACAACTGGCATATCCATCACGCGAAAACCGGCGGCGGCCAGATGCTGATCTGCATAGGTGGACGCGGATGGTATCAGGAGTGGGGCAAAGAGCCCGTGGAGATGACGCCGGGAACGGTCATCAATATTCCGGCGGAGGTGAAGCACTGGCACGGCGCCGCGGCGGATTCCTGGTTTGCGCACCTCGCGTTTGAGATTGAGGGCGAGGAAACTTCTAATGAGTGGTGCGAGCCTGTGACGGATGGGGAATATGCGAAACTGGAGAAGTAATCCTGAGCGGGGACTTCCAACATGCCTTTCGGGTATGGAAACGACATACAAAACAAGTATTTGATATAAACAGACGAGATAAATATAATGTAAGTGTGAGAACGGCATGCATGCGGCTGTCTCGCACTTACTTTTTTTGTGCACAGGCCCGTGTAAGGAAAATAGCTGCTGACGCAGCACACGGGCCGCGCGGCGAGCAGGAGGGAAAAACCGCCTCCTGATCAATTTACAGTTCCAAAGTAAAATTATTATGTATATGGGTATGAGGTGAAAGATTATGAAAAATTTAAAGAAAATGAAATATGTGACCGGCGCTCTGCTGATAGGCTCTCTGATGTTTGGGCAGGTAGCCTGTGTTCTGGCACAGGATGACCAGAAGGAAACGGAAAACCAGTCGGAAATTCAGGAGACGGAGATGACAGAGGAAGAAACAGGAAGTCTTGGGGACAGCACGATTCTGGTAGCGTATTTTTCTGCCACGAATAATACGGAAGGTATCGCGCAGAAACTGGCAGACGGACTGGACGCGGATCTTTATGAGATCGAACCGGAAGTGCCGTATACGGAAGAGGATCTGAATTACAGCGATTCCTCCACGCGGGCGACACAGGAACAGAACGATCCGGATGCCCGTCCTGAAATTTCCGGCTCTGTGGAAAATATGGAGCAGTATGAAATTGTGTTCCTTGGCTATCCGATCTGGTGGGGACAGGCTCCGAGAATCATGAATACCTTCGTAGAGAGCTATGATTTTGACGGCAAGACGGTCGTTCCTTTCTGCACTTCGGGTAGCAGCGGTTTCGGAAGCAGCGACGCGGCGCTTAAGGACGCGGCGGAAGGAGCAGAGTGGCTTGACGGAGAGAGGTTTTCTGCGGACGCTTCCGACGAAGATATATTTGAGTGGGTTGACAGTCTCGGACTGGACATGGAGGCCGAGTGAAAAGGCTAACATTCAACTGAAAGTAAAAGGTGAAGGAGAATTCAGGAATGAGAAGAAAAATGAACAGTGCGGCAAAGGTGATTGCTCTGCTTTTTGTTCTTATGCTGACGACGAGTCTGTTTTCGGGACGGGCGGACGCGGCCTCCGGCAAAAAAACGCTGGTCGTTTATTTTTCCAGGACAGGGACGACAAAGAAAGCGGCGGAGCAAATTCAAAAGCTGACAGGAGCAGACATCGTAAGATTGAAGACCAGGAAAGAGTATCCTTCGGATTACGATGAAATGCTGGATATAGCGCAGGAGGAACAGGACAGCGACGCCCGCCCGGAACTTGCGACCCAAATTACGGGATTTAAAAAATATGATACGATCCTGCTGGGATATCCGATCTGGTGGGGAGAGCAGCCTATGGCAATCAATACGTTTCTGGAAAGTTATGACTTTTCCGGGAAAAAAATAATTCCGTTCTGTACCAGCGGCGGCAGCGGGATCTCCGCCAGTGTCCGCAGCATGAAGAAGATCTGTAAGACAGCTTCTTTTGGAACCGGACTGGATGTGACCGATGCCGGGAAGAGCCGCCTGCAGAAATGGCTGCAGAATAATGGAGTGTCCCTGGTCGGTGCATCTTCCGAAGTGACAATAAAAATCGGGAAAAAAGATGTGACAAAACAGACCTGCTCGTTGACGAAAGGCGAGAAAGCGACACTGAAAGTCAGCGTCAGCGGATGGAGCGGGGAAAAGAAAATCACGTATAAATCTTCAGATAAGAAAACGGTGTCGGTGACTTCAAAAGGCGTGGTAAAAGCATTAAAAACTGGAACAGCGAAAATCAAGGTAACGGTAAAAAGCGGAAAGAAAAGTGTGACAGCCTGGGTAAAAATCAAAGTTGTGAAGGAAAATACGGCGGAACCGGAACAGACGGATGAAACCGGAGCAGATACCGGTATGCCGGACACAAATGTACCAGACAGCAGCAGGCCAGACACGAATGCGCCGGATACGGACATGCCAGGCGGCGATAAATCAGATGCCGACACGCCAGCAGCTGATCCGGACGATGACAAAACGAACACCGACACACCGGATGCTGATTCAGATGATGACAAAACAAGTACCGACACACCGGGCGGAGCTGATCCGGATGACGACAAAACAGACAAACCATCCGAGGACGGGTCAGACACTGACACGCCGTCCGGCGGCGCGGCGAACATCCTGGTAGCTTATTTTTCCTGCACAGGTACGACAAAGCCGCTGGCTGAGTACGCGGCGGAATATCTGAACGCGGATTTGTATGAGATACGGCCGGAGGTGCCATATACCAGCGCGGATTTGAATTACAGCAATTCCAGTTCGAGGGCGACGAGGGAGCAGAATGATCCGCAGGCGAGGCCTGCAATTTCAGGGAGAGTGGAAAACATGGCGCAGTACAGCACAGTTGTTCTGGCGTACCCGATCTGGTGGGGACAGGCTCCGAGAATCATCAGCACGTTTCTGGAAAGTTATGATTTTGGCGGAAAGACGATCGTTCCTTTCTGTACTTCCGGCAGCAGTCCGATTGGGAGCAGCGCATCCAGTCTTCATTCCCTTACGGACAGCAGCACCCAGTGGAAATCCGGCAGAAGATTTGCGGGGGGAACATCCAGAGAAACAATCATACAGTGGCTAAATGGGGAGGGCATAAAGCCCACTAACTGAATCAGGAAGATGCAAGACTCGAGAGAGAGCCCTGAATTTTGATATCCCGGACAACGGACAAAGGAGCAGACAATAATGTCAGTACTGGAAAAGATAATTGAACCGAAAAAACAATTTGCAGGCGGAATCCGCCCGTTTGACAACGCGGCTCTTGGGGCGATGATCATTCCTCTGCTCATCGAGCAGCTTCTGCAGGTGGTGGTGGGGCTTGCCGACACGCTCATGGTCAGCTATGCCGGCGAGGCCACGGTTTCCGGAGTATCTCTGGACACGATGATTTATACGATATTTATTTATCTGTTTACGGCTGTGGCGACCGGAGGAGCGGTGGTTGTCTCTCAATATCTGGGCGGCAGAGACAGAGGAAATGCGGATCTCGCCGCTTCCCAGATTTTCCATATAAATATGGTGCTCTCCGTTGTCTGCATGGTTGTGATGCTCCTGCTGGGGAACGCCGTTCTTTCCGGACTTTATGGAAGTGTGGAACCGGAGGTCATGGATGCCTGCCGCATTTATCTGCGCATTGTGACCCTTTCTTTCCCGGCGAACGCCGTCTACAATGCGGGGGCGGCCCTTTTCCGCAGCATGGGAAAGACCCGGACGACCATGTTTGTCTCCATTGCCATGAATCTGATCAATGTCGTCGGAAATGCGATTGGAGTTTTTGCTCTCCGCGCAGGGGCGGCGGGCGTGGCATGGCCGACCACGATCTCCTGGTATTTTGCCGCATTTGTGATGACGGCCTTCTGCCTGAATGAAAAAAATGATGTCTGTCTGCGTATCAAAAAGGCTTTGACTTTCCACAAGACGATGGCCCTGCGCATCTTAAAGATCGCGGTGCCCGGAGGCATCGAGAACGGTCTGTTTCAGTTGGCGAAGGTGGTGCTGGGCTCGCTGATCGCCACATTCGGGACGGCACAGATCGCCGCCAATGGCATTGGGCAGACTATCTGGAGCTTTGCCGCGCTGGTCAGCGTAGCTCTGTCTCCTGTATACATCACGGTGGTCGGACAATGCATGGGGGCAAGGGATGATGAGGCCGCGGACTATTATATGCGCAAGCTTACCCGGCTTACAGTTTTTCTTGCCGTCGTGTGGAACGCGCTGGTTCTGCTTTTGCTGCCTGCCATACTTCCGCTCTATGACATTACTGCAGAGACGAAGCGGCTGGTGTTTATTATCGTTTTGATCCATAATATCTTTGCCGGTATTGTTCAGCCTTTCTCCATGCCTCTTGCCGCGGGACTCCGGGCTGCGGGAGATGTGAAGTTTGCGATGTATTCCGCCATTTTCTGTACGGTGGTGCTGCGTACGGCGCTGTCCTTTGTGCTGGCCCTGTGGCTGCATATGGGAGTGATCGGCATCGCGCTTGCCATGGGAATCGACTGGACGGTGAAAGCCGTCCTGGACGTGGTGCGTTACCAGGGCGGGAAATGGCGCAGCTTCAGGATCATATAAATAAATGTTGCTGCAAGGGAATGAACGGTAACCGCGGCACCTGGTAAATCAGAGAGTATGATACAGTGCCGCAAATTCCCTGTAACATTTTCGGAAATAAAGAATCTCCGCTGCCGCTGTGATTGACCACGAGAAGATATACAGCAGGTACAGCGACGTGATCGTGTGGAAATGCGCAAATACGGTGTAGACCCAGACCACGCGGAACACGCAGGATCCCATGATGACGATAACTGTGGGGGCGACGCTTTTGCCGAGCCCCCGACTTGCCGCGATCGTGGCGTCCATGAATGCGGAGAACGCGTAGGAGAAACCCATGATGGTCAGGCGGTACATTCCGGCATCCATGACGGCCGTTTCCGTGGTAAAGAGCGCGAGAAAGGTGCGCCCGAGCGCAGCAAGTGACAATCCCAGCAGCGCGCCGAAGCCGAAGGAATAAGCCAGGCTGATAAAATAGCTCTTTTTCACGCGCTCTGTATTCCCGGCTCCGTAATTCTGTCCGATAAAGCTGGAGCAGGCAGTGTAAAAGGCCGCCATCACGTCGTAGACCAGGTTGTCGGCGTTGGCGGCAGCTGAATTGCCTGCTACCACGGTGGCGTCAAAAGAGTTGACGCCAGTCTGGATGAACAGGTTGGCAATCTGAAAGATCGCGTACTGGAAGCCTGCCGGGATGCTCAGGGCCAGCACGCTGCCCAGCTTGTGATTTGAAATACGCAGGGCGGACAGCCGCAGACCGTAGACCTGATCTCCTTTGCGAAACAGCGCGGCAAGGATCAGAAACGCGGAAATATACTGCGAGATGATACTGGCGAGAGCTACGCCTGCCACGTCCAGCCGGCAGACAATCACGAAAAACAGATTCAGCAGAATATTCAGAACACCCGCTGTCGAGAGAAAGTACAGCGGTTTTTTTGTATCTCCGATCGCGCTGAATACGGCGTTGCCGAAATTATAGACCGCCAGCGCGGGCATTCCGAGAAAATAGATGCGCAGATACAGAGAGGCTCCGTCGATCAGTACCTCCTTCGTGTTCAAAAGCTCAAGAAGCGGACGGGTCAGGAAGATTCCTCCTGCGAGGATCAGAATCCCCATGGCCAGACAGACCAGAAGAGAAGTATGGACGGTCTCCTCCAGATCCTGCGGCTTTTTTGCACCGAAATAGCGCGCCGCCAGCACATTGACGCCGCCGCCCATTCCGATCAAAAAGCCAGTGAACAGAGCGACAAGGATTGTGGTGGAGCCGACAGCTCCGAGCGCGATCGATCCGGCAAAACGTCCGACGACCGCGATATCGGACATATTAAAGAGAACCTGGAGGAGGTTCGAGAGCATCAAGGGGAGGCTGAACAGGAAGATCTGCTTCGCGAGAGGTCCTTCCGTCAGGTTTGCAGTTGTCTTGTTCATGGTGAATTACCGCCTTTATGATAAATGAAATGATGTTGGGGTCAAAAGATGCCAAACGGATTGTTTCGTGCTTCGCGTCTTCGCTCCGCTGCGGTCGGTGCTGGACGAGCGCCACTGGCGCTCAGCACCCCACAATCCTGCCCGGGATTCGGAAATCATGGGGCCCCTGCCCCACTTTTTCCTCATCTCGGGGCGGGTCATAAAGTCCTTCATCCACTGGCATGTGAACATGCCATGGATTTGGACTTTTGACCCTGGCATCATGAAATTCCAATCCCTTATTATAGGCGGTCAGGCAGTTTTTGCAAGAGTAAAATTATAGATTCAGTTTTGAAAAATTTATGGTGAAATCCTCATAGATACCGGCCGGAACGGAGTCGGAGAACGAAAATTCTTCCGTATGATTTGATTCAAAATTCCAGACGGTGATCCTGTTTTTTTCCGGGTCCACGATCCAGTATTCCCTGACTCCCGCAGAGCGGTATTTGAATAATTTGATAAAGTAGTCCATTTGTCTGCTGCCGGGAGACACGATCTCCAGGATCCAGTCCGGAGCGCCATTGCATCCTTTGTCGTCCAGCTTGTCCGGATCACAGATTACGGAGATATCCGGTTCCACGTAGGTTCTGTCATGTTCATTCAGAAAGACGGCAAAAGGGGCTATGTCCACCTCGCAGTGGCTGCCTTTTTTCTGTATATATTCCCTGATTACGGCAAAAAGCTCACCTGCCAGGCGCTGATGTTTCCTGGATGGCGGAGCCATATAATAAATCTGTCCGTCAATAAGCTCCGCGCGCTCCCCTTCCGGGAGAGCATAGATATCTTCTATAGTAAATAATTTTTCCTGTGCTGATATCATGACGTGATGATACTCCTTTCCGTAAACAAATCTGTTTCTTTTTGCCTGCAGTTTACGCCGCAGCCTGAATGAACAGGGACCATTTCTGCAGGCGGCAGACTACGTATTTCTCTGTCCAAAGATATTTGACGGTTGTCTCATTTTCCTGTACGATATTATAAACGAAAAGGTTGATAATTGCGAGGAAAACGGAAAAGAAATTTCCGAAAATGGAAACGGATCATATTACTGGCCACGACCCGGAGTGAACTGTAACAGAAATCGGAAATCGTCATCTGGAAGTGCAGAAAAACGATTGTCGGATTTAGAAACGTGTGATATAATTCGCAACATGGGAAACCAGAGCCGGGCGGCTTACCCTCTGATTATCGGAGGGGCTAACCCTCCAGACGAAAGAAAGGGGGGCTTGCCAATGATGATTACATATTCTGATCTCGTGCAGACTGGAATATTCATTGTTGCCCTTGTTGGTCTGTGCTATCAGATTTTCAAGGAGAAAAGAAAGTAGCCGCCATTACTACCAATAATGACGGCTGACCCTGTAAAGGGTTAATGCGTATATGTTGGGGGTAAGCCGTGTCTCTGGCTTTCCCTTTTTCTATTTTCAATATAGCACATCCGGCAGCAGAACGCAAGGGGTTTTGGAAAAATATCTGGCAGCAGGATTTTTTCAGAAAAGGTACAAAACAGGGATTTCCCGGAAAGAAGGAAGGCTGAAAATGTTGTATTTACAGCTGTTTCACAGATACTTCACACTTTTTTAGCACTCACCACTTGACAGTGCTAACAATTATGTATTATATTACACATGAGCGTACTGGCGGACAAAAAGTGCAGGCTTTGTACGCTGTGAAGTACGGCGGCGGTTTGCCTGAGCCAGATGAATGTATTTTTATGTATCATACCGCAGGCAGCTGCGGCAGTGAAAAGGTTACTGTTCACTCCCTGCGGGTCGTGAACGTCACTTCGAGGGAGTGTGAACCGTAACGTGAAAAGGACAGCAGAGGGGTTTTTACGCAAAGGAGGGTTTTATGACGGTTATTCCTGTTTATAATATTATTTTACTTCCGGATGTGGTCTTTTACTTCAAAAAAGATATTTATAAAAATATTCCTGAGGAGAAGCTGCAGCCGGGCAGCGAGATCCTGTTTCTGATGCTGAAACAGGAGGAAGTGGAGGGATCTCTTTCGCTTGAGGATATCGTGCCGGTTGCAGTCAAAGGTGTGATCGAGAAAATTGACGAGGAAGGCAGCCTGCAGATCCGGACAGTCGAGCGGTCCACGGTTCTGGAAGTGTCGAGGGAGAACGGCCTGCTTGCGGCCGAGGGAGAAGAGCGGCCGGATGTGGAGGATATCTCTGAGGAGGAACTGCGCCAGAGATTTGAGCGGCTGCGTGCGTCGCTGCTGCAGTTTGTGCAGAAATTTCCATGGGGTGTCTGGGCGCGCAGCTATGTGCTGCACTGGAGAAACATGCACGAGATGATCTGCGCGATCTCTAACCTGCTTGATCTGACCGTGGAGGAAAAATATGCATTCCTCGGGACAGATTCGAGGAGTGAGCGCTGTGCGCTGATCGAGCAGACGGTTCATGAGTTTATCGAGCGCACCGAGGTGACCGAGGAAGCGCAGAATGCGGAGAAGGACCGCCATGAGAAGATGTACCGCGAGGCGGCGATCAAAAAGCAGATTGATTACCTGCAGAAGCAGCTCGACGAGATGCATCCGGAGAATGTCTCGGATGTCCGCAGTTTTGAGATCAAGATCGAACAATCCGGCATGAACGAGACGGCAAAGCTCGAGGCGCAGAAGGTTCTGAACCGGATGAAGCAGGAGGGGCAGGACGGTCATGAGTACGGGATGCTGCACGATTATCTGGATTTTGTGACGAGTCTTTCCTGGAAGAAAGAGGAATTTAAGGAAATCGATCTGGCGGAGGCGGAAAAGATTCTTGACGAGGATCATTTCGGACTGAAAAAGGTCAAGGAAAGGATCATCCAGCAGCTTGCCGTGATGGCATTGAATAAGAAGCAGGCGGGATCGATTCTGCTGTTTGTGGGCGCGCCTGGCACGGGCAAGACGAGCATCGGGCAGAGCATTGCGAAGGCGCTCGGCCGCAAATATGTGAGGATCAGTCTCGGCGGCGTGCGCGACGAGGCGGAAATCCGCGGGCACCGCAGGACCTACATCGGAGCGATGCCGGGCAGGATTATGGAAGGGATGAAGCGCAGCGGCGTCTCCAATCCGGTTGTGATTCTTGATGAGGTTGATAAGCTCTCGCGGGATTACAGCGGAGACCCGGCGAGTGCGCTTCTCGAAGTGCTTGACCCGGAGCAGAACAATAATTTTACCGATCATTACATGAACGTACCGTACGACCTGTCCGATGTGCTGTTTGTCTGCACGGCAAACTCGGCGGACACGATTCCGGAGCCTCTGCTGAACCGTATGGAGGTTATTCATTTTTCGGGGTATACGGCGGTTGAAAAATTTCATATTGCAAAAAGGCATCTGCTGCCGAGAGCGATGGAGAGCACAGGTATCCGCCCGACAGATCTGAAGGTTACGGACAAGGCAATCCAGAAGGCGATCGAAGAGTACACGATGGAAGCAGGCGTGCGTGGTCTGAAAAAGCAGATGGATGTGCTCTGCCGCGCGGCCGCGGTGAGGATTGTTAAAGGCGACGGGAAGATGCTGACGGTGAACGCCAGAAGCCTGCCGGATTATCTTGGAAAGAAGCCGTCGAGTCATGAGCGGAAGTTGAAGGAAGCGGTGCCGGGCGTGGTGACCGGACTGGCCTGGACACAGGCAGGCGGTGAGATTCTGTTTATTGAGACAAAACTGCTCAAAGGTTCAGGAAAGCTGACGATTACCGGGCAGCTTGGGGACGTGATGAAGGAGTCGGCGCAGATTGCGCTGAGTGTGGTCAAGGATTTGTATCCGGACGCGTGCGGGAAGCTCAAGGATCATGATATTCACATCCATGTCCCGGCCGGGGCAGTGCCGAAGGACGGACCATCCGCCGGTATTACGCTGGTGACGGCGCTGGCTTCCCTGATGACGGACAGACCGGTCAGCACTGAGTACGCGATGACCGGCGAGGTTTCCCTGCGCGGCTGTGTGATGCCGATCGGCGGGCTTCCGGAGAAACTGATGGCGGCGCAGCGGGCGGGCATCAGCAAAGTTCTGATTCCGGCGGAGAATAAGAATGAGCTGGATGATATCCCATCGGAAGTCACGGATAAGCTGGAGATCATTCCGGTGAAGAAAGTTTCGGAAGTGCTGAAGCTGCTGCTGTAAAATAATAAGTCATTTTACAGGCATCTGGAATTAATCTGACAGAGCTGGATATCATAAAAGAATAATGACGTAAAAAAGAATCCCGTTTTGTGGGATTCTTTTTTACGCATGAAATTTATATACGTACTTTTCTAAATTTTTTCAGTATCCACATGGCTGTGAAATCCGAAGTTCGCTCCGACTGTTTTTGTGCTCTCAGATTAACGATTGCCAGCGCGAACGCGAGCAGCGCCGGAAGCAGCAGCACGGCCATACCGGTGCGGATGCTGGTCTGCTCCGCGATCCCGCCGATGATGGAGGGAGTGATTACGGAGCCGATATTTGTGAACGTGATGAAGATGCCCATGGCCAGCGGATATTTTCCAAACACATCTCCCGCGTTGGCGACGGTGGTTCCGTACATGCCGGAGAGGGAAAGTCCAAGCCCGATCGTCCCGATCAGCATGGGAACGATGCTGCTGCTGGCCAGCAGGATTCCGAGGAAAACGACAATTCCCGTGCAAAGCATCATGATAATGCGCCCTGCCGACAGCTTCTGAGCAAGGGCGCTGCAGGAGAATCTTCCTGCCAGGATGACTACCCACAGCAGAGAATTCAGCATCTGCGCGGAATCCGCCGACACAACGCCGGAATTTGTATAATAAGTTACCATCCAGCCCATGACGGATGCTTCCACGCAGAGATAGAAGAACATGATCCCCATGGAGAGGATGAACTGCCTGCTTTTAAGGAAACCAAACGAGTCGGCGCCTTTTTTGGGTCTGTCATAGGGAACGCTGTCCATTTTCATGAAGGCGGAGGAGATCATGGAGATGACGCCCAGAGCGATGACGACATAGACCGCCGGACGCCAGCCGCTTCCGTCTCCGGAGAAGAGCAGCGCCAGCAGAGGAGCCGACACCGCGCCGATGGCGAAGAAACCATGCAGCATGTTCAGCGGAGCGGCGGAACCGCCGGAGAGTGCGCTGACAGCCTGGTTGTTGTAGTTGCTGACTGCACCCCGGCCGATTCCGGTCAGCAGAAGCGCGAAGATCAGCAGGAACGGATTCCCGGTGACGAGCGTGATCGCGAAGCCGGCGAACGGAAGTACGTTCAGCAGCATCAGCGACCGCTTCAGCCCGATGGCAAGAGGCAGAAGCCCGGCGATCAGTCCGGTGATCAGGTTGCCGATCGAGTGGGCGGAGATCAGAAAGCCTCCAACCTGGTAGCTCAGACGATATTCCTCCTGCATCATCGGGAGGATCGAGCCGATCAGAATAACAAATACACCCTGTATCAGATAAAGAAAAAAGAGACTTCCGATCATGTACCGGTCATTCGGCGCAAGACTCTGGAAAAATGAACGTTTCTGCCTGTTTTTTTGCATGAAAAAA
>CANQUH010000050.1 GCA_947626965.1 uncultured Lachnospiraceae bacterium
ACAACATCGCAGTACGGAAGAAACTGCCGGTAGATGCTCTCTCCCCCGATGACAAAAATCCTGTCCGACGGATATTCTTTCAGCTTTTCCAGCACTTCATCCATCGTATGGAAGACAATGGCATTTCTTACCCGGTATTCTTTATTATGGGTCAGAACTATATTGGTCCGGTTCGCAAGGGGCAGACCGCCCGGAAAACTCTCAAGCGTCTTTCTCCCCATCACAACTACGTTTCCGGTCGTCGTTTCCCTGAAAAATTTCATATCGGCAGGAATACTGACCAGAAGTTTATTTTTATACCCGATTCCCCAGTGTTTGTCCGCAGCTACGATCATATTCATGAAAATTTCCCCCTTCCCGCTCCTTTATCGGATGTGAGCTTTGGCAGCTTTTTCCCAGACACGCATGCTCTGCACTCCCAGACTACGCAGTGAAGGGAACTTTGCTGATCCTTCCGCGCCCGTGCAGGCACGGCTTCTGTCCTGGTACTGCCCTGTCAGAACGCAAGTTTTGAAAGACTGACATCTTCCGCAAATCCTGCCGCGTTATACAGCACCAGCAGATCTGTATAGCCTCCTTTTTCGATCAGCTCACTGATCTTCTGATTATAATACCTTATATCAAGCAGGTCGATCTCCTCGTACTCTCCGAGCAGAAACGGAGCAAAACAGTTTGCGTAGGAATCTTTGAGCAGCAGAATCCTCCTGCCGTTATCCGCCTTCGTTGTGATCTTTGTCAGCGCATAATTTCCTCCGAAAAACACTCCGTACTTATCTTTCGTGTTAAGTTTGGAATAATCATAGACGCTGTATTTTTTCTCCTGTCCGTCCGTCTCAACCGTGTAGAAAATATCCTCATGCGGGAGATAAAGTCTGATCGAATCCTTCTTTGTCCTGATTCCCAGTTTTGACTGAACCGTTCCCTCAAATTCTTCCGTCACCGTCTCGATCTCATATTCATCCTCCGATGGTATATGAAGTCCTTTCGCCGCGGCCCAGGCCTGATACACATAAAACGCTCCCAGCGTCGTCCAGTGATGATCCGTCCGGTAATAAATTTCCTCGTCCCTGTGCGACTGAAGTATCTCATTCGCGTCAAACCACAGACTTTCCGGCACCGCCCACTCGATATCCGCGAGATAAATCCGTTCGTCATAAGGAGACGCAAACGGCGGAAGCTTGTCTCTCAAAACCGAAACCGCGTTGGGAACGATCATGACGGTTATTCCGTTCTCAAACTGATCCTGGTACTGTTCGAGAAATGCCGCGAGCAGCTGCACATTCGTCTCTGCCTGTGCGGAAGTGAAAGCTCCCGTATGCTTTTCAATCAGATAATCGTCCTCTGCAAAATAGATATCTTTGCTCTCCCTTTTCTGGGTCAGACGCTCCGCCGCCGTCTTGAGACCGATCCATCCGTCCCGCAGCACGAACTGATCTGTCAGGTAGTCCTCATAGTCCTTCTCAAATTCCCCGCTTAAAAGCGACTGCAAAGTAATCTCCGGATGTCTGGCCAGTTCCCGGTTCTCCGCCTCGGAGCGTTCTCTCTCCGGCGTAAGCAGCGTAGCCAGCGTAAACCCAAAAATCAGAATGACAAACAGCAGGATTATATTCCATGATTGACGTCTGTTCATAAGTAAATCTCCCTTAAAATCTGAAATAGAGAAACGGATTGTACGACGCATCGACCAGCCACGCAACCGACAGCAGGAAGATTACTGTGTAGAACATACCTCTCACGGCAAGCGCTGCCCAGTCCCTGTCACGAAGTATTCCGGCAATCCGCTCTCCGGCCTTTGCCGGAATCCGGGTACTCCCAAGAAACAGCAGAAGCAGAAGAAACACATTATTATATAGAAGATACACTGTCTCCTGATTGAGAAATCCCCCTCCGTACAGGCCAAACAGCGACCGCATATACCGCAAGCCAAGCCCCATATCGTCAAATACAAACAGGTTCCAGCCCAGCATCACAAAAAAGAGGCAGTAGATGTGGCGAAACCATGCCGGAAGTTTTTCGAGAAAACGCCCGAGCACAAATTTCTCGACCAGAAGGAGTATCCCGTAGTACAGTCCCCAGACGACAAAATTCCAGCTTGCGCCATGCCAGATTCCCGTGAGAAGCCAGACCGCCATAATATTCCGGATATGTTTTCCCCTGCTGACCCGATTGCCGCCAAGCGGTATATAAACGTACTCCCGGAACCAGGTACTCAGCGAAATATGCCATCTGCGCCAGAATTCCGTGATACTTTTTGAGATATACGGATAATTGAAATTTTCCAGAAACGTAAACCCAAACATATGTCCGAGACCGATCGCCATATCCGAGTACGCTGAAAAATCAAAATAAATCTGGAAAGTATAGGCAGCCAGCCCCATCCAGGCAGTCAGGACAGGCAGCCCGTCCGGCGGCATCGCCTGAATGGAATCCCAGAGCATCCCGGCGTTGTTGGCAAGAAGAACCTTCTTTCCCAGACCGATCATAAAGCGGTGAATCCCCTCTGCGAACTGCTCTGCATTCTCCCTGCGTCTGCGAAGCTGCCGGTCAATCGTCTTGTACTGGACAATCGGACCCGCAATCAGCTGCGGAAACATCGCGACATAAGCGCCGAACGAGATCAGATTCTTCTGCACCTTCGCCTCGCCGCGGTACACATCAATTGTATAGGACATTGTCTGAAACGTGTAAAACGAAATTCCGATCGGCAGCGATATCACCGGAACCGCAAGCCCAAGCCCGGTCAGACTATTGACCGATTCGACCACGAATCCCGCATACTTAAAAAATCCAAGCAGGGAAAGGCTGATTACAGACGATACGGCCAGAGCGGTTCCGGCTCTTCGCCTCTGCCCGTTCCTCCGGAAACGGTCAACACAGATCCCTCCCGTATATGACACCAGGACCGAGAACAGCATCAGCACAATATAGACCGGTTCCCCCCAGGCGTAAAACACAAGACTCGCCAAAAACAAAATCAGGTTCCGAAATCTCGCCGGAGCTGCATAATAGACAAGCAGGACAACCGGAAGAAAACGAAACAAAAAAAGCAGACTGCTGAATACCATATTTTAACTCCCGTAATCTCCACAGACAGAACAGATCTCTTTTATCCGCTTCTGTCTGCGATTCTTTTTAAATTTTTTTTAAAATTAAAATTTGCCATTTACAATCAGCCAGTTTATTATATAATATAGTATTGCGATAATCAATTCCAAATTACGATAAATTTGATCTTCATATAAGGAGAGAAATACAGGAGATAGTTACATATGACTGAGAAACGCAGAAGAAGAAAACGTCACGATTTTCTGGTTCTGAAGCTGGTCCTGCTTGTGGCCATAGTTCTGGTAATATTTGAGGGACGTCTTGTCATGACAATGATATCAAACAGTTCTCTGCAGAAAGCGCCGAATGTGACGCAGGGTTCCGTGTCTTCAGAACCCACTGCAGGTCTGGACGGTGATTCCGGCAGTTCATCGGGAGCCGCCGGCAGTAAAAATCTGGACGAACCTCTTGCAGGCTTTCCTACCTTTTCCCTGGACGACATTCTTTCCGAAGAACCGGAATCCCCGGAGAAGACAGAAACAGAGCCAGATACGGACACGAACGTGAACATAGATGCCGGTACAAAACCGGATCCCGAAAGCAGCGCGATTGTTCCCAAAGCTGCCAGGCCAGTGGATGATTCCTACTTTTCTGACGCAGTCTTTATCGGAGATTCCCGCATGGAAGGATTCCGCAATGCTTCCGGCATTACCCAGGGACAGTTTTTCACGAGCGTCGGCATGTCGCTGTCCGGCTTGATCAACAAGCCGCTCATCCAGATAGGAAACGAGAACGTCACAGTAGCCACCGCCGTATCAGGCGGAACCTACGGTAAAATATACCTGATGCTCGGCACCAACGATCTGGGGGAATATGATCTGAACAGCTTCCATGACGGTTTTTCATCTGCCGCGGCCCGTCTTCTCGAACTGCAGCCCGGAGCGATTCTTTATGTCTGCAGCATTATATATGTGGAAGAGGCCAAGGCAATACCGAACAGCGGGGAATACGTAAACAATACAAATGTAGACAAACTGAACGCTATCCTTCTTAAGATATGCGAGGATGAGGGATATCATTACATCGATCTGAATGAGATTCTTTCCAACGGCAATGGCGGGCTGATCGAAGGAGCTTCCAGCGACGGTGTTCATGTTTATCCGGATTACTGCAAGCAGATGCTTGATTATCTGAAAAACCACTACATCCCTGTGGATGATAAAAATTGAAAATGCCCAAATTGTCAGTTCTCCCCGGCTGTTCCACATAAAAAGCCGGCAGAACCTGCAAAGGGCATTTTGCGCAGCATAAAAAATCACCAGAAAGAGAAAAATTTCACGGGGATTCCGGTGGAAGATACCTGCGGCAGGCTTACTGCATGCAGGAATAAGAAAAACATCAGAAAGGGGTTACATTTATGAAAAAATTCAAGACCATGATCCTTGCAGCAGCAATGGTATTCTGTCTCACCGCATGCGGAGGCGGCGGGAGCAAAGAAGTAAGCGTCGATATCGACAATCTTTCCAGCGATCTTTTAGAGACGGTCACGACCGATGTTCTGTCCCAGACGGCATCTGAAATGGTTCCTTCCATTTATTCCCTGAATGCCGACGACATTGAGTCCAGCGTCGCTTACGCAAGTTCGGGCGCTACTGCCTGTGAAGTCGCAGTCATCCAGAGCAAGGACAGCAAAAAGACCGGAGATGTTGAAAAAAATCTCCAGTCCCGCGTTGACAGCCAGTCATCTCTCTACGCTTCCTATAATGAAGGGGAGGTCGCAAAACTTGACAAGGCAATCATCAAAAGCGCAGGCAGCTACACAGTTCTGTGCGTCTGCGATGATCCGGACAAGGCAGAAGATATTCTGAAAGACTATGGTTTCTGATCCAATCCCGACCGGCGCCCGTCTGAGCGGACGCCGGTTTTTTATATGGTGAAAAATCCTTTTACTGCCATTTTGCTGTCAGACTCCGGCCGGATCAGATCCCTTTCCGGTACAGCACAAAGGAATACCCCACGGGAATCAGTGTCATCGCAAGAACAGCCGCTATTATCCATCCGCTCTGGAAGAACGCATTGACCAGAAACACAAAACCGGCAAAAATCCACAGCCAGCCCGCCAGATGATGCGTCCGGTTCCAGTTCTCCTCGCTCTCCAGCGTCCAGGGGAGTTTGATCCCCACGGTATAATTCTGTCCGCATTTGGGCAGATAATTTCCCAGAATGATAAAAACTGCACCGATAATCAGATTCACCCACATCCCGACATCGACCATCACCCCGAGCGCGTATCCGTAGACGGAAGCCGTCACAACCAGAGAGATCAGCGGCACAAGCCAGACGACACAGTGAAACAGTTTCCCGCTGATATTCTGTTTCCGCGGATCCGCCATCGTCGCAAAAACACAAAGAAGATGGATCGCCAGCAGCATCAGAGGTATGCCGAACACCGCGAACGGCCTGCTGCTCCACCCGTTCGGAACATTGCCCATTCCAAAATGTGTCGCTACCTGTTCCGGCAGACGGTTCCAGAGAAAAATCCCCGCAAATACCGGGCAGATTGTGAGAAAGCTGGTCAGCACAATCGTAAACTTATACTTCTTTATCATCTTCATTTCCCCCTTTCAATTCGGAAAGCCAGAGCATGATCTCTTCCACCACGGAAGTATTCAGCCCGTAATAAATATAATTTTTCACCCGTGTTTCCCTCACCAGCTCCGCCTTCTTCAAAATGCTCAGATGATAGGAGATCGTCGCCCCTGTCATATCAAACTGAGCTGCGATCTCCCCGGCGGACAGACTGCCATGCCGCAGCATCATCAGAATCTCCCGGCGGACCGGATCGGAAAGCGCTTTAAAGGTGTCGGCAAAAGCCATACGCATTCCTCCATTCATGAAAGTATTTAGAAATATTTCTAAATATATGTTAACATGCCGCTGTGGTTCTGTCAACTGTTATTTAGAAATTTATCTAAATACTCTAAACAAAAGAAAATAAAAAATTTAAAAAAGTACTTGCTTTTTGGAGAACAATGCGGTATACTAGCAAAGTCAGCGGTTCGATGAAGCTGATGTGCTGGATTAGCTCAGTCGGTAGAGCGACGCATTCGTAATGCGTAGGTCGTGGGTTCAAGTCCCATTTCCAGCTCGTTGAAAAAGCCTTGAGTTCTCAAGGCTTTTTCTTATTTTCCGCATAAGCAGAGATGGGATCCTTTTCCGTCTCATATACAAAAGTCAATGGAGGTAACGCACATGGAAAGTTTTTTTCTGGCAGCTTCAGTTGTAACACCCTTATTGATTTACATGATAATCGGGGGCCTTGTAAGAAAGCTTGGCCTCGTATCAGAATCTTCCTTTAAGCAGATGAACGAGATGACCTTCAAGGCGATTATTCCTCTTACTCTGTTTTTTGATGTTTACGAATCTGATCTGACAGAGGTGATCATTCCGGATCTGTTTCTCTTCGTGATCTGCCTGATACTTCTGGTATTCGCTGCCACGTTCTTTATTGTCACTCGCTTCATCAAAAACAACGGGGATGCCGCTACCGTTATTCAGGGTATCTACCGAAGCAACTATGTGCTTTTTGGCGGTGCAATCGCAGGCTCTCTGTGCAAAGATGAAGGCATCGCCACGGTCGCCGCACTGGCTGCTCTCGTTGTTCCGGCAGTCAATATCCTCGCCGTCGTCCTGTTCGAGGTTATGCGTGGAGGATCGGTCAGCAAAACCGGACTGCTGCTGCGTATTTTCAAAAATCCTCTGGTGGACGCAGGCATTCTCGGCGCCCTGTTCAGCTTTCTGAAAATTCCGCTTCCGGATTTGCTCGCCTCTCCGCTGAAAACGCTCGGCGATATCTCCACACCGCTGGCTCTGCTGATCCTCGGAGGTCTTCTCTCGTTCCGCAGTCTGGTCAGCCACCGCAGATATCTGACAGCAGCCATCCTGGGGCGTCTCGTAGTGATTCCCCTGACCGCATTAATAATTGCCGTGCTTTTGGGATTCAGAAACGATTCTCTGATCGCGGTACTCGCTGTTTTCGGATCCCCCACCGCAGTCGCGTCTGCCCCTATGGCACAATCCATGGGAGGAAACGGGGCTCTCGCAGGGGAGATTGTCGTCATGACTTCTCTGTTCTGCATTCTGACAATCTTCCTGTTTGTGTTCACTTTATCCAGACTGGGGCTCATCTGACCCAGACAGCCGGCAGTTTTTCTGCAGACACCGTGATATACGTAAAACTACAGAGTATTTATTCTGCGTTTCGATCGATTCCAGACAAGGACCACCAGCTCACACCCCACACATAGCGTTCTTCGTCCATTTCGGCCGGCGAAGAACATAAAGAAAGAGAAATTATGAGAAAAACAATCGCAATTATTGATGATGATGTCCATATCGGGGACGTACTGACCGAAATTCTGAGGCAGGAGGACTACGCCGTACTGCGCGCTTACTCCGGAACAGAGGCTCTCTATCTGCTCTCGCAGAACAGACCGGATCTGATTCTCCTGGATCTGATGCTGCCCGGACTTTCCGGAGAAGATGTACTGCCGCATATCCGGAATATCCCTGTGATTGTCCTGAGCGCAAAGGCAGATGTGCAGGATAAGGTCTCTCTTCTGCTTGGCGGAGCCGCCGACTATATTACCAAGCCCTTCCACACAGAAGAACTCCTTGCACGCATCGCCGTTCAGCTCCGAAAAACTGAAAAAAACGGGGATTCCTCTCTGCTGACCTTTGATGATCTGACGCTGGATCCCGTATCACTTGAAACTGCAGTGAAAGGCAAACCCGTAAAACTGACGCGTACCGAATTTGCCATCTTAAAGCTGCTGATGAACAATCCCGGACGAGCCATCTCCAAAAGCGTCCTGCTGGACCGTATCAGTCTCGATACGCCGGACTGTACGGAGCGCTCCCTGAAACAGCACATCAGCAACCTGCGCAGAAAACTGCTGGAAGCAGGCGGTACGGATTATATCGAAACCGTGTGGGGGATCGGATTCCGACTGAGATGACAAGCGTAATCCTGACGTAATCTTGACGTTTTTCCTGACCGCTTTCTTGACCTTTTTCAATTATACTTATGGTCAGAAGAAAAAGGAGGCTGAACGTTATGGATTATGTACTGACAACAAATGACCTGAGAAAAAAATACAGAAATTTTCAGGCGCTGAACGGGCTCACCATGCACGTGCCAAAGGGTTCCATCTACGGCTTTGTCGGAAAAAACGGAGCCGGCAAGACGACCCTGATCCGTCTGATCTGCGGACTGCAGGAACCGACTTCCGGTACTTTTACTTTGTATGGAATCCGAAATGACCGGAAAAATATCGAAAAGGCGCGCCGCCGCATGGGCGCGGTGGTGGAGACGCCGTCCATCTATCTGAACATGACCGCCGAAGAAAATCTGCGGCAGCAGTATCTCATCCTTGGCCTTCCGTCTTTTGACGGAATGAAGGAACTCCTGCACCTGGCCGGTCTTGACAATACTGGCAGAAAAAAGGCCGGAAACTTTTCGCTCGGCATGCGCCAGCGGCTTGGCATCGCGGTCGCGCTTGCCGGAAGTCCGGACTTTCTGGTGCTGGATGAACCAGTCAACGGACTTGACCCGCAGGGCATTGTAGAAATCCGCGAGCTGATCCTGAAGCTGAACCGCGAACGGCAGATCACGGTGCTGATCTCAAGCCACATCCTCGATGAGCTTTCCCGGCTCGCTACCCACTACGGGATCATCGACAATGGCCGGATGGTAAAAGAATTCAGCGCCCGGGAACTGGAACATGCCTGCCGCAAATGCACGCACATGGAAGTCACGGATACCAGGATTCTCGCCCGGGTACTCACGGAGGCCAACATCGAGTACAAGATCCTCTCGAATACTGCGGCCGACATATATGAAAAGGTAAATATTACCTGGCTGGCCAAAGTTCTGGCCATGGAATGCTGTGAGATCTTCTCCATCCAGGAAAAAGACGAGAGTCTGGAGAGCTATTTTATTTCTCTGACAGGAGGTGCCGGTCATGAATAAGTTTTTTCTTTTCCCCTGTCAGGCGGCAGCAGGCGCAGACATACTTTTTCTTCCGAAAGGGGGCGCCGCGCTGTGAGCAGGCTTCTAAATGCCGGATTCTTCCGGCTTCGCAGAGACAAAACATTCCGAATTACGGCCGTCGTCGTGATCCTGATTTCTCTTATCAATATACCGAACAGCATAAATTCATGGCAGACCAGGACTGCGAGCGGCTTCGTCGTCACAATGGAAGAATTCTTTTTTAGCCTGGCCCCCTACGCCGGTGTGATCTTCGCCGTGTTTGTCAGCCTGTTTCTCGGAACCGAACATTCCGACGGAACCATACGGAACAAATTAATCGTCGGACACACACGCCGACATATCTATCTGGCCAATTTTACCGTCTGCTTCACGGCGGACCTGTTTCTTCTCGCGCTGTGGATTCTGGGACAGATACCTCTTTTTTTCACGATCGGTCCGATGGAAATGGGAATGACCGGATTTGTGGCTTATCTGACCGTTGCCGTCTGTTTTACGGCATCGCTTACCGCGATCTTTGTGCTGATCAACATGCTTTTCACAAACAAAGCAGTTTCCGTCGTTCTCTCGCTGGCCGTCTGGATTCTGCTGATCCTGGCTGCAAGCGGGGCAAACGACCGCCTGGAGTGTCCGGCGACGATCGGAGGGATGGCCTATATCGACGGCGAATTTGTGATGATGGAGGAAGAACCGAATCCGCTCTATGTTACCGGTTTTGTCCGTCTGCTTTTGGAAAACTTTCGGGATCTTTTGCCGACCGGACCGGCTATCCTGATGACAAACGCCGCCATTGAAAATCCGGGCAGGGAAATGGCGCTGTCGCTTCTGCTCACAGTTTTGCTGATTTTCGCCGGCGTCCGGCTTTTTCAGAAAAAAGATCTCAGATAAGCTGTCCTTTTTTCACTAGGCGTCCACCCAGTTCAATCATAATTTTGCAAAGGAAACTGCTATGACAGAAATTTTACTGTTCGCAATTATTCTTCTGCTCTCTATCATTCTGGTTCTGCTGATAAAAATATCTCTCCTGCGAAAAAGCGCAGGAGAGATTTGCGACTCCTTTACTCAAAAACTCACGGAGGATACCAACACGCTAATCGATATCTCCAGCCGCGACTTTGCAATGCGAAAGCTGGCCGCGCAGATCAATATCCAGCTTGACCAGCTTTATAAAGCACGCAGACTTTATCAGCAGGGCGATCAGGAGCTGAAGGAAGCCGTAACAAACATTTCTCATGATCTCCGCACTCCCCTGGCAGCCATCTGCGGCTATCTCGATCTTCTGGAGCGCGAGGAAAAAAGCGAAACCGTACAGCATTATCTCGCACAGATCCGAAACCGCGCGGACGCGCTGGAAAAACTGACAGAAGAACTGTTCCGCTACAGCATCGTCTCTTCCTCCCGCGAGTTAAAACCAGACCGCGTAAACATGGTTCAGGTTCTGGAAGAAAACCTGCTGCTTTTTTACGAGATGATGCAGGAAAAAGATATCCGGCCCTCAGTCTGTCTGCCTGAAAATCCCGTCTGGCGCGAGCTGGATGTCAGTGCTCTGAACCGCATCTTCTCCAACATCATAAGCAACGCCATAAAATATTCCGACGGAGATTTCCTTGTAAATATGGAAGAAAACGGAACAATTACTTTCACCAATACCGCCAGCGGCATGACTCCTGTCATGGCCGGCAGACTGTTTGACCGCTTCTATACCGTGGAGGCAAACCGCAATTCCACCGGACTGGGACTGTCGATTGCCCGGCTTCTGACCGAACGCATGGGCGGCAGAATTGAAGCCTCCTTCAGCGAAGAAAGATTATCGATTACGCTCCAATTTGAAGGATAAGGCCTCTTTCACCGCCGCGGCGATCGAGACATCCACCTCATGATACGGGATCAGCGTCGCCTGAAACGCGTGATACAGATCCGATTTTCCGGGCCACACCGTGTTCAGCAAATGGTTGTTCTGATCCAGCTGATGATACCAGGAACCGTTGACATGATCCAGAACCTTCTCGTCCAGATATTTCATAAATTCCGCATAATCCCCGGCATACTTCTCTTTTCCTGTCACGCGGTACAGAACAGACGACGTATTGACCGCCTCGGCCAGCGTCCAGTGCATCCGGTCATGGATCACCGGCTTTCCGTCCCAGTCCGTTGTATACACAATCCCGGGAGCGCCGTCTGTGTTCCACGCATCCGAAACCGCCCGGTTGTAGAGCTGTTCGGCGGCTTCTATATACTGCGCTGCTTTCCCGCAGATCCTTTTTGCTCCCGCGCCGCATTCTTCTGTTTCAGCTTCAGTTTTTGCTTCTGTGCTGTATTCTTCTGTATCAACTTCTGCTTTTGCTTCTGCGCTGACTTTTTCCATATCGTTCTTCCCATACATGGAAAGCGCCCACTGTGTGATCAGCCGCGCCCACTCGATCCCATGTCCCGGCGTGGCGCCGTACGGCTTAAAACGGTCGTCTGGAATTTCTTTATTGCACTCCAGATCCGCCTTCCAGTCTTTTGTGAAATGCTCCGGAATTCTCCAGCTGTTCTCTCTGGCCCAGCCAATCACCTGGTCAATGATTCTGCCGGCCCGCACCCGGTATTCTTCCTTTCCCGCAGCGTCCGCGACGGCAAGAAAAGCCTCCACCGTATGCATATTCGCGTTCAGGCCGCGATAATCGTCCAGCACACGAAAATCCGTATCCCAGGTATCGCAGCACAGTCCCTCTTTTTCATTCCAGAAAAACTGGTCGAACACGCGCAGCGCATCCTCCAGAAGTTCCACCGCCCCGTTCCTTCCTGCCAGCAGCCCTGAACATGCGGCAAGGATCACAAAGGCGTGCGCGTAGCACTGCTTGTTCGGAACGATCTGACCATCCTGCGTAAGCCCGGCGTACCAGCCGCCGTTTTTCACGTCATCCAGCTCACCGCGAAGTCCGCGCAGAGCATCATCCGCCAGTCTGGCGCAAATCTCCCGAGAAACTGTATTCGACACCCCGGCGCTGTCCTCTCCAGGAGTCTTATCTGACAGACTGTCATGTTCCTTTCGCAAAGCATTATCCCCTGTTCCGGCACGGTTTTCCTGTAAGATCCCTGCTTCCCTCTCAGCGCAATCCTTTTTCAGACAAATGTCCGATCCTTTATCGTTTCCTTCACACTCAAGCATGGAACCAATGCTGTACACATGCGCCATGCGGCTGGTGATCCAGGTCTCCCGGTTCAGCTCCGTCCACGGAGTTCCGTCATCCCCCAAATACCAGGAGGAACCCCCCGGGGAGGGGAACCTGCGCCCAAATACCAGGAGCTGTTCTCTCATTTCTTTTAAAAACTGCTTGTTTTCCTCTGTATCAATTCTGTACTTTCTGTCCATTTATTTTTTCTCTCTAGTACTTCGTGTTCACCTTTACCTTACTTCCGATCGTGACTTTTCCGCCATCTTCCACATAATATGCATACGTTTCTTTACCGACGATCTTACCTCCCGTAACCAACAGTTCTGAGCCTTCTCCTATTGCCTGCAGCACCGGTTCTTCCGAGGATGTGCTTGTAAAAGTACCTCCTGTGGCTTTTACTATGCCGCCATCCAGACAGTCTATCGCCGTGCCCGCTGAGGTGACCTCCCCTCCGCTGATAAAGGTTTTCGCCGTAACCTGCGTCCAGAACGCGTGAATTCCTTTTGCTTTGCTCTTAAATGATCCGCCGCTGACTGTGATTGTTCCTTCTGCATTTATAATCGTGCACGATTTGTTCGATGTAAATCTGCCGGCTTTTACTGTTAATATTCCGCAATTGTGAACCGCAGTGACATTCCCCGTGAAAGTTCCGCCCGTGATCGTGGCCGTCGCTCCCTCATCAGCCAGGGCGCCGCCCTGTTTCCCACGGTTGTCGAGCAGAAGTCCCACCATCGGCGTACCGGAAGCTGCTTTCAGAGATGAGGTAAACGTGCCGTCGGAGATTGTGATCGTACCGCGGTTCTCAATCGCGGTATTTTTTCCGGCGCTGAACGTGCCGCCCTTAATCGTCATCGTTCCGTAGTTATCCAGCAGTCCGACCTCACGCACCTGGTCTCCCTCTGTGCTTCCGGTTCCTTTAAAAGTGCCGCTTTTGATCAGAGTCGTTCCCCAGTTGGTGAGCATGATTCCCTTGTAGGTTCCGTTCGGGATCACAAGATTCGTACCCTTCTCCGTTTTGATCAGCTTCCCCGCCGTGAGATTCGCGTTTTTGAGCGTGACCCTGCCCTGCTTCAGTTCGATCGCGTAGCCGCTTCCTTTGTATTTATAGCTTCCACTTCCGAAATCGATCGTAAAACTGTTTTGCGCGCTTTTGCTGATATTCAAAGTATCTTTTGTGGTAATATTTCCTGTTACTTTGATCACCTGCCCCTTCTGCACGGCGTCAACCGCGGCCTGAAGCGTCGCGTAGCCTTTGTTTCCGATTTTCGCCACGTTCTTCGCCGCGAGCGACACAGTCCCTGCAGACATTGCCAGAGTCAGGCACACAAACAGTGCCGCGGCCCATTTTTTCTTTCTGCTCATCTTAAAAACCTCCCGTCTTGTTTTCATTTAAAACCATTTTACAACGTTATAACCGAGACGTAAAGATGATCTTCGCGTAATCTGCACGCTTGTCTATATTTCTCAGCCGGCTTCCTCAAACTGCGCATTATAAAGTTCCGCGTAGAATCCGCCCTGCTCCAGCAGTTCTTTATGCGTCCCCTGCTCCACAATATCGCCGTCCTTCATGACGAGGATCAGATCCGCGTTCCGGATTGTGGAGAGCCGGTGCGCGATTACAAAAGAAGTCCTTCCTTTCAGCAGCGTATCCATCGCGGCCTGGATCAGATGTTCCGTTCGGGTATCCACGGACGACGTCGCCTCATCCAGGATCATGATCGGATTATCCGCCAGAATCGCGCGGGCAATCGTCAGCAGCTGCTTCTGTCCCTGCGAGATATTGGAGGCTTCCTCGTTGATCTCCATCTGGTAGCCGCCCGGAAGCGACCGGATAAACTTGTCGGCCCTTGCCAGCTTCGCGGCGCGGATGACCTCCTCATCCGTGGCCTCCAGACGTCCATAACGGATGTTTTCCATGATCGAGCCTTTGAAAAGCTAGGTATCCTGCAGTACCATTCCGAACCCGTTGCGGAGCGCATTCCGGTCAAAATCGGCAACCGGATGCCCGTTCAGCCGGATACAGCCGGAATTCACATCGTAAAACCGCATGAGCAGCTTTACCATGGTCGTCTTGCCCGCGCCGGTCGGCCCGACGATCGCCACCATCTGCCCCGGTCTGATCTCACTGTTAAAGTCATGAATGATTATCTTATCCGGATTGTAGCCGAACTGCACATGCTCGAAGGAAACTTCTCCCTCGATGACAGCCGGATCAACCGGATTTTCCGTCGCCTGGATTTCTTCCTCCTCATTCAGGAACGCAAAAATACGTTCCGCCGCGGCCGCCATGGACTGCAGCAGATTTGATACCTGCGCCATCTGCGTAATTGGCTGCGTGAACCGCTTCACATACTGGACGAACGCCACGATATCGCCGATCTCGATGGTGCCGGCGGCCGCCAGCATCGCGCCCGACACCGCGACAGCCACATACCCGAGGTTACTGACAAAATTCATGATCGGCTGCATCAGACCGGACAGGAACTGGCTCTTCCACGCCGACTCAAACAGGACGCCGTTGATCTTCCGGAACTCTTCCAGCTCCACGTTTTCGCGGTTGAACGCCTTCACCACATCATGTCCTGAAAAGGTCTCCTCAATCTGCCCGTCAATTCTTCCCAGATATTCCTGCTGCGCGATGAAATACTTCTGCGATTTCTTTACGATCCCCATTACCAGCAGCATGGACACCGGCAGAATCAGCAGTGTGATCAGCGTCATCAGCGGCGAGATGGACAGCATCATGACAAGAACGCCCACCAGCGTGCAGACCGAAGTGATCAGCTGCGTGATTGACTGGTTGAACGCCATGCCCAGCGTATCGACATCGTTGGTAATTCTTGAAAGAACATCACCCACGGAATTTCGTTCAAAATAAGCCAGCGGCATCCGATTGATCTTTTCGCTGATATCTCTGCGCATCCGGAAGCTCATATTCTGGGACATCTGCGTCATGATCCAGCCCTGCACAAAGGAAAAGATGGCGCACAGGACATAAATTCCCATTAGAGTCAGAAGAATGCCGCCAATCTTTCCAAAATCAATCGTTCCGGTTCCGGACAGCTTTGCGATCAGACCGCCAAACAGCTCCGTCGTCGCGTTTCCAAGAATCTTCGGCCCGATTACATTGAAAATTGTGGAAGCGACCGCAAAAACCGCAACCGCGGCAAGCCCAATCTTATAGACACCCATATAACGCAGCAGATTCCTGATTGTCCCTTTAAAATCTTTCGCTTTCTCGCCAGGCATACGGCCTCGTCTCCGCATGGGTCTTCTTGCTTCAGCCATTTACAGCCCCTCCTTTCAGCGCGCTCTGAATCTCTTCTTCCGAGAGCTGCCCTCTCGCAATTTCCAGATAAGTCTGACAGTTTTCCAGAAGTTCCCGGTGCGTTCCTCTGCCCACAATGCGGCCTTCCTCCATCACCAGGATCTGGTCGGCATGCAGAATCGTGGAAATCCTCTGCGCGACAATGACAACCGTGGCATTCTGAATCTGTTCCGCAAGCGCGCCCCGCAGCGCCGCATCCGTCTTGTAATCCAGAGCGGAAAATGAATCGTCAAAGAGGAAAATCTGCGGATGCTTCGCGATAGCCCGCGCGATCGACAGTCTCTGCCGCTGGCCGCCCGACACGTTGGAACCATTCTGAGCAATGTCCGACTGGTATCCGGCGGATTTTGATTCGATAAATTCCGTCGCCTGCGCGATTTTCGCGGCCATTTCCATATCGTCATCCGTGATCTGTTCTCCCCCGTACTTCAGGTTGCTCTCAACCGTACCCGAGAACAGAATCCCTTTCTGCGGCACATAGCCGATGCTGTCTCTCAGTTTCTTCTGGCTGATCTCCCGTATGTCGATCCCGTCCAGCGTAATGCTTCCTTCCGTGACATCGTAAAAACGCGGGATCAGATGGACCAGCGTGGATTTTCCGCATCCCGTGGAGCCGATGATCGCCGTCGTCTTTCCCGGCTCTGCCGTAAAGGAAATATGCTCCAGAACAGGCGACTGGGCTCCTGGATACGCAAAGGAGACATCCGAAAACGCAAGTTCTCCTTTTATGTGGTCCAGCTCCTGATCCCTCGTTTCGGAGGCATCTGTCAGAGAAATCTCCGTCTCCAGAACCTCCTCAACACGGTCGGCCGCAACGCCGGCACGCGGCAGCATAATGGAAATCGCCGAGAGCATCAGAAAGCCCATGATGATCACCATCGAATAGGTGATAAACGCCGTCAGATCACCTACCTGTACGTTTCCTGTATCCACGCCGTGTCCGCCGACCCAGACGATCAGCACCGAGACACCATTCATGATCAGCATCATAACCGGCATCATAAAGTTCATAACCCGGTTCGTAAAAAGCTGCGTTTCAAAAAGATCTGTATTCGCTTTCGCGAAACGCGCTTCCTCATATTTCTGACGTCCAAATGCCCGGATCGGCATCACGCCGGTCAGCAGTTCTCTGGACACCAGATTCAGCCGGTCCACCAGCTGCTGCATGATCTTAAATTTCGGATAGACAACGGCAAACAGAATCGCAACACAGATTCCAAGCGCAATGACTGCAACGACAATGATCCAGCTCATGGAAGATCCCGTCTGGATTACCTTTATAACGCCCGCGATCGCGAGAATCGGCGCATAGGTTACCATCCGAAGCAGCATGACCGTCAGCATCTGCACCTGCTGAATATCATTGGTACAGCGCGTAATCAAAGATGCCGTAGAAAACTGCTCGATCTCCGCGCTGGTAAAATTCATAACTTTCGTGTAGAGCCGTTCGCGCAGATTTCGTCCGATTCCTGCGGAGACTCTGGCTGCGATATAACCTGTCATAACCGCCACAATGGCCATGACCAGCGCCATCGCCAGCATTTTCATTCCAACCCTGAAAAGATACTCGTTTCGTATCTCATTCAGATCAATGCCCTGCGCTTCATATTCCGCCGCGACATAACCTATCGCGGCCTGATCCAGAAAAGAATCCGTCATTCCCTCCATCTGAGAAAGCTTATCCTGCATCTGTTCCTGAATCGTTTCCTTTGACATAAGACCAAGATTGACAGCGGCCTTCGTCATCGCCAGCATTGCCAGCCCGTCTTCGCTGTTCTGCATCTGGAAAACAACACTTTCCGGAAGCGCCAGAAGATCATCCAGCGCCTGTCTGTCGCTTTTTTCTATCTCCTTCAAAGTCCGTATGCCATCCTCATCCGCTTCCGAATAAGTATCCTCCAGCTCTTGGACATCCGAATCCGCAAGAAACATCTCAAGTGTATCCAGACTTTCTTCCCGTATCGTCTCCGGCACCGCGTCTTCGATGCCGTTCTGCTGAAGCCCGACATTCAGCAGATCACTTGTGTAGGTCGGCAGGGCAAGGTCGCAGTATGCCTGTATGATCAGCAGGGCCACGATCACCGCCACAGCGCCCTTTGCCTCAGCTAAAAATCGGAAAATATTTTTCATTAATATTCCTCCTCGATTTTATTCCCGCGGGCAATAAGCCAAACAGCCATGTTTACATGGACATCTGACGAATGCCGCAAGGGTCAAATGTCCCCAGCCTGTTGCGGGACATTTAACTGTTATCACACTCCGGGGCCAGTATCACAGGCTGCCCGGCAAACAAGCCTGTCATTGCTTTATTCATTCATGGCACTCCATATTATTTTCGCGCACCGCTCAATTCCCAGCTTTCCGCTGTCCAGAACCAGATGATAATTTGACAGATCCTTCCAGTCTCTTCCCGTATTTGCCGCATAGTAGCTGCTGCGCTTCCTGTCAAATTTATGCACGACAGTCTCCGCCTCATTCGGACGGATCCCATAACTCTCAACCGCCCTGTTTTTCCTCAATTCCTTGTCGGCTCTTATAAATACTTTCAAGACATCTTTTCTGTCCTCAAACGCGTTCACCGCGCACCTCCCGACAAAAACAGCCGGTCCCTGCGCCGCAAGCTCCCGGATCACACGCTGCTCCTCCAGATAAATCTGCCCTTCATTGGAAAGATGCCCATCCGTTCCTTCGTTCATTCTCCCCATGAGATAAAGGGAGTACAGAAAACTGTTTGTCGTCTTTTCCTCATACCGCTGGATTCGGTCAACGTCAATATTAAGTCTCTCCGATACCCTCTCCAGTATCTCCGCGCCGTAGCACGGAATCTTTCCAAGCTCCGACAGCCTTTCGCCAATTGCTGTTCCCGCACTTCCGTATTCACGCTCAATCAAAACATAATAATATTTCATTGGTACTCATCCCTCCTCCATCTGTTTGATCCGCCAGGCATTTCTGCCCACAATCTCGAGGCAGCGCCGACATACCTCAAGTTCTTCCTCCGTCAGTCCTTCCCGGATCATCTGATTGAACTCATTCTGGCGCCTGCGCCCGCGCTCAATAATCGGCTGCGCCTTCGGCGTACACACAAGACGCACCTTCCTCCTGTCCCCCTCCACAGAAAACCGCTGCAGGTACCCCTCACACACCAGCTTGTTGATATTCACAGATAAGATGTTTTCCTTGAATCCTCTTTGCTGACTGATCTCTTTCGCGGTACAGAACTCCGGATTATTCGACAAAAACATCAGAATATCAAATGCCATCTGAGGCATGGCAAGCTCACGGCACAGCGGTTTGCAGAAGTGTTCATACGCTTCAACAAAACTGCGGAATATGGTTACATTGTTTCTGCACTTCATCTTTGCCTTTCCCTTCAATACTGGATAGTTCAATTTTGAACTTTGGGGTATTATATTCCCTGCCTGCAGAAATGTCAATATGATTATAAAAATACCGGCCTCTGTCTGTTTTTCTTTCAGAAGCCGGTTCTCCTTTTCAATATATCTTTTTTAATCTGCAATTTTCCTGTTTTATATCATTTATAATTTTCTTTTCATTTTTCATTCATATATTTATGTACAAAAGATCTGTGATTCCGGTACAGTGCCGCTTCTATATTTATCTCCGCCATTTTAAGTTTCTTCGCTCTCTTTGGATCTTTTTCCTGAGACTGTCTCTCCTTAATCCTGTCGAGAACCTCTTTCAATTCATCCAGAAACCATGCTATCTGCTTCGTCGGACGATAAAGCTGCAGCATTTTGATCATTTGTTTTCCCAGTTCATTGTCTGAATGAATCCGTCCTTTTTCATCCCGATAAAAAATATCGTTATAATCTGTTTCAACAGGATTGTAAAAATACGGATTACTGATTTCATGTTCAGGAATTTCACCACTGAAATGCTTTCCTTTTAATCTGTTGCACAGAGGGCACGAAAACATTAAATTGCGGTAATCCGTATCCAGATCCTCTCTCTTTGCCGCTTCAAAAGCAGCTCTCGGTATAAAATGATCTATCTCAAAAGGCAGCGGAGATATCCAGTCTTCCTTCAGATTACAGTATGCGCAATACCCGTCAAAATCTTTTCTAAGAGCTGGCTTATAGCTGTGATAATTTTCATAGTATTTCGTACAGGTTCTCTTTATCCTGTGTTTCTTAAATTTAATCTTTTCCATTTGTATTCTCTACTCCAGCAATTGTTTATACTCCTGCAGTGCAGCAAGCGCTTTGTCCATATGCTCCATGTCAAAAGTCTCATCCAGAACATTCATCTTACATGGGACATATTTTAAAAGTTCCCTTTCTACATCAAGAAGTTCTCCGTAGACTTCATCCTCTGTCTTAGTGTTTTCTGCCACTTGCTCCAGGAGATGCCGCTGTTTTAATTCCAGTTCCGCTCTCTTTCTTGTATATCTCTCCATATTTCTCTCAATATGATATACCATTTCCTTTGTCTGCGGGTTATCAGGAATCATAAATGTTTGTTTGGGATACACCTTATCCGGATCTGCCTTATCATTTTCCTTTCCTTTCTCCGGCACATTGGTAAGGATCACCACAGGAAATTCCGGCACTTCTTCATGCAGATATTCAACAATTTCCATTCCTTCCAGTACTTCCTTTAATGTATCCAGTTTATAATCAACCAGGATACACTGCACTTTGTTGTCCGCAATATCCTGTCTAATATCCTGAAAAAGCCGCTCCCGGAGCTCGGGACTTTTTTTCAGTTCATACAATTTAAAAGAATTCTCATCCAACTGATCTGAATTTTCATTTAATGACAGCATAATTGCACTCGCTTCTGCCCTGTCGTCCTCAATCATTCCGATACGAAACATCGTTTTCCACACTTCCTTCACTGTTTTTTCAAATAAATATCAATTCCAAAGCCTGTTTCCTGTTCACAAACCATGATTGTTCCATTATATCGTTCCACGGTCTCTTTCATGATCCACAGACCGATTCCAGTTCCTTCTTCTTTGCTGCTGATTCCCAGGTCAAAGATCCTGTCGGGCACTGCCCTGTATTTTTCTTCCAGTTCCGGACCATTATTCCACATCTGTAAGTGATAATTTTCTTGTTCGGACCTCAGCGTAATTAAAATCTTACGCTGAGGATTATGACATTTTTCCAGAAAGTATGCCGAATTCAGCAGAAAATTATTCAAAATAATATACAAATCCGCTCTGGAAATCTCGTAAGGATATTCTTCTTTTTCATCAAAATATATCTCATACGTAATATCTTTTGACTTCAGAAGCTCAGACCAGTCAGCCATAATATCCGTCAGTTCTTTATTTAAAAAAACTGTTTCTCGCTTAAGGTTTTCTTTTTTCGCATTACCCAGAGATATCTGCAGCCACCGATTCAGCATCCTGTCTGTTTCCTCCATTTTATTAATAATAATATAAGGATCATAAATAAATCCAGGGTGAAATGTATTATGTTCCTTCATATAAATCATCCGGTATTTCATCTGCACAGCCCGCGAGCCGAATTGAGACTGAATTGCCTTAAATTCATGAAAAAAAGTATTCAGTATAAGCCCATTTGAGCTGAGATGCTGAAGAATCTGCTC
>CANQUH010000051.1 GCA_947626965.1 uncultured Lachnospiraceae bacterium
AGTAAAAAACGCTCCGCCCCTAACTAAATAGGGACGAAGCATAAAGATCCGCGGTACCACCCTGGTTCCCGTCTTGCGGCGGGCACTCATTATGCGTAACGTGCATAAACGTTATTTCCTACTGTGAAACAAACCTGCTTCAGTTCAGAAATCAGATACCTCCCAGCAAACTGGCAGGGAATCTGATCTCCGCGGCAAACATCATCTTGGCCGGCCGGCATTTACGCTGCCAGCGCAAAGCGCTGCCCTGCACATTCTGCGTGCGGCGGCTCATTGTCCGCGGAAATAAAGCTCCGGTGTGAAATTCGCGCACTGTCTGAACCTGAGTATGCTTCCAGCCGATGACATCCTCTCTCTGTCGGAAGACAAGTCCGCTACTGTGCACCATCTTCGCCTGTATCTCTTATCTCTTCTGATTCGCCGGTTCTCCGGCGCTGATATTTATTCTAACACAGGATATTTTTCTGTCAAGCAGAAATTCATTCAATATTTCAGTTTTCAATATTCCAGTTTTGTCAGAAGAAAACGTTCTTCATCATCTGTCAGCATGCTTCCCCTTATCATCTTGGATGCCACATCCGCAGGTTTTTCCCGGTTTATCGTGTTCATCGGATAATACAGGTCAAGATCTCTTATTGTTTCCAGTACCTCGTCAAGAACAGCGCTCTCCATTTTATTGATCTGGTTCCTCTGGTCACAGATGCAGCCCAGCGCCAGAATGCAGCAGATCAATTCCTCATTGCTCAGTCTGCCTCCGTAAATGACATCACAGATCTGCTTTGCAATTCTGGTTTCCGTTTTGACAGGAAGCAGCTGGAGACCGCCGTCTTTGCGCAGTGCCACGCCAACTGCATGAACACTGAACTGAAGATTGCTTCCATAACCTCTGTTCACATTTCTGATATCTTTTTCAAACTCCTGCAAAAGCCATGGTATCTGAGTTCTCGTTTTTGCGTGGGTGTACAGACAGGCCTGGAGATATTTGGGCGTGTCATGCAGCTGTTCCAGCCTGTTGAGCTGCTCTTCATCCGCACATACACTCATCGTGTAGACTGCCTGAATGTTCGCGGATATCCTGGGGCCGTCGCTCATGGACAGGCCCTGGAGGTCTGCGCTGATCTGACTGATGCAGTGTCTTGCCAGACTTCTTCTTTCCGCCGCGCTCCAGGCGGGGGCTATCTTTCTCGATACGACAAAAAGCCTCTGTCGTGCTTCTTCGGAAGATACGCTGGACAATGCGTCCAGAATTACCTCCGCAAAATCTTCTTTATTCCCGGCGCTGCAGATACTGCTCACGCAGGTGGCGATACGTTTGGAAATATTGCTCCTTTCTGCCTTATTTCTGGTCTTTTGATAATTATTAATAAGCTGCAGCATATTGTTGACCTCTGCCTTGGGCTGAAGTATGCTGCCGCTCGGCGCTATAAATCTTGTCCTGATTCTTGATCTCTCTGCGTTATCGATGATTATATCAACGCAGCCTTCCTCTATTTTTTCTTTGCCGGCTTCATCTCTGCTCGTCCAGGCCTTCATACTTATCACTTTGCTGCTTCCCATATGAATCACAAACGCGACATAGGCCCCATTGTTGTATTTTTTCATAAAGGATATGTTGCCGCTGGCGATATTCCGGTAAGTGCCGTCAAGATTCCGGCTCTTGATGGGAATCGCGATTACATACTGTCCCGGCTCAATCCTGAATCCGGTCATGACAGAGGAATTATAGGGAAGCTCGGCCCCTGTCGGAATGATCTTATGTACAGCGCCGTTCTTGACGCCAAGATACAGACTGTCATTCAGAATGGTATTTCCCCACTGGATTGCCATGGGAGAGACATGCTCCGGCTTTGTCCGGGCCGCTGCCGCTCTTCCGTGTTCGTCCGGCCGGGGTACAGTTTCGGAGTTATCCGCAAAGGAACCCGGATCGCCGAGCATCCTCATATCATCCTGCATTTCCTCGTATTTATGCAGATAATAATGATACACCGCTGCCCCGCGCGCAACCGACTGATCGGGGTCCAGAGCCACAATCGGCTCGAAGCCAAAAAATTCTTTCAGTCGGTCTGTAATCATATAGAATTTTGACATTCCTCCGTTTACAATAACCGCATCCACAGCAACTTCTGCCGTATTCAGCTTGGCAGAAGCCTTCTGCAGTACATCCAGAATCGGATATATGATATTTCTGGTATTGCTGATCTCAGCAATTCTTTTGTAATCGTCATAGACCATTTCTCTGGCCATAAATACTGATAATATCTCTTCAATCTCTTCTTTTGAAAAAATATCATCATAGGAATAACCAATTCCTCCCATATTTCCGCCGGTAGGAATCTCAATCTCATCGTCATCGTCGTCCCATCCGGAACTGTAATCTTCCCCGCAGCGTTCATTTAAATCCAGTTTTAAATGTTCCGCGTACACCATAAGCTGGGGCATGATAACATTTTTCTTCTTCCGCAGTTCAATCACAACATCCGGATACTTCGCATACTGCTTTAAATATCTTTCATACATGGCTTCCGCGATTTTTCCGTCAAAATCATCGCCGCCAAGAAGCGTATACCGGTTGGTTGCAATCTCATCCACTTTCAGGACATCCGCGTTGTCCTCTCTTCTCCTTATTTCGTGCATGGTAATGTCAAGAGTACCGCCTCCCAGATCGAATACCAGTACTCTTTTCGGAGTGCTCAGATCCAGAATACGGCCGGATATCTCTCCGTTATGAATCTGGTTGATCAGATCATAGATAACGGCATTGGGTTCGGACAGCAGGACAGGACGTTCGCTTCCATCCGAATTTCTGACCCTGATGCCGGCAAGCTCCGCCGCGTCACGGGTTGCCTTGCACATTGCCGAATCGAAATTGGCGGGAACCGTGATGACCGCGTCCGTAATTTCACACCGGTATACTCTGGAAGCCTCTCTGAGCATGTGCCGCAGAGTCCTCGCTGATATCTGGGCGGGCGTCTTGTCCGGAATATCCGGGGACAGCCCCTCCGCAAACGGCTTTCCCATCTGACTCTTGATTGATTTCGCCACAAGGTACGGCCTCAGCGGATACTGAATCTTCGCGAAATCCCCGACCAGGGGTTCGTAATTTTTTTCCTGCCTGTAGTATATGCAGGACGGCAGGGTGGGTTTCTTCATCATCGTCAGCTTCGCCTCGCCGGAGACGGCATTGTAGATGTCCACCCCTCTGGAAATCTCCACAACCTTGCTGACGATGTCTCCGTTTGGCTTTTCATTGATCGTCGCCAGAACAGAGTTCGTGGTGCCGAGATCGATCCCCACGCAGAGATCGTTATGTTCATCATCCGAAATTTTCCGCATCAGTATTCCTCCTTCACTTTCGGCCTTGATATCTGCAGTTCCTTGTCTTTGTAGATCCAGCCTGGCGAAATCACTCTCACCTGCTTCCTTTCGTCCTCTGAAGCAAACGGGGTTCCCTCATAATTGCAGAATTCAACATCCGATGCAGTCACTACTTTTATCGAATCCGTTTTCATGATGGGGTCAATGTGACTGTCGCGGACAAACTGGATCAGCTTCCTGACCATGACCAGAAGCCCGTTGATTTCTATGGGAAGCTCATAATTGCTTTTGCGAAGCATGTCGATGCCTTTTCTCAGTACCAGCAGCTCATCGAGAATACATCCGTATTTTTCTGAATTAAGCCTGGCAAAAAAGTCTGCCAGTTCCTTTACTTTGTTCGCTTCAAGCTGTTCCTCAAATTCGTCCTGCAGATCCTGCAGCAGGGTATTTGTTCTCTCGAGATTCTTCTCAAGCTGATCAATTCTCTTTATGGCCTGCTCGTAGGAAATTTTATTTTCGGGTTTGCCGACAGCTGCAGCCTGGGCTTTTTTGTCTCTGTACTGCGGGAAACCGTACGCTTCACTGATGGCGTCTGACATATCGAAAAAGAAGTATTTCGCCAGTATATTGCCGAGAAGATGCAGCTTGTCTGTATCGTCGTGCAGATCAATTTCAGGATACCGCTCATATATCATAATTGCCGCGATCCGTTCCTGGGACTTATGCCACTTTCCGTTTTTCGTCACAGTGGTCTTTCTTACTTTCTCAAATTTGTCGTAGGCATCTCTCCTGCCGGTGATTGCCCCTGCAAAGCAGTCCGCCACTTTTTCCGCCCACTGAAATAATTCCTTCCGCTCGCCCGGGTTTGCCATCCTCCTGTTCCGGAAAACCTGAATTACCTCGTCCGCGTTCAAATCATATCCGTACTTCCGGTTCATTTCTGCGGCACATTTTGCAGGTCCAAGATCATAGTCATGACATATGAAGGAAAAAATTCTGTTTTCCATCACAAATTCTTCTTTGACCTGTCCGCCGCGCTTTACATTCCTGAGCATTGATTCATGAATACTCTGGATGACTTCTCTGACTTTTTCATTATTGATATTTATCATTCTGATTTCCCCGCTTTTATTATATTATAATTTGTAAATTTCTTTTTCTTCTGCAAAAATAAACTGTGTCCTGCAGTCTCCGTCGGCCATCATTTCCTGTTCGATCGTCCTGTCAAAAACGGAATATTCTTTTTCGCAGTGCACCAGAACTGCCTGCCGGGGATTTACCGCCTTAATGAATTTTTTCATATCGGAAAAATCCTCATGCAGAGAGAAGTTCACTGTTATGTTCCTGTACATCCCCGGAGCTCTTCTTTCAGGGGATGAAGTCACCAGAATATGCAGTCCGCCGGGAAGACTGTCTTCATCAATCACTTTATTGTACCGGTTCATGACTGGAATCGACAGCTGTTCCATCTTTCTGACTACCTTCATCAGAGATTCTTCTATGTATACCGGGATTCCATCATAATTATGTTCATTTAAAGCTTTCAGAAATTCGATCCCCTTGCTCAGCTGCGGAATGTAACAGGCGATTGACTGATTTGTTTTTTTTGCCGTCCTCAGGACATAGTTTACAGTTTTAATTAAAGAGTTTGTCTTTTTGACATAGTCCGGGTGTTTCGCATGCAGACCGCACAGGATAACCGTATCTATTTTCAGATTGTCCGGTATTTTGCATCCGCCGGTCAGCAGAGTATGATCCAGGGAATAATCACCTGTGTACAGAATTCTGCGTTTCCCCGTGTCAAACAGTGTCATCATGGCGCCCGGAATATGGCCGGCCGGAAGAAAGGTTGTTTTGTAAGCCCCGAAATCGATCGTCTGCATATAGCTGACTCCGGCTATACGCTCCAGCAGATTTCTTACCGCCAGACGCGATTCCTCACTTCCGGGAGCCCCGCTGAAATATATTTTATCATACAACTGATACTCTGTCAGTAATCTTGTAATTTCTGTCATGAAAACAGCGGAATGTTTTGCGCTCCCCATCAGTTTTATCAGGCAGCCCACATGGTCCATATGCGCGTGGGAAATGTAGATCTGGCTGATCTGATTCACAGACTGAATAAAAGGAGCAGTGACCAGGGAGTGAAAATCCGGCTCAAATTCCAGTCCGTTTTTTCTGCCGGTTCCGGCGTCCAGTATTATGTTTGCATTGCCAATACGCAGAAAATAACAGCTTGCGCCTACTCTCTGCCCTCCGCCGAGCGGCATGAAATAAATGTCTGATTCCATTATCTTCTCCTTTCCTCATGCTCAGTAAACGATTCCGGATGTTCGATATACTGGTTGATTTCCGCACCTGTAAAAAACAGGTACATACAGAAATACAGCCACAGCATGACCACAATCAGCGTCGTAAGTCCGCCATAGATTGCGGTCATGTTGCTGGCGTATTCCAGATAGATTGAAAATGCATACGAAAAGACGGCCCATGAAACAGCGGTAAAGACCGCCCCTGGCAGCTGACTGAGAAAGTTATTCCGTTTGTTTGGAAGAAACACATAAAGCAGCTCGAATAAAAGTGTGAGCACTGCAAGTGAAAGCAGCATCTGCAGGGCAAGAGTCACTCTCGCGTGTCTGTCAATCAAAGGCACGATACTGCGCAGATACTGCTGAATCCTGTATCCGAAGACAAGGATGCCAATGGATATAATCATGATAATAAGCATAACCGCAGTATAAAAAACGGCCCAGATACGCATGACAAAGAAATTTCTTGTCTCCTCCAGCTGATTTACGGAATTCAGTCCGTCGGTCAGCCCGATGATCGCCTTGCTCGAAGTCCAGATCGACACAACAGCAGTCCATGACAAAAGCGCGTAGGAATTATTGAACAGACTCCCAACCAGCCCACGGATCGTTTCTGAAATTTCAAACGGTGTCGCTGTCTCGATTACCTCAAGCACAAGCTCCTGTGTCAGCGGGGTAAACTGAACCGCCGTCAGCAAAAGCATCAGAAATGGAATGAAGCTCAGTATCATAAAAAAAGAAGTTGCCGCGGCATGGGCGCGTACGTCATCCCTGCCCATCTTCAGAATAAAATTCTGTATCCACCGCATAATTTTCACAATAGTATTCATATAGTTATCCTTTATTCATGAAACAAACGTCTTTATGAATAGTAATATTTCAATATCTCCTCATACCCGGCCCCTTCCCTGGCCATGGCCGCCGCCCCATTCTGACTCATGCCGATTCCATGGCCGTAGCCGCCGCCGCAGATAAAAACAGCGGAGTCTTCCTGCTTTTTCCTGTTTTTTTTGATATAAAAATAAGCGCTTGGCAGAAGCTGCAGGTTTTCTGTTCTGGAACCGTCCATCAGCCGAATTACGGCCCGGGCGCAGCCAAGCACACAGCGGATCTGATATTCTCCGTCTGCCAGGATCTCCTCGCTTCCGTTTGAAAAAGAAAGGCTCTGCACCTGTCCTTCAGGACTTCTCTCCCGAACCTTCACCTGCTGAAGTTTTTTCCATTCGCAGCCGTAAAATTTTTTCAGTGAATCCAGAATCTGCTCTTCGGGCAGCTCGACCGACCAGCGCACCCAGGGAGAGCCGTATTCGGCATCTTTTTCCGGCTCGGCATCCAGAAATTTCCGAAAATTTTCTTCATTGCCGAGATCGGTTCTTCCTTCTGTCAGGCAGGAAGTGGAATAATAATATACATCGCTGCAGTCCATGATTAACCCTTCTGTCATATGGACGGCCTGCGCGGACAATTCGTCTCCCGGATAATTATTATATACCTGCCAGGAGGTACTGTCATCCAGATCTGCCGTTTTTTTCTGTCCTTCTGACTGATTTATGCAATTGACGGCGTAGGTCCTCGCGCATATGGCCTGCGCGCAGAGGGCCTGCAGGGGATAGGAACTGGGCATTTCGCTGCTCACAACACTCTGCAGATACGTTTCCAGGTCAACTTCATTTACCACCAGCAGTCCTTTTTCTGTCCCGGAAACCTCGATTTTCCCTTCATAGGAAGGGCTTTCCTGTCCCCGAACCAGCTCCGGAAGAATCAGCGGCTGTGTTTTATCAGCGGCTTCCAGGGTAATCTTCTGATCTGCAGCGAGCCTTATCTCATCATTCTTCTCCGGCTCACCCGTCATTTCCTCTGCGCAGAAAATCCGAAAAGTCTCTCCTGCCGGAATTACCTGTCTCCTTTTGCCGCGGCTGACGACCAGACCGGACTCTGCCGTCACTGCCAGCGTCTCGTGGTACTCCGTCAGATATTCGTCCCCGAGAAGCTGTACCCGGATTGTCCGCCCGGGCTCCAGTTTTTTCAGAAAAGCTTTTTTGTCCTGCCCTTCGGCAGAAGCTGTCTCCTGTTTTTGATCATCTTTTTTCCCGCGTGATTCTGCCATATTTACAGATACTTCTCTTCCGTATTCCGCATAATGATGAAGCAGGATAAATGACACGGCTGCCATTCCGATAAAAAGTAAGATCAGAGAAATAAACAGCAGTATATTTCGGATTCTCTCTCTGTTTTTTTCTTCCACAATTCACCTGGTCCTTCCTGGTCGCCTGACAGGACAGTATTAACCAGACTCTCATTGTTTTCTATCATTATATTATGCGGCCCCGGATATGAGTACTATGACAGACGATCTTCTTTCTGATAGATCTCCCAGGAAACGTCCGCCATCAGACGTTCAAATTCCGGTACGTCTGTTCCGCTTCCCAGAAAACAGAGAATGAACGGTTCCTTCCCGCTTATGATCGCCACATCGTGGGTGATGCCTGTATCCTCTCCTGTCTTGTGGGCGATCACGGGAGCAGGATTCAGTGTGTGGAGCCGGAACGGAATCTTTCCATTCAGTCTCTGGTGTGTCAGAATCCGGTACATTTCGGCAGAAGCTTCCGGGCTGACAAGCTCTCTCTTATAAATTTTTTCAAGCAGGTCTGCGGCATCCCGGGCCGTCACATAATTCTCAATTCCTTTTGCCGCACGGAAAGAATCAAACATTTTTCTTCGGAAAACGGTTTTGTTCATTCCAAGTTTTTCTTTTATAAAAGAATCCAGGTATTCGCTCCCCAGAAGATCAAACAAAAGATTGGCCGCGGTGTTATCGCTCACGATGATCATCAGTTCAATCAGATCTCTGACGGAGACCTCTCTTTCTCCGGAAAGATAGGTGAGCACGCCGCAGGATGGGACACAGTCCGTCTTCCTGACGAATATTTTGTCTTCTTCGCGGATCCTGCCGTCAAAAACAGCCTGAAACGCGGCAGCCATCAGAAACAGCTTGATGATGCTTGCGGCCGGCTGCGGTTCGTCCTCATGGTAACTGTACTGTTCTCCTGAAGAGAGGTTCCTGTATACAAAACTGATCGTTCCGGGAAGCTTTTCCAGCCTGTTTTTCAGATGACAGAAACAGGATTCCGGTCTGTGTTCGTCCTGGCAGGCAGCCGTATTCTGAAAAATACTTCCATATCCGGTTATTTTACCCGCAAGATCTTCTCTGTAATCATCATCCTCCGGATTCAGGCTGTTAATCGTGACACAGGGCGTCGCGGCAAACGCAGTCGAGTGGATATAGCGGCTTTCTCCAAGATACATCGCTACATGTCCCGGGAAAAAGATCAGATCCCCTTTTTTCAGCTTATCTGCAGAAATTCTCCGTACTGCATAATTGTCAGGAGTTCCGGCATCCCGGTAGATCAGCGCGCCGTTTTCCATATAACACATGAATACGAGTCCTGAGCAGTCCAGTCCCTGCGAGGACTTCCCTCCCCAGCGGTACTGTGTTCCAAGGTACGACTTTGCGCTCTTTACAAGTCCTTCCCGAAACAGTTCTTCCTGTGCATCCCGTATTTTCCGGAATTTCCGAAAATAATTCTCTTTCCCGGCATCATCTGCAAGCAGATACGCGTCGTCATCCTGGCGTTCTCTCAGATAAACTGCATGCACATAACCTTCTTTGCCGGATGCTGTCCTCACACGCAGCCAGCCCTCTTCCCTTTTCGCACCCGGATTTTCTTCTGTGCAGGTCCGGCTTTCCTGTTCTTCTTTCCGGTATTCCCCGCCGATGTCGTCCGCGCTCTCTCCTTTCCGGATATCCAGCAGCTCCACAAACGCATTTTTTTCCAGCAGTTCCAGAGGAAGTCCCTGGACCTTTGGCTCCTGCAAAAGATCTGCTTCGCGCACCTGCACTGCCCGGAATTTTCTTCTGTCCTGACGGCGGAGCAGTTCTGCGCGATCGATCATGCGTGCGCAGCTTTCGGGAATATAACCGCTGTATCCATAGTGAGTCTCTGCTTTGATCCATCCGTTTGCGGCCGATTCCGGGAAAATACAGACGGCCCACCCGGAAAAAATCTCATCCACAATTTCACTGCTGTTATGATTTTTATTTTCTCCCGGCGCTTCGCGCAGATAACAGTGCCGGGAAGTTATAACCGCCAGCTGTCTGAGCATATTTTTCATCCTCCCTGTGAAAGGAGCAGATGTGAAACTGCTCCTTTTTTCAAAAACTGAACGCGTTCTGTTCACTCACAGGACACAGCTTCCTGTGGAGGAACAAACTTCTTCAAACAGAACCGGTACTTTCGCAATTCCGATTCCCTTTTCCTCGGTCAGCAGAATCTCCGGTCCCTGATAGACAGGTCCCCCCTCGTACGGGTCGATGCTGCACAGGGACGGGCCGTCCAGGTCCGCCATTGTGACACAGCTGCGCGCCGCCGCCAGATGCGCCCCCGCGCTGACTGCCACTTTGCTTTCAAGCATACAGCCGATCATGCATCTGATTTCATTCTTCTGCGCAATATCGCAGATTTTCTGCGCATTGTGAATACCGCCTGTCTTCATCAGTTTGATATTGATCAGGTCTGCCGCTCTTTCCTCAATGATACGCTCCGCATCCTCGACGGAAAATACCGCTTCATCCGCAAGAATCGGTGTATTTACATGCTCTGTGACATACTTCAGCCCTTTGAAATCATGACCGGATACAGGCTGCTCCACCAGCTCAACATCGAGGGCTGCATCCTCCATTGCCCGGATTGTCCGCACGGCTTCTTCTTTTGACCACCCCTGATTGGCGTCCACGCGGATCACGATTCCGGGACCAACCGCTCTTCGGATCTCCCGAATCCGTTCGACATCCTTGCTGCCGCCTTTCCCGACTTTCACCTTGAGAATGCGAAATCCCTGTGCGGCCGCGCGGAGACTGTCGCGCACCATCTCATCCGTATCGTTGACGCTGATCGTCAGATCCGTCTCGAGCCGTGTTTTTGTCTGTGCCGGATCGTTCTCGGAGAGCAGGCGGAACAGCGGCATATTCCGTCTTTTTGCGTACAGATCATAAAGTGCGATATCGACTGCCGCTTTTGCGGAAGTATTTTTTGCGATGCTTTTTTCCATCTTTTTCATAACCGCATCGAGATCGTCCAGATCCATTCCAATGATCGCCGGGGCAATGTATCCCCGGACTGTCGCCTCGATCGACTCTTTTGTGTCTCCTGTGATTACGGCGGTTGGAGGAGCCTCCCCGTAGCCGAACGCCCCGTCTTCCGTCTCAATTTTCACGATCAGATCATTTACGCTGTTTACCGTCCGAAGAGCCGTTTTAAACGGTGTGACAAGCGGTATGTCGATATAGCCCAACGAAATGCTCTTTATTTTCATAATTTCCTCCATATGCTGTAAAAAGGCAGCAAATACAGACCGTTACTGCCTTTTCATATCCATGCAACAGAAAAACCGCGGCAGATCAGGATCCTTTCGGAAAAACCTTTCAGGTATCCGCCCGAAGGTATTCCTGACTGCCGCGGCACAGGACTGCTGTTCACTTTGTGAGCGGCAGCAGCTTCTGTTAAATTACCACGTGTATCTCAGCCTTTATTTCTGTGTCAGGTACGTGAATACGAACATACTGCAGTTGTAAACCAGTCCGTCATACATGTCATCGTGGAACAGATATTTGTTCATTGAGTGAAGGAGTACGGATACCGGAAGATCCTTTGCAAGAACCGCCTCACACTCTTTGTAGTGTTCCCACTGCTCTGCCTGATCGGAGGTGGAGATTGCCGCGTTGTAGGCTGTTGTAAATTCCTCGCTCTCCCAGAATGCGTCGGAATTGAGCATGGAACTGTACATGTTGGAGAGATCCTCATAGTCCATGAACCATCCGAAATAGGAAACATCATAATTTCCTTCATCTCTGTCGGTGAAGAAGTTCTCGGAAGTCTCAACTGTCGCGTCAATTCCAAGCACGCTCTTCCAGTCGCTTGCAACCATCTCGGCAACTTCCTTGCGGCTTGCATTGTTGACGATGTACTTCAGAACCGGGAAGCCCTGTCCGTCCGGGTAGCCTGCGTCGGCAAGAAGCTGCTTCGCCTCCTCGCAGTTGCCCTCGTAGTTATCTATATCGAGCCACGGATCCGCGTACTCTGTGAAGTCTACGCCTTCCTCATTTGTATAGCCGCTGCTCGCGTATGTGATGCCCGGCTCGTCGTTCATGGCACGGATATCCATGATACGCTGACGGTCGACTGCAAGAGCAAGAGCCTTGCGGACGTTGACATCCTGAAGAGCCTCTGCGCCCGTGCCGCCCTTTTCCGGATCCTGATTCAGGTTGAACATGATACAGTAGTTGTTGTTGCCCGGCACGTAATGAAGGCCATTGCCGTCCATACGCTCAACTTCCTCATCCGGGATCAGATCAGAATAAACGTACTCGCCGTTCTCAAAGCTTGCAAGAGCGGAACGCTCTTCCGTGACGAGATACCAGTTGATCTTCTCAACCTGGATGTTGGCAGAATCATAGTAGTCGTCACGAAGTTCCATCGTCATCACAGACTGATGCTGCCAGTCGGTCAGCTCATACGGCCCATTGTAGACTGCCTTGTCAGGATCCGTCGCGTAGGTCTCGCCGTCGCCGTAGAAGTCTTCCCGGATCGGGTAGGTCGGCGGGAACGCAAGCACGGACGGAAGGAACGCCGTCGGGGAAGCCAGATGGATCACGACGGTCTTGTCATCCGGGGCTTCGTACGGATTGTCCGGGTTGGTCAGATCGGACAGAAGCGCTTCATAGCTCTGCGCCGCCTCTTTCAGGGCGTTGAATCCAAAAATGAAGTCCTGCGCGGTAACGGGCTGGCCGTCGGACCATGTGATGTCATCTCTCAGCGTAAAAGTCCAGTCAAGACCGTCCTCGCTTGTCTCCACGGAAGCCGCCTGGCCAAGTACTACCTCACCGTTGGCATCCAGCTTGTACAGACCTTCGAACAGGTGACGGCACGCGGAAAGACCGTTGAGCGCACCGCACTCGGAAGTGTCAAGCACCATGCTGTCCTCACCGCCGCCGGTGACGGAGATCTCAAATTTTCCTCCCTCTTCCGCGAAAACACCCATAACCGGAAGAGAAGACACAGTCATGGCAAGCGCCAGAGCTGCGGCAACCAGTTTGTTACGTTTTTTCATAGTAAATCCTCCTTAAAAAATTTATATGCACTCCGGCACGCGTTTCAAAGCATTGTCCCTTCCGGGCGCCGGAGAGATATACGCGGTCATACATTATTTTTTCATTTTCGGGTCAAGCGCATCGCGTAGCCCGTCTCCGAACAGATTAAACGACAAAATAATCAGGCTGATCAGAATCGCGGGAAATACGACGCGGTAAGGGTTGGAATTGATGCCGTTGAGGGCCTCGGAAGTCAGAGAGCCAAGGCTCGCCATCGGCGCGGCAACGCCGATTCCGATATAGCTCAGGAACGCTTCCGTGAAGATCGCCGACGGAATCTGCAGCATAACGGTCGCGATCAGCTGACCGATACAGTTCGGAAGAAGATGTTCGCGGATCATTCTGCTTCTTGAACAGCCGAGCGCATTGGCCGCCGTCACATATTCCAGATTTTTAAGCTGCAGGATCTGCCCGCGCACGATACGCGCCATGCCGACCCAGTACAGGCAGCCGTAAACAAGAAAAATCGCGATCAGGCCAGAACCGATTCGGCGCAGCCCGTAAAACGCGGGCACCGTGTTGATCAGCGTATCCAGCGGGTCGCTGATGATCATTTTGATCACGACGATCAGCAGAATCTCTGGGATGGAATAAACAATATCCACGAGACGCATCATCGCGATGTCGACCTTGCCGCCGATCAGGCCGGAGATGGAGCCGTAGATACTTCCCACAATCATGACGATCACGGCTGATACGATACCAACCAGCATGGAGATCCTCGTGCCGATCATACAGCGCACAAGCAGATCACGGCCGATGCGGTCCGTCCCGAACGGATGCTTCAGGCAGGGCCACATTCCCTCGTCGCCCCGGACCTGCTGGTCATAAGTATATGGAGAAAGCATCGGACCAATGAAGGCAAAAAACATCAGAACCACGATGATCACCAGGGCAAACATTGCGATTTTATTGGCTTTCAGACGCTGCCAGCTCGCTTTCCAGTATCCTACTTCCTCCGTATTCAGCGATTCTTCCCCGAAAAAATCACTGCCAAGGGGAGCAAAATCATCCGGTGAAATCTTATTCTGCATAGATAACGCACTTATTTTCATAACCATCATCCTTATTCAAAACTAATTCTGGGATCCACAATCTTATACAGAATGTCACAGACCAGGTTCATAATCACAATCAGGGTGGAATAGAAAATTGTAATGCCCATGATCATTGTATAATCCCGGCCGCTGATAGAGCTCACAAAATATCTGCCAAGCCCCGGAACGCTGAACACGCTCTCCGCGACGAAACCTCCGGTGAGAATGGAAGCCGTCAGCGGTCCGAGATATGTGATAACCGGAATCAGGGAATTTTTAAGCGCATGGACAAATACCACAACAAATTCGGACATTCCCTTTGCCCGCTCTGTTCTCAGATAATCCTGGTTCATGACTTCCAGGATGCTTGCCCGCGTGAGCCTCGTCAGATAACAGGTCGGATATGTGGCAAGCGTGAGCATCGGCATGATCCATCCGCCCGGCTTGTTGTAGTTGAGCGGCAAAATGTTCCATGAGACCGCGAGAACGATCATCAGGATTGCCGCCACAACATAGCTGGGCATGGATATCCCGATGGACGAGAAGATCCTCACCAGTCCGTCGGGCAGTCTGTCTTTCGTCAGACCGGCGATGCATCCCAGAGTGATCCCCGCAATCACTGCCAGGATCAGGGCCCGGACGCCAAGCTTCATGGAAACGGAAAACGATTCGAAAATGATTGTGCGGACCTCGCGGCCCTTCTGAAGCACGTAGCTCGTTCCCATATCTCCTTTTACAAGATTCTTCAGATATTTTTCGTACTGTATGTAAATCGGCTGGTCAAGTCCGTACTTTTCAATCAGCTTCTGGCGCGATTCCTCGGTCGCTTTTTCCGACATGAACGGATCGCCCGGCATCAGGTTCATCAGAAAAAAAGTAATTGTGACGATGGCGAAAATACTGACAATGGCCAGAAGTATTCGTTTGATGATATATCTTGAAAGCTGCATACTGACTCTCCTTTACAAATTATGGCAGGCCGCGTAATGTCCGGTACTGACTTCCTTAAGCGGAGGCACCCTGCCTGCGCAGCCCGGAGATGCTTTCGGGCAGCGTGTGCGGAACGGGCAGCCTGACGGAGGAGAAAGCGGACTTGGGATCTCTCCTTCCAGGCGGATCCTTTTTCTCGCGGCGCTTACGTCCGGATTTGCGATCGGGATCGCCGACAGCAGCATCTGCGTGTAGGGATGGAGCGGATTGGAGTATAGTTCTGAGCTGTCTGTCAGCTCCACCATATGTCCAAGATACATGACGCCGATTCTGCTGCTGATATGCTTCACGATCGCAAGATCGTGGGCGATAAACAGATAGGTGAGCTTCTGCGTCTCCTGCAGTTCTTCCAGCATGTTGATGATCTGCGCCTGGATCGACACATCCAGCGCTGAGACAGGCTCGTCGCAGACGATAAATCCCGGCCTGACCGCAAGCGCCCGCGCGATGCCGATTCTCTGGCGCTGTCCGCCCGAAAACTCATGCGGAAAACGATTGTAAAATTCCGTGTTCAGCCCGACAAGCCGCATCAGTTCCAGAATCCTGTCGCGGCGTTCCTCCTTGCTGGAACAGAGTTTCTGAATATCCATTGCCTCGCCGATGATATCGCCTACCGTCTTTCGCGGATCAAGCGAGGCGTAAGGATCCTGGAACACGATCTGCATTTTTTTTCTGTATTCCTTCATATCCTTGCCGAGAATCGACTGACCCTCGTAGAGGATGTCGCCGGCCGTCGGCTCCTCAAGCCGCAGGATCGTCCTGCCGAGCGTCGTCTTTCCGCAGCCGCTCTCGCCCACAATGCCGAGCGTTTCGCCGCGCCGTATGAAAAAACTGACGTCGTCCACCGCTTTCAGATCCGTCTTCTTTACAAAACCGGTGCGCACCTGAAAATATTTTTTCAGATTTCTGACCTCCAGCAGAACTTCGCCCTTTTCGGCCGTCTGCTGATTCTGTACTACTGTATTAGCCATACGGTAATCCCTTCATTCATTATTCATTCACGATTTTCATAGTTGAGCCATGCGGACCAATGACCGCTTCTGCCAGGCTTCCGGCTGATGCTGAACCATGACCGGAAAATATCCCTCCGTTTTTTGATATACGGAAACAGATTTCCTTCAGACACTTCCTTCTGCAAGCGCGTCCCTGACCAGCTTCCAGCACGCCGCACAGTGTGTATCATCAATCTCAATCTGCGGCGGTTCCTCCCGCACACAGATGCCCATCGCATATTCACACCGCGGGGCAAACGCGCAGCCCGGTTTCAGGCAGCTCATATCAGGGGGATTCCCGCGAATTGGCCGAAGTTTCTCATTGACGTCACTGTCGATATCAGGTACTGAGGCAAGAAGCCCTTCCGTGTACGGATGACGCCGCTCATAAAAGATCTGGCGGCTTCGGCCTTCCTCCACAATCCTGCCCGCGTACATGACGATAATCTTGTCGCAGATATCGGACACAACGCCGAGATCATGCGTGATAAATATAATCGCCATGCCAAGTTTTTCTTTTAATTCCTTCAGGAGATCAATGATCTGCGCCTGAATCGTCACATCCAGCGCTGTCGTCGGCTCATCCGCGATCAGAAGTTCCGGATCGCAGGAAAGAGCCATCGCAATCATGACACGCTGGCGCATACCGCCGGAAAACTCATACGGATACTGCTTTATACGGCGTTCCGGCTGATTGATTCCCACCATCTCAAGCAGTTCGATCATGCGCTTCTCTCTCTGTTTTTTGTCAAGTTCCGTGTGCTTCTTCAGCGCTTCGTTCAGCTGATAGCCGACCGTAAAAAGAGGATCAAGCGATGTCATGGGATCCTGAAAAATCATCGCGATTCTGTTTCCCCGAAGATCCATGAGCTCCTGCTTTGACATTTTCAGAATATCTTTTCCTTTAAACAGGATTTCACCGTTCTTTACTTTTCCGCTTGCCGGAGTCAGGCGGAGAATCCCGTGACTCGAAACAGATTTGCCGCTTCCGGATTCCCCCACGATACCGAGCACTTCTCCGCGGTTCAGTGTATAGCTGATGTTCCGAACCGCCTGCACTTCACCGCTCTTGTTAAAAAAAGAAATCGACAGATCCTTTATCTCCAGAAGAATCTCTCCACTGTTCTTATTTTCCATACAGTCCTCACTTTGTTTCTGCGCAGACGAACTGAAACACGCCCCACATGTCCCGGCCGCTGCCGCGATACCTGTCAGACACATGCACGCATGTGTCGACTCACTGTTCACGTAAAAAAATGGCGCAGATCACCTTTTCACCCAGGCGCCTGCGCCAAACATGCTTTTGCTCTCTGTTGTGAATAATTATAAGCCTGTACTTGCCGCTTTGTCAAGTATGGTTTGCATTTTACTAATACTGTTTATATTTCGGCAGTGCGAATATTATTTGTATTTTGTTGAATTCACATAATTCACAAGACCTTCCGCCGCAATAATCTTCTGCATAAATTCCGGGAATGCCTGTCCTTTGAACTCGGTTCCCTTTGTGCGGTTGTAGATCATGCCGCTGTCAAAGTCAACTTCCACCTGATCGCCGTTCTCAATTCCGCGGGAAGCCTCCGGACACTCAATGATCGGAAGTCCGATGTTGATCGCGTTCCGGTAAAAAATCCTCGCAAACGTCTCCGCGATCACACAGCTGACGCCGGCCGCCTTAATCGCGATCGGCGCATGCTCACGTGAGGAACCGCAGCCAAAATTCTTGTCCGCGACGATGATGTCGCCTTTTTTCACTTTGTGGATGAATTCTTTATCGATATCCTCCATGCAGTGCTGTGCAAGCTCCGCCGGATCCGAGGAATTCAGATAACGTGCCGGAATGATCACATCGGTGTCCACATTGCTGCCATATTTAAAAACTGTTCCATTCGCTTTCATATGCCGCACCTCCTATAATCCAAGCTCATCCGGAGCTGAAATCTTTCCTGTCACAGCACTTGCCGCCGCCACCGCCGGGCTTGCCAGATATACTTCGGAGCCGACATGCCCCATACGTCCGACAAAATTGCGGTTGGTCGTCGATACACAGCGCTCCTTATCCGCGAGAATTCCCATGTAGCCGCCGAGGCACGGACCGCAGGTCGGCGTGCTGACAACAGCGCCTGCCTCAATGAACGTTCTCAGAAGTCCTTCGTCCATCGCCTGCAGATAAACGGCCTGTGTGGCCGGAATCACGATACAGCGGATTCCTTTTTTCACCTTGCGGTCCTTGAGGATCTCCGCCGCGGTGCGCAGATCACTGATGCGTCCGTTCGTGCAGGAACCGATAACCACCTGATCGATCACAACGTCCTCTTTGATCTCGTCAACTGTCTTTGTATTTTCCGGAAGATGCGGGAACGCGACCGTCGGCTTCAGCGCAGCGAGGTCAATTGTGTATTCCTCATCGTATACAGCGTCCGCATCTGACTCATAAACTTTATATTCTCTTGTTGAGTGTTCTTTCATGTAGGCAATGGCTTTCTCATCCACCGGGAAGATTCCGTTCTTCGCACCGGCTTCGATCGCCATGTTCGCAATTGTAAAGCGGTCGTCCATGGAAAGATTTGCCACGCCGTCTCCGACAAATTCGAGAGACTTGTAAAGAGCGCCGTCCACGCCGATCGTTCCAATCAGGTGAAGAATCACGTCCTTGCCGCTCACCCATTTCGAGGGCTTGCCTGTCAGCGTGATCTTAAGTGCGGACGGAACCTTGAACCATGCTTTTCCCGTCGCCATACCGGCTGCCATGTCCGTACTTCCGACACCTGTCGAAAATGCTCCGAGCGCGCCGTATGTACAGGTGTGAGAGTCCGCGCCGATAATCACATCGCCCGCGACCGCGAGGCCCTTCTCAGGAACAAGCGCATGCTCGATTCCCATCTCTCCCACGTCAAAGTAATTCGTGATCTCATGCCTGCAGGCAAACTCACGCACACACTTGCAGTGTTCTGCGGATTTTATATCCTTGTTCGGGATAAAGTGATCCATGACAAGAGCAATTTTGTCCTTGTCGAACACTTTATCCTCTTTAAATTTATCCATCTCATGGATGGCAACCGGGGAAGTGATGTCATTCCCCAGAACCAGATCCAGATCAGCCTCAATCAGCTGTCCCGCCTCCACAGACGCAAGACCGGATGCGGCCGCCAGGATTTTCTGTGTCATTGTCATTCCCATTTTCATCCCTCCTGAATTATTTTGCATTTTATGCACACAGGGCTGCCGCAGTCACCACTGCGGCAGCCCCAGTAAACCCGTAATCTGAGAACAGATTAGTTGTTGATCAGCTTGTCCTCGCCATTCCAGCTGTACAGCTTGCGAACTTCCTCGCCAACGATCTCTGACGGATGCTCAGCTGCCAGTTTGCGCATAGCCTTGAAATGTACCTGTCCGCCTGCGGATGACATGTCAAGCAGGAAGTCCTTCGCAAAGGAACCATCCTGAATGTTCTTCAGAATCTGCTTCATGGTCTTCTTTGTCTCATCCGTGATGATCTTCGGGCCTGTGATGTAATCACCGTACTCAGCAGTATTGGAGATGGAGTATCTCATTCCTGCAAAACCTGACTGATAGATCAGGTCGACGATCAGCTTCATCTCATGGATACACTCGAAGTAAGCATTTCTTGCGTCATATCCTGCTTCAACCAGTGTCTCAAAACCTGCCTGCATCAGAGCGCAGACACCGCCGCAGAGAACAGCCTGCTCGCCGAAGAGGTCTGTCTCAGTCTCTGTACGGAAAGTGGTCTCAAGAACGCCTGCACGTGCGCCGCCGATTGCCAGCGCGTAAGCGAGAGCTAAATCAAGAGCCTTGCCTGTAGCATCCTGCTGTACCGCAACGAGACACGGAACGCCCTTGCCTGCCTGGTACTCGCTTCTTACTGTGTGGCCAGGTCCTTTCGGAGCGATCATCGTGACGTCAACGTATGGCGGCGGAACGATGCATCCAAAATGAATATTGAAGCCATGAGCGAACATCAGCATGTTGCCTTCCTCAAGGTTCGGCTCGATGTCTTTCTTGTACATGGCTGCCTGCTTCTCATCGTTGATCAGGATCATGATGATATCCGCTTTCTTTGCGGCTTCTGCTGTCGTATATACCTCAAAACCCTGTGCAACTGCTTTGTCCCATGATTTGCTGCCTTCATAGAGACCGATGATTACGTGACATCCGGACTCCTTCGCGTTCAGCGCATGTGCATGTCCCTGGCTGCCGTAGCCGATTACTGCGATTGTCTTTCCCTCAAGAAGAGA
>CANQUH010000052.1 GCA_947626965.1 uncultured Lachnospiraceae bacterium
ATTAAATAATACGTGCGTCTGTAATCGAGCAGGAGAAACTTTTCTCCTGCTCGTTCACGTGGTCCGCACACTATATCGTTACTGTTCACTCCCTTGCAGGTCGTGAACGTAACAACGCTCCGCGATGCACAGAAATGCTGCTTTCGCAGCATTTCGCGCCTCAGACCTCGGGATTTCCGGGCAATTTGCCCGGAAATCACCTCGAGCTCAGTGAGGGTGTGAACTGTAACACTATATCAGCAGCTGATTTTTACTTTCACTGCTTTGCTCCAGCCGGAATAATGCTTCTCTCCGGCAGATTCTCTGTAAGTACGTATCCTCACAAAATATTTCTTTCCTTTTTTCAGCTTTGAAATCATGGCTGACGTTTTCTTTCCAGAAACAGAAACAGTTTTTACATTTTTCGTAAATTTTTTATCTGCGGCATACTGAATCTCATACCCTTTTACATTCTTACTCTTCTTCCACTCAACAGCCGCCTTTCTTCCCCTGATGTTTTCCACTCGCGTCAATTCCGTTCCGGCCACAGCTGCAAAATCCTTATCCGGTTCAGATTCACTGCCTTTATCCAGGGATGGTTCATCATTTTCAGGTTTCTGTTCTGCCGCAACCGTAATCTCCGCCCTGGAACTTAATCCTCCGTCTTTCGTAACTGCAATGACGCTTGTTGTTCCGGGAGCCTTTGCAAGCAGTGTACAGGTGTCTGCTTCAGAACTCTGAATTTCCAAAACCGACGGATCTTCCACATGCCATTCTACCGCCTTTATCACGGCGTCTGCCGGCTGAACCGCCGCACGGACCGTCACGGTATCTCCCGGCTTCACCCTGGAATTATCCACAGACACTTCAACGCCTGTAACCGGAATACTGGCTGTATCTCTGACTGTGACAGTAAAGGCTGTTTCTGTCCTGCCTCCCTTATCATCTGCCGCCGCTGCTGCCGTTACCGTTACCATTCCTTCTGAAAGTCCCTTCAGCGCTCCGTTTCTGATCTCAACAATTCCCTCTTCACTGCATGTATAGCTTACTTCTGTCTCTGTGACATCATCCTCACCGAAGTCAGGTTCGAGCAGTCTGACTTCTCCTTTGCCAATTATCAGATCTTCCAGCCTGATCGACGACGGATATTTTGTCACTGTGACGCTGCACGTTTTACTGTAACCGGACTCTGGCATGAGCGCCATAATAACCGCTGTCCCGTATCCCTTTGCTGTTACCTGTCCCTGCTCATCAACCTCAGCAATGTCCGGATTTGAAGAACTCCAGACCAGATCCGATGCCAGAAGTCCGCCGCTGCCGACATCGCTGCCCGACAGCTCGATTTTCCCTGAATCCTCTACAGAATTCAGTTCCATTTCAGATTCAATCTCCCAGTCAGCAAAATTTTTCTCTGCTCCGTCCGTCTTCATATCGGTTGTCAAGGAATCAAGATTTTCTTCCGTGACAATGATGCCGCTCATATCAAAGCTTCCGATTTCAAAATCTGTCCTGGCGCTCATGTCAGGAAACTCATAAACTGCTGTGGAGGCCCTGTATCCGTCATCATTCAATGTGGAAACCATAACTTCTCCATCAAGTTTCTCCATATCCGCCGTCTCTCCATCCACCCTGACTGAAACAACGCTGCCGGATGACGGGACATACAGCTGACTGCGGTAATTTCCGTTTTCCGCATCCTCAACCAGCGGAGTGTAGATATATGAATCCGGATCTTTGGACATTTCTTCCACATTCTGCCCGTCAACAGTAACGGAAATTTTCTCATTGCTCTGGAAAATAAATTTGATCAGCGAGGACATTGTTTCGTCTGAAATCGGCTCTGACACAGCCTCCGGCACGTATTCGGAAGCGTTCCCTTCGATTGCATTGATCTCCCTGCATATGTCACGCAAAACCGTATCGTTTGTTACCAGCTCCCCGTGGCTTATGTCATTATAATTAAGATGCTCCAGCTTTGAATTCTCGGGATCAACAGATCCTGTCGTCGCAAAAGCGCTGTTACTCAGAACCGTCCCGTCGCCGTCCTTTTTGTAAACGATCTCGTCCAGACTGGTTTTTCCCAAAAGCCCTTCCTTATATATTGCAAGCGCCGGGGTACTGTGACCGTTTGCACTTCCAATCAGCAGAGTATCCACATTCTGCAGAACTTTGACAATATCTCCTTCCAGAACTGTCGAACGGAAATATTCATGGCTTCTGATGCCGCCATTCGTCAGGTTCGCGTTGATCTGACTGCTGTGGTTTAAAATGTTATAATAATCCTCTATTGTGGCAATCGGTTTTGTCACATCACCCTTATACACAGACTCTACCGTCTGTAAATATTCCAGGCTCGGAAGAAGCTGGTAGGTTGTCGGCGAATTTTTTGTAATTGCCTTGACCCAGTTATAAACAACCCGGTATTTGTATCCCAGGAAACCCTCCGTAATGCCGTTATCCTCCAGCATTTTGTCCAGATCAGCCGTTTTTCCTGTCTCAATCGGCTGCAGCGCAGTATATGTGCCATACAAAGGAGCCGCGACCAGAATGGCTCTGGAGATCAGATTCCTGTTTTCACTGCCCTGCGCTATGAAATCGGAAGCCAGCAGACCTCCCGTGCTGTGCGTGACAAACACTACCTTGTCATATCCATTGCTCTTAATGCTCTGTTCCAGCAGTTTTTCCGAATCATTCAGATCTCCCAGCCAGTTGTAAGGAAAGAAGACGACATCATACTCTTCCCCACAGTTTTCCTGAAGTGTGTCAATCAGCTTCTTATAAGTGTCCTGAGATCCATACCGGTCAACTGAAGCATTCACGACAACTTTGGATCCGGATCCATCGTTATTCAGCTCCAAAATGCTGTCCTCGCCTCCGGGAACCGCGAATTTCATTACATCATTCATCAGATAATCTGTGTCCACCCAGACTTCCTGATTTATATTGGAAGCTTCAAACAGTCTGGACCCCATATAACCTGGCAGAACATAGATTGCCTTCTTCGCGTTATCTATAATATCGAGAATCCGCATCGCAAATCGCAGCATTGTCTTCTCATAATCTCCGCTCATATCCGCAAGAATACCGTTGGTAATCTCCGTAATATCAGAATAGGAATAATTAATGCCTGCTTCTTTCTCACCAAGATCCAGTTTCAGGGTGACAGGAATTTTTCCTGCTGTTCCCGAACCGTAAAACGCTGCGCGAAAATAGCAGGCAGTTCCAGCGGCCAGCTTTGCGCGAATCCGGAAATTGGAACCGCTGCCCCTGTCGTCATCACTGTAAATTCTGTCGCCGGCAGCATTGTACAGACATCCGTATGTATCCTGACTTGTATTTGACTCAAATATATAGATTCCCGCGGCATCCGGTACAAATTTCAGAAGCTGGCCAGCCTCCGCATCAATGGAAGCGCCGTTTGTTATGGAAACAGCTCCGGCCATTTCCTCCTCGGTCAGTGAACCGCTGAAGCTGACTGCCATCGGAAGATCCTGCTTGACTGTTACAGGGCCATTCAGACTGGTCTCGGGATAGCTAATCTCTGTGCTCTCCTGGAGAACCGCCTGCTGCTGCGGGACAGTCACATTTTCCGATTCCCCCTGTGGGACAGCCGGTGCATCCGATATCTGCGGGGTAATTTCCTCAATCACAATATTATTATCCGCGGCAGAAAAAGCTTCATTTTCAGCGGCGTTCCCAAAATCAGCTGATTCAGGATCCTCTTCCGCATCAATAATAATCTCTTCCGAAGAATCCGTCACATCTTCACTGCTGTCTGTCACGTATATCTCCTGAATATCTTCCGGAAAAACAACCTCCTCAGAATCACCCATTGCTTCCGTTTCCGCCGTATCCGATTCGATGACCAGCTCTTCAGAAGGCTGTATTTCCATCTCCATGACCGGGGTATCACCCGCCTGTTCACCAATATCCTCTGCCTGTATATCCACTACATCCTCTCCGGTCATGATTTCCATCCCGAAAGGATCATAATTATTTTCCTTGCCCGTTGCATCGTAATAATAATTATCGTAAGCATCGTCGCCTTCATCATAGCTGGAATCATAATACATGCTGTACGTGACAATCGACACTGATATGGATTTGGCAAGCAGCGCGCTGACCACCTGGCTCATACTGGTATAACCATGTGTATTGGCAGTCTTATAGCTGGCATCCGTCAGAACAAACGCAAATTTTCTGGCGTCCGACCGGAACATCATTTTGTCTCCGGCAAGGTATCCCAGGGCATCTATCAGTGTCTCCGGCATATCACTGCCTCCGCCGACACCGATATCAGAAAGCACCCTGACAACGTCATCTGCCGTATAATACCAGGGAGAATAATCCTCCGTCATATGAATTACCGTGGAGTCCGCGCCGTCGCAGGTGGTGTCCCGGTATTCCACGATACCGATCCGCATGTCGATGTTGTTCTCCTCCAGAGTACTGACAAAACCATCAACTGCCGCTTTCACCGAATCGATTTCATCCTCCATCGATCCGGTAGAATCAATTACGAAAACAATATCCGCTTTCTTTGTATCATCTTCTTCCGTTCCCGGGAAGACTTCACTATTGTCCATCCCACGAACATCCATTTCTTCAATATCCAGCACAAACAGATCCGCCGCTGCCGCACTCTGTACATTGCAGAGACACATTACAGCAGCCAGCAGCAGTACAGCAAATCTTTTTATTCTTTTCATTTTCACCCTTTTTCCTTTCCCTGATTCAGTATGCGGCTGTGAAAGCAGCATTTTCCATGCACGCGCTCGTGCGCATCCCGCGGAGCATTTTTTGTGTCACAGGACAGAATTTCCTGTGATACAAAAAAAGGGCCGTCAGCTATAACGGCCCTGTAATAATACGTGTAAAGTTTTGATTAGTTGGTGATCGTCAGCTCTGTATCTTTGTCGAATACATGGATCTTGTCAAGGTCAAGAGCGAACTTAACTGTGTCACCTGTTCTTGTGGTTGTACGCGGATTTACACGAGCGGTGAAGTTAGCGCCTTCAACTGTGAAATACAGGAATACTTCTGCGCCGAGCAGCTCGTAAACTTCGATCTTAGCGTCAAGTGCCGCTGCGCCTGCTGCTGCAACCTTCTCTGCATCATCACTCATATCTTCCGGACGGATACCCATGATAACTGTCTTTCCGTTGTAGCCGCCATCGATCACTTTCTTAGCCTTTGCAGCCGGAAGCTTGATGGAGGTCTTGCCAACGTTCAGATAGCAGTCGCTTCCCTTAACTTCAACTTTCGCGTCTACCATGTTCATCTGCGGAGATCCGATGAATCCAGCAACGAACAGGTTGCCCGGTGCATTGTAAAGGTTCTGCGGTGTATCAACCTGCTGAACAACGCCGTCCTTCATAACAACGATTCTGGTACCAAGCGTCATAGCCTCGGTCTGGTCATGTGTAACGTAGATGATCGTAGCGCCCAGTCTCTGATGCAGCTTGGAGATCTCTGTACGCATCTGTACACGCAGCTTAGCATCCAGGTTGGACAGCGGCTCGTCCATCAGGAATACCTTCGGCTCACGAACGATAGCACGACCCATAGCAACACGCTGTCTCTGACCACCGGAAAGAGCCTTCGGCTTACGATCAAGAAGCTTCTCAAGGTCAAGGATCTTAGCTGCTTCACGAACCATCTTATCGATCTCAGCCTTCGGAACTTTTCTCAGCTTAAGAGAGAATGCCATGTTATCATAAACTGTCATATGCGGATACAGAGCGTAGCTCTGGAATACCATTGCGATATCTCTGTCCTTCGGCTCTACGTCGTTAACTACACGGTCACCAATCTTCAGTGTACCGGAAGAGATCTCCTCAAGACCTGCAATCATACGAAGCGTGGTGGACTTACCGCAGCCAGACGGACCTACGAAAATGATGAACTCCTTGTCAGCGATCTCAAGGTTGAAATCCTTAACAGCCTCAAAGCCATTCGGATATTTTTTACAGATATGAGATAATGATAAACTTGCCATTTCTTATTCCTCCTAAAATTTTTGTCCTTCTCCAGAATGCTCTGTCGTAAGTAACTGCGTTAAGTATACTAAAAACCTGCATTTTATGCCATGCCACAACTGTACAAACTTTTTTATTTCATCTTGTTACTTCTGCTTATGAAAAAATTAATATTTATCGTTTTGTAGCACTCTGCTCAGATTAGAGTCTTTTCTATATGCAAATTGCACAATTTTTCATGATTTGGAAGCCTCTGTCACAGCCTGGAACACTCAAATTTCTCTGCAGCCGCAGCCGCTCTCCCATTCTTTATTCTTTTCTGAAATTTTACCCGAAAATCTTGTAAAAACTGATATTTTTAGGGTGTTGTTTTTTCGCTTTAAAACATGTATACTGTAGGGATATAATGAATCATACCGCTTATAAGTCAGGAGCATGTGCCTATGAATTTTATTGTTTTAGACCTGGAATGGAACCAGTGCCCCTACGGAAAAACATACGAGGATAAGCTTCTCCCTTTTGAAATCATCGAGATCGGCGCTGTCCGCACCAACGAATCCCGCGAAATTCTGGACCGTTTCAGCGAAGTTGTAAAACCTCAGATTTATACCAGCCTGCACTTTCGTACCAGCGAAGTTGTCCACCTTCAGAATATTGACTTCAAAGATGCCAGAATTTTTCCTGAAGTCTTTTCTGATTTCTGGAAATGGTGCGGTGACGATCCCATATTCTGTACCTGGGGACCTTCCGATCTCATTGAACTTCAGCGCAATCTGACTTACCATCATATGGACAATCCTTTTACTTTTCCTCTGTTTTACTACGATATTCAGAAAGTTTTCAGTATTGTGTATGAGGACCGCAGAACCAGACGTTCTCTTGAATATGTCGTCGATTATCTGAACCTTCCCAAGGAATGCCCTTTTCATGACGCACGGAGCGATGCCATCTACACTGCGGAGATCATGAAATACCTGACAGACGAACAGATTCTTTCCAATTCTTCCATCGACTACTTCCGGACACCGCAGGACCGCCAGGAAGAAATATATGTCAAGTATCTGACCTATTCAAAATTTGTCTCGAAACCGTATGATTCCAAACTTCTTGCGATGAAAGATCAGCATGTTACAGCTACCGTCTGTCCCGAATGTCAGAAAATTTCATCCAAGAAACTTCACTGGTTCTCTCACGGATCCCGCAACTACTACTGCATTTCCTGGTGCGAAGAACATGGATATCTGAAAGGAAAAATCCGCCTCAGACAGCGCAGCGACGGAAAATATTATGCAGTCAGAACCATAAGGCCCGTATCGTTCGAAGAAGTTCTCTCTGTGAAAGAACGAAAGGAATCAAAAAATATAAAGCATTCCTGAATTTAATTTTAAAGGCCGCCCGGATCACCTGTTATCCGAAGCGGCCTTTAAAATTCATCTGTTTCATATCTTTATTTTAATATCTCATGTTCTGTATGTGATATTTATAAATATATACATACTGCTTAAGTGATATTTATGGATATACCTCCCGTAAAATTTCCCGGAAAGTTTAAATTCAGCCTGAATATGTTATAAATAATTATACATTATTTTGTGTGCTGGAAATTCGCAACCAGCTCTTCCATTTCCTTTAACAGGCAGTCCACCTTGCCATAATATGCATCATTATTAAGAGGATTATCCATCTCCTCCATGATCTCGTTGAGTACTTTGCTGAGAGCCTCGATCCTCTTCTTCCCGTTGCCGTTCTTATACAGCAGATAGCGGCTCCTCTCGTTTTCCTCCGGAGTCATTTTTCTGAGATAAACCTCTACATTTGGTTTTTCGCCTATATAACGGTATGTAATAGAAGGTGACGCATGATTCAAAAGATTCTGAAGATAATAAATATCCCCCGTTGCCTTATAATATCTCCACGCAAATGTCTTCCTCATCGTCTGAGCTCCGATTGAGGTCAGCCCCATGCTCTTGCCGGCACTCTTGAACGCGCGATAAGCCTGCTCCCTGGACAGCGCAGCCGGCGAGCTGGCATGTCCAAGAATCAGATATGCATCCGGATCTTTTCCTTCTGTATAATTATGAATAATTTCCTGTAATTCCGGCGGAATAATAAATGTTCTCTTAATGTTTTTTGTGCCGATACACGCCTCTATCGACTCTTTATCCCGAATATCTTTGTTTCTGAATTTCAGGATTTCCTGGAGCTGGAGTCCCGTACCTACGCCGATTTCAAACATGATGTAATACTTGTCATCCATCTCGCGAAGTTTTTCCTTAAATTTCTTCAATGTCTCTTCATCTTTGATTGGTGCCACCCAGTTCATACTTTGTCCTTCCCTTCTTAAAAATTAATTTATACATGCCCTGATTTAATATTTAAACGCCTCTGGCGTTTCTTTCCAGCTCAGCCAGTAACTGTTCTGTCTCGCGGAGCTTTTTCTCCATCAGGTCAGCCTCAACGGCAGCCCTCTCTGCCTCAGCCCTCTCCCTTTGCTTCTGTTCCTTTCTCTGCCGCTCCTTTTCCATAACTGCCCGGAGTTCCTGCTCAATCTCGGCAGCGGTCATCCGGTCAATTTCTTCTTCGCGTTTTCTGCGTTCAATCTCTTCCTGCTTCCTTCTTTTTTGTATTCGGTAATCAGAAGTACAGCGGAAAATCAGAATAACCAGGAACACAATAACCAGAATCAGAGCTACAAATCCCACAACAACAGCCGCAAGCAAATTGTTTTCAGTAAATTCCAGAAACATCTGCGAACAGGCAGCAAAAATACCTGACACCCATTCAACCAGATCCTCTACATTTTCAATCTGAATACTTCCATTCACGGACGCCGCTGCGGCCTGATTTATTTCCAGCAGGGACGACGGCCTTTCAAAAAACAGCTGCACCGGTCCGCTGACCGCATAGAAAGTACCTTTCCCCGTTCCTACCGGCCACCCACCGTAATTATAGGAAATATTCTTCTTCAGCACACCTTCCTTTGCATGGACTTCATAACCAAGATCCTGCATGGAAGCGTTCCGCGGAATCGTCACCGCAATCCTGCATCCTGAAGATGCCCTGCGTCTCCACGCGGAAGACTGAAATTCCGACGCGGTACCAAAATACCGCAGATTCATTATATCATAAAAATTCGTTTTAGAGTTACCAATCTTGACATTTTTCGTAAGAAATTCGTCAAACGCATATTCCATGATCTGGGCCGTTTCATTATATGCCTTGCCGGCTCCATTTACGCGGAGAATAACTCCGACCAGACGTCTGCCGTCCTTTTCCCCGAACGTCACGAGTGTATTCAGGCAGGCTTCTGTATAGCCGTTTTTCCCGCCGGTACACCAGTCACGGTAATATTCCTCATCTGAATGCATCATATTATGATGATTTTTCAGATACCGGATCTCTTCCGTAAGGTTTGTCTCCGGAATATCATAATACCTGGTGCCGGCAATTTTACGAAACACAGGATTTTTGTATGCTTCCTGCGCAATCAGCGCCATGTCATACGCACACGTATAATGATCCTCCCTGTACAGGCCATGCGGATTCGCGAAATGAGTATTTACACAGCCGAGCTCAGCTGCCCGCGCATTCATCATATCAGCAAATCCGCTGATTGATCCCGCTATATATTCCGCCACTCCGTTGGAAATATCATTCGCGGAGGCAAGCATGATCCCATACGCCGCATCCCGAAGAGTCATTTTCTCCCCCGGCTGTATGCCGAGATGAGAACTTCCTTCCTCAATATCATAGACAATGGATGAAAATGTAATCGTATCATTCAGATTACAGTTCTCAACCAGAAGAAGCGTCGTCATAATCTTCGTGATACTGGCGGGATACTGCTTGGCTGTCGCGTTTTTACTGTACAAAAAGGTTCCCGTATCCAGATCCATAACCGCCGCTGAGGCAGCCTCTATGGCAGGTCCCTGCGGCCACCCCTGCACTTCATTTGATTCTATCGGATAATAATAGGACTCTGGAATGGGCTCCTCGGTCTCTTCTTCTGTATCTTCTCCTGTGTATTCCATCTCCTCCAGGTTCTCTATTTCCACATCCTCTTCAGAGTATATTACCGTCACCGGCGTCAGAATCAACAGGAAGAATATAAGAAAGCGCGTAAGCGCCTGCCTCCAGTCTCTCATTCCTTCTCTCCTCACTATTATTCAAGCAGCACAATGCTAAGAATTAGTATAGTTTATTACAATATAAAAATCAAGCCAAGATATTCGAAAATACTTAATTTATTATGGTTTTCTTTCTAAACATTTATTCATATCCAATGGATATTTTTTATTTTCAGCTATCATGGCAAATCTGTCCCTTCCAGACAGCCCTGTCTTGTCCCTTCAAAACGGAAACGTCATGCCCATACCAGCCAGCAGTAAACATATCCGCCAAGTACGGCCACCAGCGTAAACGGAATTCCAATCTTCAGGAAATCACTGTTCTTCACCTCATAATTCTCCCTGCGCAAAATCCCGATCGCCGCAATGTTGGCGGAGGCCCCGATCGGCGTCATATTGCCTCCCAGCGTCGCGCCGCACAGCAGTCCAAAATACAGGACAGTCGGATTTACTCCTGTCAGCGCCGCGATATCGGTAATGACCGGAAGCATCGTCGCCACATAGGGAATATTGTCCACAAACGCTGAGCAGGCCACTGATCCCCACACAATCACCGAATACATCAGAAACAGGTTATCTCCGCCCAGACGGACAAACAGCTGGCTGATCTGCTGAATCCAGCCCGCATTGGTGATCCCCTGAATCACAACAAACAGCCCCGCAAGCAAAGCAAGTGTCTGATAATCGATCTCACCAAACGCTTTTTTCACATTCTTCGGACCCTTTTCCCTAATATAAGAATGAACCGCCCCCACAAGGAACATGAAAATACAGATCAAGCCATTTGTCACTGGCGGTTTTTCCGGGATAAAGGACGCGCAGATCAGAAGCACAACCGTTCCCACCAGCAGAACACTCGGAAAATAAGTGGTTACTTCAGTTCTGCCGCCTGCCGTCACCGGCTGACGCTGATCACGGAACAAGAACATAATGACTGGTATCGTCAGTATTGCTCCAATCTCCACAGCCCAGAAGATGCTTGGTTTTCCATCCATAAAAAAGAACTCCAGAAAATCCATACCTGCATAGCCGCCAAGCATGATGGAAGTTGTATCTCCCACAAGCGTTGCGGCCCCCTGCAGATTCGATGAAACCGCAATGCAGATCAGCATGGACACCGGCGATATCTTCAGTTTTTTTGCGATTGCAAGGCCTACCGGAGCAATCATCAGTACTGTAGCCACGTTGTCAATAAACGCGGAGACAATACCCGCAAAAAGACTCATTGCAATCACGACCCACATGACATTCGGCGTTCTCGCAAGAATCATCTCCGCCATCCGGTTGGGCATTTTCGATTCAATAAACAGGGAAACCGTTCCCATTGTTCCCGCCAGCATCATAAGCACGTTAAAATCGATCACGCCAGTCAGAGAACCTGCCGGCACCAGTCCGATCACAACAAAAATAAAGGCCGTCGCCACTGCAAAATACGGGCGGTACTTTGGAAATGTGATCATAAGTACATAGGTAATTATAAAAAGTATCAGCGCTGCCATATTCATGTGAATAATTCCTTTCCTGATTGTTTCCAACTAAAATTTATTTAAAATTTTATCATATTTTTCCTCCATCCTCAAGTACAAGCACCCTGCTTTTTTACTTCTGTCCATCTGCGGACCTGTGATCGAGCAGGAGGCGGTTTTTCCTCCTGCTCGCCCGCGCGGCCCGCATGCTGCGTCAGCAGCTGGTTTCCCTGCCTGGACCTGTGATCGAGCAGGAGGCGGTTTTTTCCTCCTGCTCGCCCGCGCGGCCCGGGTGCTGCGTCAGCAGCAATTTTCCCTTCCCGGGCCTGTGCATCATAAAACGGGGGCTGCCGGAAACAGACCCCGTTTCATATAAATATGAATTTTTATCCATCATTCTGTCTTACACCCAACGGCTCCCGCCGTCATTGCTGTCATGCAGTATGATTTCCGGAAGATCCAGTTCCGGTACAGGAGCATTGAAAGCCTGCGTCATAGTATTGCCAGGATCTGTCTTAAAATCAATCCAGAGACTGTACTCTTCCTCCGCAATCTCCTTAGCTCCCTCTTCGTCATACTCAGGAGAAATAATCTCCTGACCGTCGGCGTCTGCCAGACCATACCGGACACCCTTGCAGATCAGAAATCCACCGATTCCGGATCCCTCTGTGTCCTGAAGTTCACGGATCTCATCGTAATCTTTTTCGTTGATCCTTCTTCCGTTATCATCAATAAAGAAAAATACATTCTCTTTTTCCGCGCACGCAACGCCTTTGCCTGAGAACGTTCCCACTTTATCAAACAACTTCTGGCCTGCCGAGGAAAGAAAACTGATTTCCTGATCCTCGCGCGCCTTCGCAATGCCGTATTCATTGAATTCTATCTCATCATAGATACAAGGAATAACCTGAACACCTGTTTTATCGATATACCCGTAAAGATCTCCGGATCTCACTCTGGAAAGCCCGTATTCATTAAAAGATCCTGTCTCATCATAAAGACACTGGATAACCTGAACACCTGCTTCATCGATATACCCGTAAAGATCTCCGGATCTCACTCTGGAAAGCCCGTACTCATTAAAAGATTCAATCTCGTCATAGATACAGGCCGCTGCAGTTTCGCCTTCCTTGTCGATGTATCCCCAGAGTCCATCCTGATTCTGGACTGCTGCAAGACCATTCGGCCCGAAATCACACGTCTCCTGATAGAGCAATGTACCCCTCTCATCCGTAAGAAGCAGCTTCCCGTCCGCGGCCAGCCTGATATAGCCGTCGGAGTTTTTCCCCTCCTTCGCCAGAGATGCGTACTTTACCGGAATCACTTCTTCGTTGGATGCAGTGACATATCCGCAGATTCCATTAAGTTTCACCAGAAACCATCCGTCCTCGTCGCCTCCTGCCACTTCATCATAAAGCATATTCCCGGCTGCATCCATAAAATTGCAATTGCCATCCAGTATAAGCAGGGCATTATCCCCGTTGTCATTTAGTACTTCAAGCTCCGTATAGTCGCAGGGCAGGATGACTGTTCCGTCCTGATCCGCAAAGCCGTATCTGCCGTCTGACTGTACTTTCAAAAGCGACATCGGGCCATCCTCCGCAGTCTCAAACAGAACAGAGCCGTCCAGATCCATAAAATTCTCTTCTCCGTTCAGACTGACCGGAATAATTCCCTCCGCGTTCACTTTTCCAAGCTCAATTTCCTGATATCTCAGCGGAAGAATACACGTTCCATCGAAACGATAAACTCCCTCATTTTTTTCGTTTGTGACAACCGCCATGCCTGAATCCGTAAAATCCTCAATGGAATCAAACGTTACAGGTATAATCTCCTTTTTGTCTTCATCGATGTAACCAAATTTACCCGATTTTTCCGCTTTTGCCAGACCGAATTCATTGTACTCTCCTATGCTGTCATACTTTGTTCCATTGAGACAAACGCACAATGCAATGACACCGACCGCTGCCAGACAACTGATCCCAACTATTTTCTTATTTTTCATTTTCATAGTCTCCATAGTTTTGAATATTTGTCAGCAATTTTGTGCTTTAAAAATCTCCAGACTTCCCCTCTCACGATCCTTTTAAAGCAGAATATTTTATTTACCACCTCCTGAACTTTTGGGGATATCCCTGCCATCGGCAAAGTATTGTTCCTGCCCGCCCAAAAGGTCAGCTGTTACCTCATAATATGAACAGACAAAAATCTCTGCTGCTTTCCACAACTCACAAAAAGTATGAACAGCAACAAACGGCAGCGCTGCCTTTTCTCTTCAGAAAGCGCCGTCCGCCTGATGAACGGCAGTTCTGAAGTCCGTATGTCCTGCTTCTGACACAGATATCCTGCTACCTGTATCATACACTTTATTTCCGGTTATGACAAGCAGGCTTTTTCTTTCTATTCTTTCTTCTGATATTTTTTATTACTTTTCATGATCTTTCTGTTGCAAATAAAACATCATTTTTCGATGACTCACTGCCCACAAAAAAGCCGGAACTCTTCTCAGAATCCCGGCATCATTTTCTGGCGTTCCTAGCGCGATTCGAACGCGCGGCCTTTCGCTTAGGAGGCGAACGCTCTATCCTGCTGAGCTATAGGAACTTGAAGCTGCCAAACAGCTGTAGATTATCATACTATATTTTTTTCAAAATAGCAAGGTTTTTTTATTCGAAATTTACCTGGCCCTGCAGCCAGATTCCGCCTCGGAACCTTCTTCCCTCAGCAGGATCCCCCAGCAGATCCTCCGCGTTGATACAGACATCAAAATTCATGTCATTGCACTCAAGATTCAGCTGGTAAACATACTCTCCTGTATACTGGTTCTTTATTTTGGTATAATAATTGATATTTCCTATGATCTGATACTGGTCACATTCCATCCCGTACGGCATAAAGCTGGTATCCACAATAGAAAGGACATCCTCTTTCTCGATCCTTCGGGAGATCATGGAATAGAGATCCATATCCTCGATCGTGAGACTCTCAATCGCATCCTGATCCCCGTTCTTGGCGGCTGTCAGAAGACGATTCCGTTTCACCAGGCCCTGGCGTCTGTCCTCTTCCTTTTTGTCATCTTTATGAATAGGGAGAATGATCGTCCCACTCAAGGAAAGTCCTGTAAAAGTGGTTGTCACTCTTCTGCCTTTCAGAATATTCAGATCCATCTCCTTGTGATAAGCGGAAGGATTCTGCACATAAAAGATCAGAGACGCGCCGACTCTTCCATCGTCGCATATGCCGGCAAAGGAGTCTCCGCCTGCCCTCTTTTCAATGGAAATCTCTTCCGTTGTTGTTATGCCGCTCCCTGTATAAAACGGGAAATAATACTGGCGGTGAAAACCTTCCTCGTCAAGCATGCCGCAGAGTCTGATTCCCATATCAGTTCCAAAACTCCTCGACATCTCGAGAAAAACTCCCTCTTCTTCCTTTTTCACCATATTTCGATGTTCATAATTCCTGTAGACATCTTCCAGAATCTCTTCCAGTTCAGATTCCCTCTTGATTTTTCCAAATCCTATTGACCTGAGATATGAATGCATCGCCTCTCCCTTTCAATAATTATTATTTCTTTATTTCGATCAGTTCCATGCCTCCCATATAAGGACGCAGCGCTTCCGGAATTCTTACGCTCCCGTCTGCATTCAGATTATTCTCAAGAAATGCAATCAGCATACGCGGCGGCGCAACCACAGTATTATTCAGTGTATGTGCAAGATATTTTCCGGATTTACCATTTACACGGATTTTCAGTCTTCTTGCCTGCGCATCTCCAAGATTTGAGCAGCTTCCGACCTCAAAATATTTCTTCTGACGCGGCGACCATGCCTCAACATCGACAGATTTCACCTTCAGATCCGCAAGATCTCCTGAACAGCATTCCAGTGTCCGAACCGGAATATCCAGCGTCCGGAAGAAATCCACTGTGTTCTGCCACAGTTTATCAAACCACATCATGCTGTCCTCCGGTTTACAGACAACGATCATCTCCTGTTTCTCAAACTGATGGATACGGTAAACTCCCCTCTCCTCAATTCCATGCGCTCCTTTTTCCTTGCGGAAGCACGGAGAATAGCTCGTCAGCGTGTACGGAAGGTCTTCCTCCTTGAGGATCGTATCAATGAACTTGCCGATCATGGAATGCTCACTTGTCCCAATGAGATAGAGATCTTCTCCCTCGATTTTATACATCATCGCATCCATTTCCGCAAAACTCATAACGCCTGTCACTACATTACTGCGGATCATAAACGGCGGAATGCAGTACGTGAAACCTCTCCCGATCATGAAATCTCTCGCGTAAGAAAGAATCGCGGAATGGAGTCTCGCGACGTCACCCATCAGATAATAAAATCCATTGCCTGCAACACGGCCCGCCGCATCCATATCAATTCCATTGAATCTTTCCATGATTTCCGTATGGTACGGAATCTCAAAATCCGGAACCACCGGCTCCCCGTATCTCTGAACTTCCACATTCTCGCTGTCATCTTTGCCGATCGGAACAGAAGGATCGATGATATTTGGAATCACCAGCATAATCTTTCTGATCTTCTCCTCAACTTCACGTTCTTCTTCATCGAGCTGCGCCATTCTCTGTGCACTCTCTGTTACCTGCTTCTTGACAGTTTCCGCTTCCTCTTTCTTTCCCTGTGCCATCAAAGCTCCGATCTGCTTGGAAATTTTATTTCTGTTCGCCCTCAGAGCCTCAACTTCCTTTTTGATTTCCCTGTTTCTCTTATCCAGTTCAAGAACTTCATCTACCATCGGAAGTTTGCTGTCCTGAAACTTTTTTCTTATATTCTCCTTAACGACTTCTGGATTCTCTCTGACAAATTTAATATCCAGCATTTTTGATTCCTCCGATTTATATTATTTTTTGCCTCTGCAATTTAAGACTTGTCCGCAAGTCCCGGCGCAGGATTCGGGTCTGCTTCAGCAGACCTCTCTCATCTGATATAACCTGAACTATTCTACCCGTTTTTACTGTTTTATACAATCCCTTTCCTGAAAATTTTTCAATTCATATCATTAAAATAATTGACAGCCTGTCTCAGCGCTTCTTTCTCCTCCTGACCCAGAACCACATAAGACTCACCTTTTACAATTTCCTTTATATAAGTATAACATCCTTCACGCCCATGAATCGCGTTCAAAACGAACCCGGAATCACTCTCATCGAGCATTGCAAGCGCAAAGCTCAGCCGCCCTCCGACATCCGGAAAAGCATCATATTTCACAATTCCAATCTTGTTTGCCGTTCTTCCCTGAATCTCTTTTATTCTGCGTATCTCATTGGTATGCATTTTTGTGATTTCTTCAATTCTGTCTACATCCGCAAATCTCTGCGCAAATGCCATTTCCAGAGATACCGCATCTTTCCCTCTCATAAAAATCTTATATCTCTTGAAAAATCTGGTGAGTTTCATGGACACTCTTACCATATACAGCAATACAAAGATCATAATCCCCATCATTGCTATCACAAGGAACCCCGGATCTATCCCAAGTGAATTCAAAATATTACTCTGCATTAATTATCTCTCCCTTATCCCCGTAACTGCAGGAACATTTTCCCCGATCCCTGCAATATCCTTTTCCTTTCTTTTCCTTTCTTTTCCTTTCTTTCCCTATACTCTAATAGACTGAAACAAATCCAGCAGTCTTTCCAATTCCTCATTTGAATAATATTCGATCTCTATTCTTCCCTTATTATTCGCCTTGTGATTGATCACTACTTTTGTGCCAAGCAGGGATTTCATCTTTTCCTCAATATCCTCATACACAAAATGATTCTCCGGCTCTTTTTTCTGCTTTTCCACCTTTTCGGTCGTCATGGCCTTAACCAGTCTTTCAACTTCCCGGACACTCATCTTCTCATCAAAAATCTGAATTGCCGCCTTATACTGCAGTTCCTTATCTTCTATGGCAAGCAAAGCCCTCGCATGTCCGGTTGAGAGCATATCGTCAATTACCATCTCCTGCACCCGTTCATCCAGCTTCAGGAGCCTTATGGAATTTGTAATTGCCGTGCGGCTTTTTGAGACTCTTGCCGCGATCTCATCCTGTTTTAAGTTGAATTCTGTGAGCAGACGTTTAAATGCCTGTGCTTCCTCGATCGGATTCAGATTCTCTCTCTGAATGTTTTCAATAAGAGATACTTCAACAATCTCCTGATCCGACAATTCCTTTATAATTACCGGGATTTCCTTCAAACCCGCCAGTTTCGCTGCTCTCCATCTTCTCTCTCCGGCTATAATCTGATAGTAGTCATCTTTTTTCTGAACAAGCAGAGGCTGAATTACACCATACTGTTTGATCGATTCCGCTAATTCCAGAAGGGCATCCTCATCAAATTTTTTTCGCGGCTGATCCCGGTTCGGTTCCACTTCCGTGATGCGGAGTTTTATCTCTTCCTTTTTAACAGCTGTTTTTATCTGCTGCAGTCCTGCATTTTCTTTTTCCACCTTTTTTCTTACTGGTGAAGCAGGAATCAGAGAATCCAGTCCTTTACCTAATCCAGTCTTTTTCACGGCCATTCTTCTTCCTCTCCTCTATGTATCACTTCTTCAGCTAGTCTTCGATATGCCTCTGCCCCGGCAGATTTCGGATCATATTCTGTAATCGGCATGCCGTAGCTGGGCGCTTCCGCAAGACGCACATTTCTCGGAATAATACTTTTGTAGATGTTCTGTTTCAGATTACTTTTTACATTCTCAACCACCTGAAGAGACAGATTTGTTCTGGCATCGTACATGGTAAATACTACCCCTTCTATCTCAAGTTTCGGATTCAGGCGTTCCTGAACCAGACCAATCGTGTGAATCAGCTGTGACAAACCCTCCAGCGCATAATATTCACACTGAATCGGAACCAGTACCGTATCTCCGGCGCACATGGAATTAATTGTGAGCATATTTAGCGAAGGAGGACAGTCTATAATTATAAAATCATACTCGTCCTTAATCTTATCCAGAGCATTTCTCAAAAGAAACTCTTTGTCCTCCACTCCAATCAATTCGATTTCCGCGGCCGCCAGATTTATATTTGACGGGAGAAGGGATAAAAACAGATTTTCCTGCACATTTTTCTGAATACAATTTTCTATCGCTGCTTCCCCCAGAAGCATCTCATAAACTGTAAGCTCTACCTGTTCCTTATCCACTCCCAGTCCGCTTGTTGTATTTCCCTGCGGATCCATATCAATAACAAGAACATTTTTTCCTTCTTTCGCGAGGGAGGCGGACAGGTTAATTGAAGTCGTAGTTTTTCCCACTCCGCCTTTTTGATTTGCAATCACTATTGCCCTTGCCATTTAAAATTTCTCTCCTTTCAGATCTTCTGTTTTCTGCAGTCCAGTATAACACTATCCTGCTTTATTTGCTACAAAAATGTTTCACGTGAAACATTTTTCCGGACTCTTTTTCATTACGATTCTATGATGCCGAAGCCAAAAGATTTTGACATGAAACACATGACCTTTCGACCCTGCATCATTCTATAGAAGCAATATAATTCTCAATCATTTTTTTAATCTTAATAAGTTCATTCCTGCACTTACTTCTGTTTCCTGAATATACAAAGCACAAATCAAGACCTTTTTTGACCTTTTCCAGAAATTCCTTCTCCTTTTTCCGTTCACTCTCAAGAACAATTAATTCGGCAGATTTGATCTCAATGTTTTTCAGATCTCCTCTGTTGTCTGTTCCACTCCCTCCCTGAACTCCTGGAAAAATATTATTTTCATTTGTCTGCTTCGTTTCATACTTCTGCGGAGGTTTTTCTTCACGCTTCTGTTCCTGCTGCTCAGGTTTTTTGTCTTTCTCTGCTTCAATACGTTTTACTATCTCTTCTATAGATTTCTGAATGATTATTTTTGTATCCATGGCATTTGGAACTGTTTCCTCTTCTTCATATTCCAGTTCTTCTGCCTGTTCTTCCGGCTGAATCAGATTCTTATCTGTCTGTTGTTCTATCTCAACATTAAGCTGCTCATCTCCTTCCTGCTCTGTCTGATCCTGTGTTTGCTGTTCAGTATGTCCGCTGGCCGCTTTATCGTCCCCTGGCCACTCTTCTACCTGCTGTTCTTCCTGACCCTGTGTCTGTTGTCCGATATGTCCGCCGACCTCTTTGTCATCTCCTGGCCGCTCTTCTGCCTGACTGTGTGCCTGCTGCTCTGTCTTTGGCTGCTCTTTTTCAGACT
>CANQUH010000053.1 GCA_947626965.1 uncultured Lachnospiraceae bacterium
AGGAACAGCAGGAGGATAGGCCAGAAGTCTGTGAGGATCTGCTGGCTTCTTAATGGTGCAAACTTTTAACTCTCAAGAAACCATGTTTGGAAACAATTGGTGTGCTCCCAGCACACATTTTGGTTAGAAAAAATCCCACTGCAGACAGTGGGATTTTTTACCTTCATGACACAATTTTTATTTCATGGGATCCAGACAATACTCCTTTTTTGTTCCCTTAAAAACAGATACAAGCATTTTCTTTATTTCCATATCATCTTTAAACACTTCCATCCAAACGGAGAAAAATCCGCTCGCCTTTGCCAGATTCTCTATCATTTTTAAATATTCCAATCTCTCAGGTGTTCTCTTTACTTTATCCCACCCCAATTTACTGTCCAGAGCATAATTGCGTGCTTCATTTCTTGAAGCATACCGTCGGTCCTTTACTGTTGGGGATATAGGAATATTATTCAATTTCAAGAGATGAAATAAATTTTCTGCTTTCTGTTGTATCTTTTCACTTCGATTCTGTAAATATTTTTCATTTAGCTGTGGAATATCATTATCATATCGAAATGCATGAAACGTATCATCTTCATCCGGCCATAGATATTTATTTTTGTCACCTTTTGCTACAAAAATTCCTTTACGCGTATTACAATATTTACAGGACAATAAAAGATTTTTCCACTTCAATTCTTCCCCACCTTTTCCTTTTGCTTCTTTATGCTCCACCTCCGGTACATGATTTACAGGCATTTCGCAAAAGGAACAGAAAGCGCCTAAACGATCTTCCAAATATGGTTCTGCCTCCTGATATCGTTTAAACCTTTTATCCGGCGCCTTACCTTTGTTAACTGGTCTCATTCCTCCATCTCCGTTTTTTTCTCCAGATATTTCTGCTTTATCCATGCAGTATATGCAGGGTTATCACTGTATTCAGCCGAAAGAACATCCAGTTTTTCTTTCAGCTCCTGTAGTTTTTCTTTCGATACATTGCCTTTTAATGCTTTAAAATATTCTTCTGCAGCTTTATACATTTTTAATTTCTTCTCACTGTATTGCGCCACAGGTACCTTCATGATATCTTCAGCAATATCTTCTATACTTTGTCCGGAGTATTCTTCATCTAAAACCGTATCTAAAGCAGTCAGTTCCCCAGGTTCCAGGGATTGAATAATAAATGGTGAATGTGTCGCACATATAAATTGAATCCTGGGAAATAATTCTTTTAAAATGCGGACAATCCTTCTCTGCCACGTGGGATGTAAACTTAAATCCAATTCATCTATAACAACAACCCCTGGGGTCATTTTCAACGCATCCTTCCCAAGATATGGATTTAAAATGCACATTTTTGTCGCTATATCTGTCACTATCTTAATGACGTTCCGATACCCGTCACTCAACGCAGAAAAATCTATCACTGTTCCATCGGGATTTTTTACAGCAATCTCTCCATACCTTGAAGAATATAAAACCTGCTGCCCGGGAACTAATTCTTCCTGCAGGCTGTACTCTACCGCCTCCATAATTACTTCGTACGCAGGTAATGGCAGACCGCCATTTTCTTCCGTGGCCAGACTTCCTAGTAATTTAATGTATTCAAAAGATGCCTGACTGCTTCTTTTCTGATCCAGACATCTTTGATAGGCGTCTGTTCTTCCAGGAATTTTTTCGATCTCTCCCATTCTATTCTCATTCCACAATCGCCCGGAACTCAAATACAAAACTAATGGATAAATTTGCCCCTCATCTGAACCATCTGCGGCCTTTATCGCTCTTTCCCATTCCTCAACAAATCCCCTCATAGAATTTTTACCTGAAAATTTTGTTCTTCCACCCTCTTTTTCCAGGCATCTGGCACATTTGATAACATGATCATCCCACACAAGACGACTGCTGACAGTACATGGAAATTGTTTTACTGTTGCGGTCATTGCAACATTTTTTACCGGCCTCAATGATTTTCTCAAAACATCATTATCCGATATATTGCGTCCAAATCTGCCCGGCACATATTCTTTAAAAGCCGTCAGATATGCACCAAGAATGACGGTAACTGCTTCCAGAATCGCAGTCTTTCCTGATGCATTTTTTCCAATAAATACATTCATTTGAGGATTAAACTCATATATGGAATTTTCAAATTTTCTAAAATTTAATAATTGTATATCCTTTAAATAAAACTTTTCCATGACAACCTCCATACATCGAAACTCTCATCCATGCAAGGGCTCCTTCGTCGGCATCCCCGCCTTCCTTGGATATCTGGAGGGGGTATTTCTGACCTTCTGTATAATGACCAGTGATCTCGGCAGATCACTCCCCGGAAGCAGAAAATCTTTCTTCTCTGTCAGCTTTCCTCCAAGTATATGTACCGCGCTCCTGGCGCTGTCCAGCTCTTCCCCGATCTCTACGGATTTGTAGGAGACAAATCTTCCTCCTGTTCTGACAAAGGGCAGACAGTACTCGGACAAAGAGGATAAATTGGCCACAGCTCTTGACACGCAGAGATCATACGCTTCTCTGTGCTTCCTGTCTCTGGCAAGATCTTCTGCTCTTCCATGTACCGCCGTGATCCCTGTATACTGCAGCTTACTGATCACCTGATTCAGAAAATTCACCCTCTTATTCAAGGAATCCAGCAGCACCACTTTCAGATGAGGAAACGCGATCTTTAAAGGCAGGCCCGGAAACCCGGCTCCCGTGCCGACGTCGACCATGCTTCCCACTGTCTGCATATCGATCCCTTTTACAATGGAAAGGCTGTCCACAAAATGTTTTTCCAGTACTTCCTCAAATTCTGTGATCGCGGTGAGGTTCATCACCTTGTTCTGTTCGACCAGTTCTTCATAAAAAACAAGAAAATCCTGTACCTGTTTGTCATTCAGCTCGATTCCCAGCTGTCTGCAGTTTTCAATAAAACCATCTGTTATCTCTTCATACCTGCTGCTTTTTTCCATAAATTCTCTCCATCAGTCTGCCGTCTGTCGCCGCAATTTTTTATCTGTCTATTATCGATTAATAATTATAAAATGTAATGTATATTTCCGGATTGACATTTGAAATTTCATTTAAAATTTATTTTGTTTTCATGAAATATTCATGAAACATTTCACATGAAACATTTTTTAACAGAACATCCTGTCATTTTTCCATCTTTCATGCCTGTTTATTTGCTTGCAGATACACCATAAGCACCGACACATCCGCCGGCGATACTCCCGCAATCCGCGAAGCCTGGCCAATCGAGGCCGGACGGCCCTCTTTTAGTTTCTGTCGCGCCTCTGTCCTGAGACTCGGCACTTTGTCGTAATCCAGATCCTGTGGAATCTTCCGCTCTTCCATCTTTTTAAACTGCTCCACCTGCTTCATCTGGCGCAAAAGATATCCTTCATATTTTATATTGATATTCACCTGCTCCTGAATATCATCTGGAAGTTCTCTTCTGTCTGTATCGATCCCATGCAGTTTCTGATAGGAAAGCTCCGGTCTGCAGATCAGTTCGGACAATTTCGCTGAAGAGCGCAGTTCTGTACTCCCCTGCGACCGCAGAAACTCCTGCACTTCTGCTCCTGTCCCGATCCATGTTTTTTTCACGCGCTCTGTCTCTTCCCGTATCATACGTTCTTTCTCAACCAGACGTTTGTATCTCTCTTCAGAAATCAATCCGACTTCGTATCCTTTCGGCGTCAGGCGCAGATCTGCGTTGTCCTGCCGCAAAAGCAGCCGGTACTCTGCGCGGGAGGTCATCATGCGGTAGGGCTCATGATTTTCCTTTGTCACAAGATCGTCGATCAGTACTCCGATATAAGCCTCCGAGCGGTCCAGGATCAGCGGCTCTTTTCCCTGAATCTTCCTCGCGGCATTGATTCCCGCGATAATTCCCTGCGCCGCCGCCTCTTCATATCCGGAACTGCCATTAAACTGTCCCGCACTGAACAGCCCCCGGATATCACGAAATTCCAGAGACAGTTCAAGCTGCCGCGCATCGATACAGTCATATTCAATCGCATACGCGTTTCTCACAATATCCGCGTGTTCAAGCCCCGGAACGCTCCGGTACATTGCAAGCTGCACGTCTTCCGGAAGCGAACTTGACATTCCTCCCACATACATCTCACTCGTGTGGATTCCTTCCGGCTCGATAAAGACCTGATGACGGTTTTTGTCCGCAAATTTAACCACTTTGTCCTCAATGGACGGACAGTATCTCGGGCCGGTTCCCTCGATCATGCCGGAATACAGCGGAGACCGGTCCAGATTTTCCCGAATAATCCGATGTGTCTCCTCATTCGTATAAGTAAGCCAGCAGGAAACCTGCGGAATCTGCACGGTATCGGGATCCGTCTCAAAAGAAAACGGAACCACCCGCTCATCCCCTTTCTGCTCCTGCATCTTTGAATAATCGATTGACCTGCTGTCAATTCTTGCGGGGGTCCCCGTCTTAAAACGGTACATCTTCACACCGTTTGCCTTGAGAGAATCTGTGAGATAATTTGCGGCCTGCAGACCATTTGGCCCTGTATAAGTGCTGACATCCCCATAGATACATCTGGCCTTCAGATATGTCCCTGTACACAAAATACAGGCCTTACAGTGGTAGACAGCGCCTGAATAAGTCCTGACCCCTGTCAGAGTTCCGTCTTCCACAATCAGTTCCGTCACTTCCATCTGTCTGATCTTTAAATGGTCTGTCTCCTGAAGCACTTTTCTCATGCTTCTTGAATACTCCGCCTTATCTGCCTGCGCGCGCAGAGAATGTACGGCAGGCCCCTTTGACATATTCAGCATCTTTGACTGGATAAAGGTCCGGTCAATATTTTTTCCCATTTCTCCGCCGAGCGCATCGACTTCTCTCACCAGATGTCCCTTTGAACTGCCGCCGATATTCGGGTTGCACGGCATCATGGCAATACTGTCAACACTGACTGTAAACAGAATTGTCTCCATTCCCAGCCGCGCGGAAGCCAGAGCAGCCTCACAGCCCGCGTGCCCGGCTCCTACTACAACGACGTCCACCCACTCTTCCACTCTCTTCATAAATTCAGCACCTTTTCCCATTTTTCCCGTCTGTTTTTTACAATTTTTTTCCGCTTCAAATTCGTGCGCATCCCTCGGACCAGTTTTCATTTTCCAAGACAGAATTTCCCAAATATCTCGTTAACTACTTCTTCCGAGGATGTCTCCCCGGTAATGTCTCCCAGCGCCCTGCATGCCCCCATCAGATCGATTGTCAGAAAATCTTCCGGCATCCCAAGCGTGATACTTTCCCAAACCCTGTCAAGGCTCTCCTTCGCTTCCATCAGCAGTTCCTTATGCCGCATATTTGTAATGCACACTTCATCGTTCAGGGAAATCTTCCCCTGATAAAACATTTCCTTTAATTTATCTTCAAGCAGATCGATCCCTGTTCCCTTCAGGGCGGAGATACTCAGCACAGGATACTCAGTCTCTTCTCTCCTGCTGCTTTTTATCTCCTGTTTCTCCGGAGATTTTTCACTGCTTTCATTTTCTTCTTTGGGCAAAGCTCCGGAACATCGGCTGCCATTTTTTTCCTTTGCTGCACCGTTCTCGTTTCGGATCAGCTCTTCGATCATTTCTCTGGTCGTTACCGTCTTTCTGTCCGATTTATTCAGCAGTACAATTGCTTTCTTTGTCCGCAGCATACGGACAATCGCAGCGTCATTTTCATTAAGCTGTTCCGAGGAATCCACGACATACAGCACCAGATCCGCATCCTCCAGCTTCTCCCGCGCTTTTCCGATTCCGATTTTTTCCACAATATTTTCTGTCTCTCTGATCCCGGCCGTATCCGTAATAATCAATGTAATTCCATTGAGATTGATTGTCTCCTCGAGCGTATCCCGTGTTGTGCCGGCAATCTCGGTGACAATTGCCCTCTCCTCCCCAAGAAGCTTATTCAAAACTGAGGATTTCCCGGCATTCGGACGGCCGACAATCACGGTTCGGATTCCCTCTTTCAGAATCCGTCCATTGTCCGCTGTGGAAATCAGATGAAGAATCTTTTCCCGCATCTGTGAGATTTCTCCCGCAATTTCTTCCCCATATCCGTCGGAACTGATATGTTCCGGATCGTCAAGCGCGGCCTCAATATACGCAATATGATACAGAAGCCTCTCCCGAAGCTCCGATATCTCTTTTCTAATAGAACCTTTCAGCTGGCTGACGGAATTTTTCAGCGCATACTCATTTTTGGCCTGGATCACATCCATCACGGCCTCCGCCTGCGAAAGATCGATCCGTCCATTTAAAAACGCCTTCTTTGTAAACTCTCCCGGCTGCGCCAGCCTCGCTCCATTTTTTATCACGGTCTCAAGGATCCTTTTCATCGCGCAGACTCCTCCGTGACAGTCAATCTCCACCGTATCTTCTGCCGTAAAGGTCCCCGGACCGCGCATGATCATGACGAGCACTTCATCAATAACGTCCCCTTCATCCTCAATATATCCATAATGAATTGTATGTGATTTTTCTCCTGAAAGTTTCCTGTTTCCGCTTTTTGAACGGTAAATTCTGTCAATCACCGCAAAGGAATCAGGCCCGCTGATCCTTACAATTCCAATACCTGAATCCGCTGCCGCGCTTGAAATGGCAGCGATTGTATCTCCACCCATGGAATTCACCTCATACAACAAGAAGCTGAATCAATAATCCTTTTTAACAAACGACTATCCTTCAGCTTCTTATATTACATCCTGTTATTTGTTTGTTTCTTTCGATTCACGTCCGGTAATTTCACGGAATATGATTATATCCTATTCAGATACATCTTCTGACTTCATTCCAGCGGAGGATACTGATCTCTCTCCGCCTGCCGCTGACATTACGTTCGCTTTCTGATAATTTCCGCCCGTCCGGTTCTTCTCGTATCTTTCATTGCTTTTGCGCAGCGTCACGACGACCTTTCTGCAGGGCTCGTCCCCTTCGCTGTGCGTCGTCACATACGGATCGTTCTGAAGCGCAGAGTGAATAATCCTTCTCTCATAAGGATTCATCGGCTCAAGAAATACCGGTCTTCTTGTCTTTCTGACTTTCAGAGCAATATTTCTGGCAAGATTTTCAAGCGTTGCTTTTCTGCGGTTTCTGTAATCTTCCGTATCAAGTTTGACTCTCACATAGGCGGCATTTCCCTTGTTCACCACAAGACTTGTCAGATACTGAAGGGAATCGAGCGTCTGACCTCTCTTGCCAATCAGAAGTCCCATCTCTTCGCCCGTGATATTGACAGACAGAGAATCTTCTTCAAACGACATCTCAATCTGAACTTCCATATCCATTGTACGGAAAATATTTTTCAGGAAAGTTTCAGCCTTTTTCTTTACTACTTCCGGGTCAGCAGGTTCCTTCGGTATTCTGGGAACCTTTTCCTCTGTTTTTTCCGGAACATTCTCCGCCGGCACAGCAGCTGTCTTTTCTTCCGGCATAGTCCCTTTTTTCTTCTGGAAAGAATTTTCACCGTCCCTTGGACGCTTCTGGTTCCTGCGTCCGCCTCTGGAATTTCTTCCTCCTTCCTTCACAGGCGTCCTCTCTTTGTTCGCCTGACGCGGACGTCTCTGATTCTCCTGCCCGGCAGATTCTTCTTTTTCCGTCTGTCCTGCTGCCGGTTCTCTGGAAACGGCATCCTCTTTTATGTTCTCTTTCCGGGCTCCCTTTCCGGGTTCTTTTGCTGCCGCGGCTTCCTTCTTTTCTTTTTTGACTTCCCTTTTCGCTTCTTTGCGGACTTCTTTTGAAGCTTCTTCATCTGAAGGCTTCTTCTGAAGATCCTGTTCCTGCTCTTTCTGAGGTTTTTTCTCGACAGCTTCTTCCTTCAGAGACTCATTCATATCTCCGAATACTTCCTTCATCAGATCTTCATCCGTCTTCTTTTTCTTGGCCTCGATAACCGCTTTCTTAGCGCCTATCAGCCCCAGAAAACCAGAAGAACCCTGCTCCAGAACGTGATACTCGATATTATCGCTGCTCGTACCAAGCTGAATCGATGCCTCCATAAGCGCATCCGCAACCGTTTTGGCTGAAACTTTAATCCAACTCATGACCCAAAACCCCCTTACTTCTTCATGTTTCTTTCATTGTACTGCTTAACCATCTGTGCTTTTGCCGCAAGGCTTCCGGGTTTTGCCGTCGTATTATTCTGATAATATTCTGTAGCTTTTTTAATCTTCTGCTGCCTCTCCTCCTCAGAAATCTCCGGCTTTTTCTCAACTGTCCTCGTGCTCATCTTTGCAGCCTGCGTGATCCTCTGAGGCGGAAGCCCCTGTTTTTCACGCTTCTTGTTGACTTTTTCCATATTCTTTTTAATGAGTTCATCGATATCCATCTTATCGATCTGCTTATTGATCACAAGCTGCTGGACACTTCGTATTACCGCACCAGCAATCCAGTAAATACCAAGACCTACAGGAAGCGTAAAGCAGAACACAGCCGACATAAGAGGCATGACGGTATTCATGGTCTTCATCGTGCTGTCCATCGTCTCATTTCCGCTCGCTGTATTGTTGTTTGCCTGAGAGGACTGCATCAGTTTCGTGTTTAGCCACTGCGTCACCGCTGAGAGTATCGGAATCAGAAGAGCTCCCACAAGAAGCAGATAAGATCCCGTCCTGAACGCGCTCGCGATAATGGAAGAAGGCGCATCCGCAATATTCAGACCGAGGAAGTAATTCATACGGTCCGCTTCCCTCTGCGTCGTCTCGATCAGGGACGCCAGATCGGGGAACTGTCCCGAAAGCTCCGTCCAGTTGGAAGGAGCCAGCTTGTACAAAACATCGATCACCGTCAGATTCGTCATCTCAGGGAAGCTGACACGGACCGTACCGGCCAGCGTCTTCATAAACTCCTCTGCTCCCGGCGCTGCCACAATTTTCTCCGCCAGCGGCATAAAAGCGTTCTTTACACTGTCCACATAAGCCGGGATATTCCATATAACACGATACAACGCAAAGAGGATCGGCATCTGTATGATAAGCTGCACGCAGCTTCCCATCGGGTTTACCCCGTATTTCGCATAGACAGCCTGCGTCTCCTCGTTCATCTTCATCATGGCTGCCTGATCCTGATTCTTACCTTTATATTTCTTCTGAATTGCCTGAAGCTCAGGATTCATCCTGCTCGACAGCCTGGAAAACCGCTGCTGCTTGATCGTCAGAGGCGTCATAAGCAGATAGATCACGATCGTAAATAAAATGATGCAAAGACCAATATTTTCCAGGCCGATCTGTGACTGAAGCCAGAAAATCGCGTTCATAATGAACCCGAGAATACTGGAGACCGGGCCGATAATAAAGGCCGTACTTTTTGTCAATAACATTTGTTCGATTCCTCCTATGGGACTGGGTCATAGCCACCCTTTGAAAACGGATTGCATCTGAGCACTCTCCATGCTGCCAGCATCCCGCCCTTCAGCGCCCCGTACTTTTCAACCGCTTCCAGCCCATAGCAGGAACAGGTCGGAAAATAAGGACACTTTGTCGTTTTCAACGGCGACAGATATTTCTGATACAACCTAATCAGATAAATCAGAATTTCTCTCATTCTCTTTCTCCACTTCTTTTTGCCTGGAATCATCCACGATTTTGTGTATTCTTCCAAGATGAAGCAGCGCGCTCTCGATCTCAAAGAAATTTCTTTCTTTAGCGCCGGGACGTGCAATCACTACTGCATCAATTCCCCTATCGAATTTCCACTCATTCAACCGGTAGCTCTCGCGAATCAGCCTCGTAATACGATGCCTCACCACACTGTTTCCCACTTTTTTGCTCACCGATATCCCGATACGGTTTTTCCCCGTGTCCGTTTTCCGCACATACATGACCAGATACTTATTTGCGTATGATGTTCCACTTTTATAGACACGCTGAAAGTCCCCATATTTTTTCAATGATTCTGAAAATATCATAATGAGAAAAAAAGGCCACATACCTGCGGCCTATACGGTTAAAACCTTTCTTCCTTTTGCTCTCCTTGCAGCGAGAACTTTTCTTCCGCCCGCCGTCTTCATTCTTGCCCGGAATCCGTGAACTTTATGTCTTGACCTTTTCTTGGGCTGATATGTCATCTTCATAACTCTGTACACCTCCTTCTGATCCTCATTCTGGCCGATAATACCGTGAAAACATCGTTTCCATTATATTCACAATGAAGTAGGAAGTCAAGCTGTTTTTCCACTTTTTCAATCATCTTCTCCACAAATGCCAGGCCTGTACACAGCGAAACATCCACATTTTTATCCACTTCCGCTGGTTTACGTAATCTTATCCACAAGTTGTTGACAATTTGTGGATAACTTTCTGAAATCCTGTTTATATTTCCCTTTATCTGACAAAAAATCCCTGTATTTCCCAGTTTTCCACCGTGTGAATAACCGGGATAAACTTATTCACATACAAAATCACGCCTTCTGCTGTCCACACTGTTTTTCAAGATATCCACAAAGTTATCCACATTATCCACATATCCCCATTCCTTTTATCCCCAGCATGTGGATTTATCGCTGCTGCCTGCGGCGGGTCGTGCCAGCGACATTCTCCAGTCCGCCGCAGCGCAGCCTCCGCTTTGTTCCGGCCGGTTTCAGACAGGCGGCACAGGCAAAATTTCCGGAATTTTCGCAGTCCCCAGGAAATAATCATGATAATTTATAATTTAAAAACTTACCATTGCCTAATTTCCTTTTTTGGTTTAATATTAGTGTAGGTAAAAATAGTTTTTTGGAGAACAGACTATGGACTTACTAGTAGAAAAATGGGAAGAAATACTTTACATTGTAAAAGTAGAACATGAGCTTTCCGATATCTCTTTTAAAACGTGGCTGCAGCCTCTGCAGATTTACAATGTCTCAAATGATACAGTCACAATCCTGGTTCCCTCCGCCCAGATGGGGATCGACTACATAACAAAAAAATATATGTTCCCTATTAAAGTAGCGATCGCGGAATTTACCGGAAAAGAATACGATATCGAATTTATTCTCCCTGAACAGGCGGCTGAACGAGAATCAAAAAGAAAGCCTGTCAAAACCAGAAAAAATTCTGATGATGCTTCGGTTTCAGAACGTGCCAACCTGAATCCGAGGTATACTTTTGATACCTTTGTTGTCGGCAGCAATAACAAGTTCGCTCATGCTGCCGCTCTTGCCGTGGCCGAATCTCCCGGCAAAATGTATAACCCTCTTTTTATTCATGGAGGCGCCGGACTTGGAAAGACTCACCTGATGCATTCCATTGCACATTTCATATTGAATGAGAATCCAAATAAAAAGGTTCTTTATGTAACAAGTGAAACTTTCACAAACGAACTGATCGACTCCATCCGTAACGGCAACACAACCGCTATGACCAAATTCCGTGAAAAATACAGAAACGTCGACGTTCTTCTGATCGACGACATTCAGTTTATTATAGGAAAAGAATCCACCCAGGAAGAATTTTTCCACACATTCAATGATCTGCACGGAAGTAAAAAACAGATCATTATATCTTCCGATAAACCGCCGAAAGATATAGAGACTCTGGAAGCCAGGCTGCGCTCCCGCTTCGAATGGGGACTGATCGCGGACATTTCCACCCCTGATTTTGAGACCAGAATGGCCATTCTTCACAAGAAAGAAGAAAATGACGGGTACAATATCGACAATGCCGTTATCGAATACATAGCGATGAACATAAAATCAAACATCCGTGAGCTCGAAGGTGCACTGAACAAGCTGGTTGCACTGAGCAACCTTGAAAACCGTGAAATTACAATCGCCCTGGCAGAAGAAGCCCTCAAGGATATTATCTCTCCGGACAGCAAGCGGGAAGTTACTCCAAAACTTATCATGGATATTGTTGCGGATCATTTTCATATTACAACAGATGATATCAAGAGCAGCAAACGTAATTCCGAAATCGTCCTTCCAAGACAGATCGCCATGTATCTGTGCTCCACCATGACAAACATCGGCGTCAAGAATATCGGAGCAGAGATGGGCAACCGTGACCACTCGACCGTTATCCACGGCACCAAAAAAATTGCAGCCCAGCTTGAAAAAAATGACTCCGTAAAGAACACAATTGAGATTCTGAAGAAGAAAATAAACCCCCGATGAAGGAAAAGTTATCCACAAAGTTATCCACTTATCCACAGGATATCCCTTCTGAAAGGGTGTTTATAACCTGTGGAGAAATGAGGACAACTCTCATTCACAAAATCCCGGGTTAAAAGGCAATTCCGGTCCCTGTGGACAAATTGTCTTTTATTCCCGCCCTTTTCTGTGATATTTCACAAGGTTGTCCTGCTGCATTTTTCCTTTATTTTCAAGGACAAACGGACTTTTCCACAAATCCACAGCCCTTATGACGGCTACGGCGTATTTTTTTATTATATTTTATTGAAGGGAGTCAACAAGGCCATGAAAATCATATGCCAGAAAGCAGATCTGCAGAAAAGTGTCAACATCGTAATGAAAGCAGTACCATCCAAGACAACCATGCCAATACTTGAGTGTATTCTGATCGACGCATCAGTGGACGGCATAAAATTTACAGCCAACGACATGGAACTGGGAATCGAAACCACCGTCACAGGCATGGTCATGGAAAAAGGAACGATCGCTCTTGATGCAAGACTTTTTTCCGAAATCATTCGAAAACTGCCTGATAATGAAGTTGTTATATCATCTGATAATAAATTCAATACACTTATTACATGTGAGAAAGCCAAATTTAATATCATGGGAAAAGACGGAGAAGATTTCTCCTATCTTCCCTTTATTGAAAAGGAAAATCGCATTACAGTATCACAGTTTACCCTGAAAGAGATCATCCGCCAGACAATCTTCTCAATCGCGGCAAATGATACCAACAAAATCATGACCGGAGAACTGTTTGAAATTTCAAACAATACATTAAAGGTGACCTCCCTTGACGGACACAGAATCTCCATCCGGAAAATTGAACTGAAAAATAATTATAATGACAAAAAAGTAATCGTTCCGGGGAAAACACTTTCGGAAATATCAAAGATTCTGTCAGGCGAACTTGACGATCTGGTGGATATTTACTTTACAAATAATCATATATTATTTGAATTTGATCAGACACTTGTTGTATCCCGGCTGATTGAGGGAAATTATTTCAGAGTAGACCAGATGCTGTCCAATGATTATGACACAAAAATCACTGTCAATAAGAGATATCTTCTGGACTGTATCGACAGGGCTTCCCTCTTTGTCAAAGAAGGCGACAAAAAACCGATCATTATGAACATCTCAGATGATGTCATGGAACTTAAGATTTCTTCTCAGATCGGATCGATGAATGAACTGATCGATGTGGCTCTTGAAGGAAAAGATATCAAAATCGGTTTTAATCCGAGATTTCTGATCGACGCACTCCGCGTGATCGACGATGAACAGGTGGATATCTATTTTATGAATCCAAAAGCGCCATGTTTTATCCGCAATCAGGAGGAAACCTATATTTATCTGATCCTCCCTGTAAATTTCATCGGATAAAAGATATTAACATACAGAATGGAGACAATCATGGAATCAACCACAATTAAATTGAGAGAAGATTTTATCAAACTGGGACAGGCGCTGAAAGCGGCAGGTCTTGTCGAAATGGGGGCCGAAGCGAAGACGGTGATCCTCGACGGAGAGGTTAAGGTCAACGGTGAAGTCTGTCTGCAGAGAGGAAAAAAACTTTACGGCGGGGACGAGATAGTGTTTAAAAATACACAAATTCGCATAGAAGAATAGACGGACACCAGACCCGAGAGGTCAGACGTCTTACGCTGAAAATGTCTTTCGTTCCTTTTTTGATTGAATAAAAAGAACATAAAAGAACGGCGGATAAGTGAAATGATCATAAAATCCTTAAAATTGAATCAGTTTCGCAATTATGAAACGCTTGAGCTGGAATTTCATCCAGGAACAAATCTCTTTTTCGGTGATAATGCGCAGGGAAAGACAAATATTCTGGAATCCGTCTACCTGTGCGGAACGAGCCGTTCTCATAAAGGGAGCAAAGACAGGGAAATGATCCGTTTTGGACAGGAAGAGGCTCATATCTGTATGAGACTTGAGAAAAAAGCAGTGGAGTTCAGAATTGATATGCACCTGAAAAAGAACAGGGCAAAAGGGATTGCCGTCGGAGGAGTCCCTGTGAAAAAGGCAGGAGATCTGATCGGAATCGGCAACTTTATTTTTTTCTCTCCGGAAGATCTCAATCTCATTAAAAACGGGCCGTCTGAACGCCGCCGCTTTCTTGATATGGAATTATGTCAGCTTGACAGGATCTATCTGTTTCATCTGACCAGCTATTCCAAGGCGCTGGCACAGCGCAACCGTCTGCTCAAAGATATCATGTTTCATCCGGAGTATGAGGAAATGCTTGATGTCTGGGATCAGCAGATTGCCCGGTATGGAAAGGAACTGATCGCAAGGCGCGGACAGTTTGTTCAGGAGCTGAACGATATTCTGGGAAAAATTCACCGGAGGCTTTCAGGAGGCAGGGAAGAACTGTCGGTGTCCTACGAAAAACACACGGAAGCAGAAACATTTGAGGAGGACCTGAAAAAAAGCAGAGAGAAGGATCTGCGGACCTGTATGACAAACTGCGGTCCGCACAGGGATGATCTCTGCTTTACCGTTCATGATGTGGATATCCGCAGATACGGATCACAGGGACAGCAGCGGACGGCGGCGCTTTCGCTGAAGCTTGCGGAAATTGAGATTGTAAAGCAGCACATAAAAGATACGCCTGTTCTTCTGCTCGATGACGTGCTCTCTGAGCTGGACGCGAACAGGCAGAGGTATCTGCTTGAAAATATTCATGATATTCAGACGCTGATCACCTGTACGGGAATCGATCATTTTGTCGAAAATCATTTTAAAATAGACAGGCTGTTCCGGGTAAAGGCGGGAACAGCCGCCATGGAAACACTGTAAAAAAGGCAGAAAGAGGAAAAGGGGAAGGAAAAGGAGTAACTATAGAAGAACAGGAGGAATTCGAATGAGTGCAGAATACGGTGCGGACCAGATTCAGATTCTGGAAGGACTGGAAGCAGTAAGAAAGAGACCTGGCATGTATATAGGCAGCACATCGGCCAGAGGACTGCATCACCTTGTATATGAGATTGTCGATAATGCAATCGATGAAGCTCTGGCTGGTTTTTGTAATAATATTTACGTTTCTGTTAATGAAGATAACTCGGTCACAGTTATAGACGACGGGAGGGGAATCCCCGTCGGGATTAATACGAAAGCAGGTCTGCCGGCGGTGGAGGTCGTATTTACGGTACTTCACGCCGGCGGTAAATTCGGCGGCGGAGGCTACAAAGTCTCTGGCGGACTGCACGGCGTGGGCGCTTCGGTCGTCAATGCGCTTTCCCAGTGGCTTGAAGTGACGATCTACATGGAGGGGAGAGTGTACCGTCAGAGATATGAGCGGGGAAAGGTGATGTATCCGCTGGAGGTGATCGGAAACTGCGAGCCCGGGCGGACAGGCACGGAGGTCACATTCCTGCCGGACGATCAGATTTTTGAGGAGACAGTCTATGATTACAATACGCTGAAGCAGAGACTGCGCGAGATGGCGTTTCTGACGAGAAATGTCCGAATCACGCTTGAGGATAAGCGTCCGGGGCAGGAGATAAAAAAGGTATTCCATTATGAGGGAGGAATCCGCGAGTTTGTCACTTATCTGAACCGCGGAAAAACGGCGCTTTATCCGGAAATTATCTATTGCGAGGGTACAAAGGACGGCGTATATGTCGAGGTCGCGATGCAGCACAATGACTCCTACACGGAAGGAAGCTACAGTTTTGTCAATAATATCACGACGCCGGAGGGCGGCACACATCTGACCGGCTACAAAAACGCGCTGACCAAGACTTTTAATGATTACGCGAAAACGAACAAGCTGATCAAGGAGAGCGATCCAAATCTGTCAGGCGACGACATCCGTGAGGGCCTGACCGCGATCATCAGCATCAAAATAGAGGAACCTCAGTTCGAGGGACAGACGAAACAGAAGCTCGGGAACAGCGAGGCGAGAGGCGCGGTTGAAAGCGTTGTCACGGAGCAGCTGACTATCTTTCTGGAGCAGCATCCGCAGGTCGCGAAGATCATTCTCGAGAAATCAATTATGGCGCAGAGAGCGAGAGAGGCGGCCCGCAAGGCGCGGGAGCTGACCAGAAGAAAGTCCGCGCTGGACGGACTCGCGCTGCCGGGCAAGCTGGCGGACTGTTCCGACAAGGATCCGGCCAACTGTGAGATCTACATCGTGGAGGGAGATTCCGCGGGAGGTTCCGCGAAGACGGCGAGGAGCCGCGCGACACAGGCCATTCTGCCGCTGCGCGGAAAGATTCTGAATGTGGAGAAGGCAAGACTCGACAAAATTTACGCGAACGCGGAGATCAAGGCGATGATCACGGCGTTTGGTACGGGGATTCATGACGATTTTGATATAACGAAACTGCGCTACCACAAAATCATCATCATGACGGATGCCGATGTTGACGGTGCGCATATCGCGACGCTGCTGCTGACGTTCCTGTACCGTTTTATGCCGAAGCTGATCGAGGACGGGTACGTCTATCTGGCGACGCCCCCGCTGTACAAGCTGGAGAGGAACAAGAAAGTCTGGTACGCTTACAGCGAGGAGCAGCTCGCGGCAATCATTCAGGAGGTCGGGAGAGACCAGAACAACAAGATTCAGCGCTACAAAGGGCTGGGAGAGATGGATCCGGAGCAGCTCTGGGAGACGACGATGGATCCGGAAAAGAGAATTTTAAAGAGGGTCACGATGGATCCGGACCAGTTGTCAGAGATCGATCTGACTTTTACGACGCTGATGGGCGACCAGGTGGAGCCGAGACGCGAATTCATTGAGGAAAATGCGAGAAAGGTAAAAAATCTGGATATTTAGAAGGAGGAAATAATCTGTGGATGACAAAGTATTCGATCAGGTTCAGGATGTGGATCTGAAGAAAACGATGGAAGACTCCTATATAGATTACGCGATGAGCGTCATTGCCTCCCGTGCGCTGCCGGACGTCCGCGACGGACTGAAGCCGGTCCAGAGGCGCGTGCTCTACGCGATGATCGAACTGAACAACGGCCCTGACAAGCCGCACCGTAAATGTGCCCGTATTGTCGGTGATACAATGGGTAAATATCACCCCCACGGAGACAGTTCCATCTATGGGGCGCTCGTGAATATGGCGCAGGAATGGTCGACGAGATACCCGCTGGTGGACGGTCACGGAAACTTCGGCTCTGTCGACGGCGACGGCGCGGCCGCGATGCGTTATACAGAGGCGAGGCTGAGCAAAATTTCGATGGAGATGCTCGCCGATATAAACAAAGACACGGTGGACTTTGTTCCGAACTTTGACGAGACGGAAAAAGAGCCGACGGTACTTCCGGCAAGGTATCCGAATCTGCTGGCGAACGGCGCGCAGGGAATCGCGGTCGGCATGGCGACAAACATTCCGCCGCACAATCTGCGCGAGGTGATCCAGGCGGTCGTGAAGATCATCGACAACCGTGTGGAGGAGAACCGCGAGACATCGATCGACGAGCTGCTCGGTATCATCAAGGGGCCGGATTTTCCGACAGGCGCGCAGATTCTTGGTACGCGGGGAATTGAGGAAGCATACCGCACCGGGCGCGGAAAGATCCGTGTGCGTGCGGTTTCAAATATAGAGACAATGAACAACGGGAAGAGCCGTATTATCGTGACGGAGCTCCCGTATATGGTAAACAAGGCGCGGCTGATCGAGAAGATTGCGGAGCTTGTCCGCGACAAGCGGATTGACGGAATCACGGCGATCACGGATGAGTCGAGCCGGGAGGGAATGAGAATCAATATCGAGCTGAGGAAGGACGCGAACGCGAACGTGATCCTGAACCAGCTCTACAAGCACACGCAGCTGCAGGATACATTCGGTGTGATCATGCTGGCTCTCGACGGCAATCAGCCGAAGATCATGAATATCCATGAGATGCTGATGTACTACATCCGTCATCAGGAGGATGTAGTGACGCGCAGGACGAAATACGAGCTGAACAAGGCACAGGAGAGGGCCCATATTCTGCAGGGCCTGCTCATCGCACTCGATAATATTGACGAGGTTATCCGCATTATCCGCGGTTCCCAGACGACGGCGATCGCAAAGCAGGGCCTGATGGAGCGGTTTGAGCTGTCCGACGCGCAAGCGCAGGCGATCGTGGACATGCGTCTGAGGACTCTGACCGGTCTGGAACGGGAAAAGCTCGAGGCTGAGTATAAGGAGCTGATGGCAAGGATCGAGGAACTGAAGGCGATTCTTGCGGATGAGAACCTGCTGCTCGGCGTGATCAAAAAGGAAATCCTGGTTATTATGGAGAAGTATGGCGACGACCGCCGCACTTCGATCAGTTTTGATGCGTCCGAGCTGTCCGTGGAGGATCTGATCACGAAGGAGAACGTCGTGATCGCAATGACAAAGCTCGGCTATATCAAGCGGATGACGACGGACAACTTCAGGAGTCAGGGACGCGGGGGCAAGGGAATCCGCGGTATGCAGACGCTTGAGGATGATTACATAGAGGAACTGATGATGACTTCCACGCACCATAATCTGATGTTTTTCACGAATCAGGGAAGGGTGTACCGTCTGAAAGCCTATGAGATCCCGGAGGCGGGCAGAACGGCGAGGGGTACCGCGATCGTCAATCTGCTGCAGCTTCAGCCGGGAGAGAAGATCACGGCCACGATTCCATTCCGCAAGTATGACGAGGACGGCTATCTGTTCATGGCGACCAGGCGCGGGCTTGTCAAGAAAACGCGGATCAGCGAGTACGCGAATGTGAGAAAGACCGGGCTTGCGGCGATCAGTCTCCGCGAGGATGATGAACTGATCGAGGTTAAATTTACGGATAATAACAAAGATATTCTGCTTGTGACGAAATACGGGCAGTGCATCCGGTTCCATGAGACGGATGTGAGAAGCACCGGGCGTGTGTCAATGGGCGTGATCGGCGTAAATCTGACTGCCGGGGACGAGGTTGTGGCGATGCAGCTTGACAGTCAGGGAAAATATCTTCTGGTTGTGTCGGAAAACGGTCTGGGCAAGCTGACGCCTGTCAGCGAATTTTCTCCGCAGTTCCGTGGAGGAAAGGGTGTCAAGTGCTACAAGATTCTTGAGAGAACCGGCAATGTGGTAGGCGCGAAGGCAGTCAATCCGGAAAATGAAGTCATGATGATCAGCACGGAAGGCATTATTATCCAGTTCGCCTGCCGGGAAATCTCCGTGCAGGGCAGAGTGACGAGCGGCGTGAAGCTGATGAATCTCGATGCGGAGAAGGGCGGTCAGGTCGCGAGCATCACCAAAGTCAGGGAAAGCGCGGTGAAAGCCGAGGCAGCAGGACTTGAAGAGGCAGATTCAGAACTGCAGCCGGAAAATCCTGACGAACTGGATTTTGACGATGGATA
>CANQUH010000054.1 GCA_947626965.1 uncultured Lachnospiraceae bacterium
ATCGACTTCATACCGCTCGTGGTACTGTTTTTCAGAAATTCATGCAGCATACGGCCCGTCAGAAGATACACGGGATAATTCTCGATCTGCCTTTTGAACATCAGCGAAAAAACGGTTGTCAGAACGGCCATGATCAGAAGAGGATTGAGAATACTCCAGGCATAGCCGAAAAAGCTTCTTCTGTACTTCAGCCTCAGGTCTCGCCTGACCAGCTCCCAGATCAGGCTCTTGTACTTTATCAGTGTTCTGATACGGTATTCAAATAAATCCATAGGTTCTCCTCCAGACTGTCAGAGATTTACCGGAATTTCCGGACAGACTGCCCGAAAATCACAGGCACGGGCGGAAATCCCGGACTGCCCTGCAGGTGCGGGATATGCCTGCAAATTCCGATTGCATTATACTACCACACAATTTCACAGATTTCAACAAGCTCTGTAATTTATTAGTTACAGTTCACAAATGCATATTTCCTTATAATCCCCAGCACAATCTTCACAACGCGCTCCATCCCCTCCTCGGTGACGTGCTCATACGGACCATGCGCGGCATGTCCGCCCGTCCCAAGATTCGGACAGGGAAGTCCCCGGAAAGAGAGTCTTGCTCCGTCTGTGCCGCCGCGGATCGGAGAAATGTCCGGTTCCAGCCCCATCTCACGTATAACCGCTTTCGCGTTATCCACCAGATGCATGCAGGGCATGATCTTTTCCACCATATTGCGGTACTCGTCCACAAGACGCAGAGTCACTGTACCCTCTCCATACCGTTCATTCAGTGTTTTTTCAATGTGGAGAAGCGTTTTTTTGCGCGCCTCAAAGCTGCCCGCATCATGATCCCTCACAATATAGTGCATCCTGGCATGTTCCACATTTCCGGTTATGTCTGTCAGATGATAAAAGCCCTCGTACATCTCCGTGTGTGTCGGTGTATCACAGGACGGCAGCATCCGGTTAATCTCCATCGCCACGAGCGACGCATTGATCATCCTGTCCTTCGAATCGCCCGGATGGATATTAAAACCGTTTATCTCAAAATAAGCCGAGCAGGCATTGAAGTTCTCATAGACAATCTCCGTCTCATTTCCTCCGTCCAGTGTATACGCATAATCCGCGCCGAACTTTTTAAGATCAAGAAGTTCTGCTCCGCCGCCGATCTCCTCATCAGACGTAAAGCCGATGCAAATCTTTCCATGCGGGATTTCCCCTGTTATCAGCTGTTCCGCCACTGTCATGATCTCCGCAATCCCGGCTTTGTCGTCCGCGCCGAGCAGTGTCGTTCCGTCCGTCGTGATCAGCGTACATCCCTTCATTCCCTTCAGATGCGGGAATTTCTTTGTTGAAAGCACATGCCCGCTTGTCCCAAGCATGACGTCTCCCCCGTCATAATCGCGGATCACCTGCGGACTGACCCCCTCTCCACTGGCATCCGGAGCCGTATCCATATGAGAAATCAGTCCAAGGGAAATGCAGTTCTCGCAGCCCTTCGACGCGGGAATCGTCCCATAGACATAACAGTTCTCATCGACATGCGCATCCTCAATCCCCAGCTCTTTCATCTCCTTCACCAGCAGATGCGCCAGGTCAAACTGACGCCGCGTGGACGGCACCGTGCTGCTTTCATGATCACTCGTCGTATAAATCCTCACATAATTTAAAAATCGATCCAGTGTTTTCATTTTCTGTCTCCTTCCTTTTCCACTCTTCCTTTTCCAATACGGCAAATCCTTCTGTCGTCTGCTGTGACTGCCGTTATTTTCTCTGCTGCTGTCCTGCCTGTTACAAACAACAAAAACCGTTACGGTCTGCTTCAAAATGCCCCGCCAGGATCCGCAAAAACCCCGCTCCCACGGCATCGCAGTGACACATGCGCCGCCGGCATACGCAAATGTTTATGTTGCGGTCTTCCCAAAAACATAAAACCACTCGCGCATACCGGCGGCTCTTATTCCTGCTGCGGCACTCCTTTGCGCCCTCTGCCGGAATCCATATCAGCATTCCGGCAAGTCACAGCACGTACTTATAAATCTTTTCTTTCAGCTTCCACGGATCTCCCGGTTCCAAGGGGCCCGTATGGTTTCATGGAAATCACCGTCCGCCGGACGGCGTCATTTCCCTGCAGGTTACGATAAATTCCCGCAAAACACCGGCTGCAGCCAGGCACGCACATTACTGCTCTTTGTACCTCAGATAATCCATGAGCAGATCCACCGTCTTATCTACGCCGAGGATACTGCTGTCAATACAGAGATCATAGCTGGCAGCGACGCCCCATTTCTTTTCCGACTGGAAATTATAGTAGCTGGAACGTTTTTTATCTGTCTTCAGCATCATCTCCTGTGCCTTGCCGTCCGCGACCTTGTACTCTTCTTTGATGCGGGCCTTGCGGAATTCATCGCTGGCATGGACAAACAGGCTGAACAGCCCTTCCTGATCCCTCAGAATGTAATCTGCGCAGCGTCCTACGATCACACAGGAACCCTCGTCCGCCACATGCCGGATCGCGTCATAGCATGCCTGATAGATCTGCTGATCAATCGTCGGCCCGGAATACATCACCGATGGATAGACATCCATCACAATGGAATACAAAAGACTGTTCATCGGTTTCTCATCGTAGCTCTCGAGCACCTTCTCACAGAGGCCGCTCTTTTTCGCCATGATTTTAATCAGATCCTTGTCATAGAATTTGATTCCAAGCCTTTCAGCAAGCTTTGCGCCGATCTCATGCCCGCCGCTCCCGAACTGCCTTCCTATCGTAATAATTGTCTTTTTCTCCATATGCTGTCCCTCCATTCCTGATTTTATACTTGTCATTTAAAATCTCTCGCGTACAGTACGATGAAATCATTTTCATCATAGCGTTTCCTGCCCATCGCCATCCTGCGCAGCAGTTTGTTGGATCTGCGGATCGCACGCTCTGTCAGTTCCACAACATTCGCAATCGATACGTTATTTCCCTGTTCCGCCGTGGCCGAGATCTTCCCGTACAGGATCTCCTGCCCTTCTTCACTGATCACATAATCCTTCCCGCCTGCGTAAAGCTGCGCAAACATGACCAGTTCCTGCGCCGTATAGACCGGCAGATAGATCTGGGCGGTAAATTTCATGGTAAATCTCGGATTGCTCATCAGAAGATCATGAATATACTGCTGCTCATCCTCCAGAATCACCAGCATCCCGTCCGTGCGGAACTCCATTGCCGTCGTGAGCTGCTCAATGGCGTTCGTATCCAGATCTCCCGCTTCCTCGATAATCAGCGTGCCCCCCGCGATCTTCGCGACTGTGGCGGCAATGTCCTTGCGGTTAAAATCAGCGGCGTAAATTCTGGCAACCTTCAGTGTATCGTTCCCCAGATCCTGCGCGACGGCTTTGGCGATATTCACCGCCAGTGTCGTCTTGCCCGAGCCATGCGGCCCGAAAATCAGGATATTTCCGGTTCTGGAAGTTCTGTCGCCGCTGTTCGCCACGGCCTGGAACACCGCGTTGGCAATCTGCTGCTCCAGCCCCTCTATCTCTGTAAATCCTTCAAAAAATCCCCGGATATGATCCGGAAGCAGCGGGCCTTCCTTTGCCGGAACTGTTCTCTCCCCGCCATTTGCCCCTTCTTCTCCATTTTCTGCCAGGGCACCTTCTCCGGCCGCTTCCGGCTTCTGATCCGCCGCAGCATTCCCGCCGGTCTCAAACTCCTCATCCTCATCGTCCAGGAATTCTTCTTCCTGACCGTCCGGCTCATCCTCGTCTGTCAGTTCATACGTCACGCCCGGATCTTCCGCCGCACTGTACTCCTCCGGCTGCTGTCCTGCCGAAGCGTAACGTCCGTCATCACCATAGCTTCCGTCTGATTCCTCCACAGTCTCATATATTTCACCGGTCCCGGATTCCTCCGATGGACTGTATTCTGCGTCTTTTGCTTTTTCCTCATAAACCGAAGCGGATTCCTTCATCCAGCGCGCCTGCTCCTCCCAAAGTTCCTCGACACCGTATCTGGCATGGAGACTCGCGATCTTTTCGGTCGGGACACGGATTGTTTTCTCTTTCAGAATCCCTTCTCTGGATTCTTTTCCCGCGCGATTCGTCTTCTGAGGCCCTTCCCCGCTGCTGCTGTCCTCATAAACAGGAAGCGGTTTTTCTGAATCTCCCATATACTGCAGCGCCTCTTCCTGCGCGCTTGTCAGGGGAATTCCATCTTCTTCCCCGTCTTTATCCGGCTCCGGCTCTTCCTGAACATCCTGCGGAGTTTCCTGGACATTCTGTGCAAGCGCCCGGCCTTTTTCTCCCATTGAGAGCAGAATATCGTCAATGGAAAGCCTGTTCTCCTCCGTTTCCTCTGACGGCTCCGCCTCCGGAATCTCCTCAAGTTTCTTCGGGATTACCGGCGCCTCCGGTTCCTCAAACTCCTCGGGAACCTCCGCGCGTTTCACCACACCCGCAATAATCTCCCGCATGCTTCTGGCCAGCTCTACCTGCAGGCTGAGCTCTTCCTGGGAATCCTCCCCGCTGTCTGCAGCAGCCGGTTCCACAATAATCTCCTCCATCCCCTGTCCGTTCCGGTCAGGTTCCGCCTGTTCCAGCTCTGCCTGCTCCAATTCTGCCTTGTGAGCGGCCACCTCCCCCGCTATCTCTTTCTCCGTGGAAGCGATGATTGTCGCCGCGATTGCCTCGCTGTTCACCTCAGGAACCGCTGTCGTCGGCATGTCGTCCGCTTTTTCCTCCGGTTCCGGATTTTCTTCCTCCGGAATCTCTGCCGGACGGACAAACTGTTCATTGTAGATCTCTTCCTGCTTGGGAGTAAGCTTCGCGTATTTTTTCTTCAGTTCCAGCGCCTTGAGCACATACTTGCCGCTGTGGAACCACAGCACAAGATCATCGCACATGGCGAGACATTTCTGCATCTGTCCCGCCTGCTGATACAGCCTGGCGAGCTCATAGGTCCACTGCTCCGTGTATTCCAGGCTGGCGTACTCCTCCAGAATCGGAATCAGTTCTTCCGGAGAATCCCCCCGCCCGCGGCAGATCCTGTATTTCAGGATAAAGCGGTTGGTATCGTTCGGCGCGATATTTACATACTCATTATAATACTCCATTGCCTCATCATACTGATGCAGCAGAATCGTAACTTCCACAAGGCGGTACAGAACTGTGCGTCCCACCGGCAGCCGCCTGTATGCTCTCTCCAGCAGAGTTTTGCTGTCTTCCGGCCTGTCTGCAGCTTCATAGATCTCGCTGACCAGACAGAGCGTTCTGGTATTCCGCACCCGTTTCCAGTCGATCGTATCGGCCAGCTTCGCAGCTTCGTTATAATCCCTCTGATCAACCAGCTTGTCAATTTCCTCAAGCTTCAGGTTGTATTCATATCTGTCCACTTCATTCACCCCGTATTGTTCTATACTCCTGTTTATCTTTCATCTCAAACGGATATTCGTCTCCCGCAGTATCCGGCCCGGCACATGAGGATGCAGCAGTCCGCCAGTTCAAAACTCGCCTGCGAGTTTTGCGCGTAGGATTCGGGTCTGCATTCAGCAGACACTTTCCATTCCGAATCCCTGCGCTCTCCACTCTGTGCAGGAACCGGACTTTCTTATTGATTTCAGTGTACCATACCTGAATTTCCTTGTCAAAAACAACCTGTCGAAATTAAAGAAGATTATTAGTTACAATTCACACCTCCACTGAGCTCGAGGTGATTTCCGGACAAAATGTCCGGAAATCCCGAGGTCCGAAGCGCGAAATGCCACGAAAGTGGCATTTCTGTGCATCGCGGAGCGTTGTTACTGGTCACGGAGTGAACAGTAACGATTATTATTTCTCAAAATATTCATATACCTGAGACGATACGGAACTGATCCTTGAAATCGCCTCATCTTTATTGTTCCAGTCGCTCGACAGAACGACCAGTATGTAATCATATCTGTTCCCGTAGATAATTGCCGCGTCATTCTCCGTCGCATCCATCTCGCCTGACTTGTTTCCGCACGAAACGCCCTCCGGAAGCCCTGCCGGTATCTTGTATCTTGTGTCCTGGTTCAGCATCATCTGCTCAATCTCATTGCTGACCTTGCGGTTTACCAGTTCTCTGCGGTAGATTGTCTCGAGAAGCCGCCCGCAGTCCTTTGCCGTCACCTGATTATAGACATCTGACCGCGTGTTTGTCTCCGGATCATTGAAGCCATTGTACTCCACTGTCATGGAGCTGAATCCGTACTCCTCAATAAACTCATTGACTTTCTCAATTCCTCTCGCGTAGCTGGAATCCCCGAGATAATAGAGAAGACGGTTGGAATCCGGGTTGTCGCTGTAGGAAATCATATCGTTCATCAGCGACATAACCTCATCGGTGCGTTCCAGTTCTCCGCTCTCGAACGCTTTGTACACCGCTCCCATGATAAACAGCTTCATCACACTGGCGGATTTCATCGGACGGTCGTTCACGACAGCCTCCTCGCCCGTAGTCAGATTCTTCACATAGACCGACCAGTCGCCGTCGTACTCCACGATGCTTTTCTTCAGAATATCCTCCAGATCCGGCCCCGCAGGTTCTTCCGGAAGCGGCGGAAGCCTGTACCCGTGAAGCTGTCTTGTATCCCTGAGCGTACGGTACTCAAAAACATGGGGAAAAGATTCTTCCGTGGCCGCTTCTGTCCCATATTCCGTATCTTCTTCCGCCGTCTTTTCCGAAGACCGGCTCTTTGTCTCCGCCTCAGTCTCCGGAGACTGGTCTTCCTTCTCCGGAACAGTCTCCGCCGCCTGCTCCGAAACATTCTCTTCTGATCCGGCTTCGGACTCAGACTCCTTCTCCACGGCCGTCCCTGAGACAGCCCGGGCTTTGGCAAAATCATCCATGCTCAGTCCGACCGCCGCAATCACAAACAAAAACATCAGAAAAATCTCCAGCTTCTTTCCTCTGCAGTTATCCTTAATCTCATCCCATATCTTTTCAAATCTGTCCATACGGCGCCTCTCCTTCCTTCCTGTATTTTATAATGTATACGGAAAAGAGTCAACCGGGATTGCAAACAGAGAACTTCTATAGTATTATAATTGTTAAATAATCTGTATGCGGATAATTCTGTTCGCCGGCAGATAAACAGCCGTGCAAAGGAGGATATCATGGGAAAATCTGAAAAGACCGGTCTGATCCACATTTACTGCGGAGACGGCAAGGGAAAAACGACTACAGGGATGGGATTATGTGCGCGCGCCGCGGGATATGGACTGCGCGTACTGATTTATCAGTTTATGAAAGACAATTCGACGAGCGAACGCGCCGTTCTGCAGCTTTCCAACAATATTACGATCATCGACGGCCTTCCGCAGGAGAAGTTCAGCTTCCAGATGACGCCGGAGGAGAAAGCACAGCGCAAAGCCTACTATGAAGATCAGCTCCGCGCGGTGACGGAAAAAGCGCGCGCGGAAAATTTTGATGTTCTTTTTCTGGACGAAGCAATTTATACGATCCGCGCCGGTCTTCTCGACGAGACACTGCTTCTCGATTTTCTGCGCTCCAAACCGGAGCATCTCGAAGTGATCCTCACCGGTCAGGGACCCAGTCAGGATCTGATCAATATTGCCGACTATGTATCCGAGATTCGCAAAGTAAAGCACCCGTTCGACCAGGGAATAGCGGCCCGCAGAGGGATCGAGCGCTGATTTTTATACACGGGCCTGAAAATCATATCGAGCAGGAGGCACAGGGCTCTCCTGCTCGCCGCGCGGCCCAGGTGCTGCGTCAGCAGCTGGTTTCCTTGCCTGGGCCTGCTAATCATATCGAGCAGGAGGCATGGGACTCTCCTGCTCGCCGCGCGGCCCGTGTGCTGCGTCAGCAGCTGGTCTCCCTGCACGGGCCTGCGCATAAAACACCTCCTCAGGAACCTTTGAGAGCTCCCGCCGGAGGTGTTTTTTTCACTGCATCATTCAATTTTCTGCATTCTCAGGAAGAAAGCGAGAACAAATCCAGATCTCTGTCATCCTTTCCAAAGATATAATTGTATTCCAGTATATTATACTCGTTGATCCGGTCGAAATACGGAGATGTCTCATCATGCAGCTCGTAGAAATCCCCATCCGCGGTCCAGTAGCCGCCGGCCGCCAGCACCGGGATTTCCTTGTTCAGATCCAGAAGATATTTCTGGTAACCGGTCAGCGGAAGCCCGAGACGGTCAGCGATAATGCTGTAAAGATAATTCAGGCTCGTCTTCTCGATAACTTCCTCCTCGATGTCGTAATTCGCCCAGCACACAAACGGAACCTTGTATTTTTCCATCCGCTCCTCGGGCGTCAGACTTTCCTCCGCTTTCCCAAGCAGATAATTGTAAGTGTTATCGCCCAGATTTGCCTGATGATCTCCGAACATCAGAATTGCGACCGGCTCATCGACATCCTTGAAGTATTCCACCAGCTTCTGATATACGCTGTCCGACTCGCGGATCAGATTGACATAGATCGACGTTCTTATCCGGTTAACTGTCGAATTTCTTACCCTGATCCTCTGCGGAACACCTTTTGTGTTCGTCGATACATAACCGCCATGGTTCTGCATCGTGACATTATAGCTAAAGAACGGGGCATCTGTCGTTTCATCATGTTCGAGGTATTTCCGTATGATTTTTTCCGAAAGTTCCCAGTCTGAAATATAACTGCGGATATACTCGGGATTTTCAAAATCATCTCTTGTCAGATACTCGTCAAATCCGAGCTGCGGATACACAAGATGTCTCCTGTAATTTGTCCCGCGGTACGGATGGATCGCCAGCGTATCATAGCCGACCGCTTCAAGTTCCGATACCAGTGACGGCATCTCGCCGCGCACAAAGAGGTTGAAGCCCACCGATGACGGCGGAAGGAAACCCATCGTATTTCCCGTCAGAAATTCATACTCGGAATTCGGCGTATTGCCGCCAAACACGGATACGTACGCGGTTCCCTTAATCGTATTCTCCTCAAGACCGTGAATAAACGGCATGCAGTCCTGTGAAAGCACCAGTCCCTTTCCAATGCTCGTGTAATCGGCAAACGACTCGTTCATGATAACGATCAGGTTCGGCGTATTGAATCCGGAATTCTGAGCCATCACTTTATCCGTGCCCTCCTGATGACTGTCCGTCTCGGCTGCCGTGACCTTTCCGGTCATTCCCTCCGCAATCGAGACTCTGGCGCTGCTCCACTCAGACAACGTGCTGTTTCCTCCGGCAAATGCCGTTCCTGTTCCGCCGGAAGACGTCGTCCCAGCCCCGTCATTTCCTTCGGCAGACGACGCCGTTCCTGCAGAGTTTCCGTCAACAGCTGCCGTTCCGGCTCCGCCGTTTTCCCTGCCGGAATCTGTCGTCCTGGATACATCTGTCCCGCCGCCGGAAACGACTGTCGTTGTTCCGGAAGCATCGGCTTCTTTGACAGGATCCAGTCCGCCTCCGGACTCTTCCTCATCCTGCTCCACATACGCCGCGGCAATCTCCTGCACCTTTTCCAGAGAATATCCGTCCGGTTTATCGGCCGCCAGATAGAAACAAGTACACAGTGTCGTAAACAGCATATCAAACTGCTTGTACCGGAGCTGATGGGTGAAGCCCTGTGAGCGGATATCATGATCTTCCAGGAATGATGTTCTGCAGCAGATATGGTAATATCCGCCGGTTATGATCAGCCAGACGCCCAGGATCGCCAGTCTCGGAGCCGGCTTGAGCGCCTGAAACTTTCTGATCTTAAAGCTGACCACGCAGGCTGCAAACACCAGGAACACTTCCGAGAATACGTACCAGTCAATGTCGTACTCGAACCCTCCCGCGACAGTCGCCGCCTCCTGGATGGAAAACAGATCCGCCGCGGAAATCGCCTGCCCGCGGAAATCCACAACAAACCAGTTCGCGACCGCGAGGATCATGACCGCGACTGAGACGATCGCAACCGGCCAGCGCACGCTCCCCAGTATAAGCAGCAGCAGAAACAACACAAGATACAGAAAAATAAACGTAAAATATACCGCAATTTTCTCCAGATCCGCAAATACGATGCTGAAGCGCGCTGAATTCATATGAAACAGCGTAAAATAAATGACAAACGGAGACACGAGGAACCAGATCCAGCCCAGCAGACGGTTAATCCGTTCGGACAGACGGTTCGGCGTCACAACAAGCGTAAAAATAACCGCGCACATAAACAGCATGAAATAAGTCCTGCTGTTCGTAAACAGTGTCTTATGTTCTTCCGGTATTTTATAGTAAGACGACATCCTGAGATACCAGGCAAGAAAGCCCAGTGTCGCCGCCACTACCAGACATTTCCCACACATCAGCAGAAATTCTCTCCTGTGGTCTGCCGTATTTTCCGCCGGACTCTCTCCGCTTTCGGATACGGCTGCCGCCGTCAGGTTTTCTTTGTTTTCAGGCGCAGATTCCGTATTTCCCTCCGCAAACTCCTCTGCTCCTCTTTCTTCTGTCCCTTTCCTCTTTAAGAATTTATCTATCCACGGCATATGTTTCTTTCTACCCCATTCCTAAATGCATCGAGATTCATCCAGACCTCATCCAGCAGGCGCTTCCTTGTCTCCACAGCCGCCCATGCCATATGAGGCGTAATCAACAGACGCCCGCAGCCGCTTAATGCCCGGAAAGGAGAATCCTCCAGCATGGGCTCCTGTTCCAGCACATCCAGTCCGGCCGCCGCTATCTTTTCTTCCTCCAGCGCTCTTTTCAGTCCGGCCTCATCCACAATGGGACCACGCGCCGCATTGAGAAAGATGGCTGTCTTTTTCATTCTGCAAAATGCGTCATAATTCATCATATGACGCGTCCTCTCTGTCAGAGGTGTATGTACGGATACAATATCCGACTCCGCAAGGAGCGTATCGGTATCCACCCGGCGGTACAGACTGTCCGTGTTCCTCCCTGACGGGGAGCTGTAGATCACCTGACAGCCGAAAGCTTCCGCAATCCGGGCGACTCTCTTTCCAATCGCTCCGAGTCCGATAATTCCCCAGGTCTTTCCGGTCAGCTCATGAAACGGCATTCCCATATGGCAAAAGGAATCGCTCTTCGTGTAAGCGCCCGACCGGACATACTCATCATAATAACGCAGGTGCTCCAGCAGATACAGCGCCATCGCGAATGTATGCTGCGCAACCACATCAGTTGAATAGCCTGCGACATTTGTGACACAGATTCCCCGCGTGTTCGTATACGTAAAATCGACATTATTCGTGCCGGTCGCCGTTATGCCGATATACCGGAGATTTCCTGCATCCTTTAACGTGGACTCCCGCATTGGAAGCTTGTTGACCAGAATCGCGTCCGCATCCCCGATGCGCTCCGCAATCAGCTCATCCGGCGTCTGTCCGTAGATCGTCACTTCTCCCAGCTCGGAAAACCTGTCAAACACCATATCCGGACCCAGATTGTCCGCCTCCAGAAATACAATCTTCATCCGAATCCCTCCTTTTCCTTCACACAGACGATTCGAAGCTTTCTCCGCCTGCTGCCGCGGCATGTGCAGGCGCATTCATTCTTCCCTTTGTCTTCAATCGGGCAGGAGATGGCTTTTCCTCCTGCTCATCCGCGCGGCCCAGGTGCTGCGTCAGGTTTCCCTGCCTGGACCTGTGCACAGCATGGAGCCGGAACGTCTTCCGGCCCCATGACCTGTCTGTCACGATCTTTTATCTGCTTTTACAGCCTCTTCAGCAGCTCTTCCCTCTCTTTTTCATATCCCGGCTTTCCGAGAAGCGCGAACATGTTGCGCTTGTAGCTCTCCACGCCCGGCTGGTTGAACGGATTCACGCCCAGAATATATCCGCTGATGCCGCACGCGAACTCGAAGAAATAGAACAGCTCTCCGAGGAAGAACTCATCCTGCTTCGGGATATTGACCACGAGGTTCGGAACATTGCCGTCGGTATGCGCGAGAATTGTTCCGTTCATCGCGTTCTTGTTTACAAAATCCATGGTCTTTCCTGCCAGATAGTTCAGTCCGTCAAGATCCACCGGCTCCTCACCGATCGAAACCTCGCACTTCGGCTCCTCGACATTCAGAACTGTCTCGAAGAGGATACGGCTGCCGTCCTGGATAAACTGACCCATGGAATGGAGATCCGTCGTCAGATCCACCGATGCCGGGAAGATACCCTTCTGGTCTTTTCCTTCACTCTCGCCGTAAAGCTGTTTCCACCACTCGGAAACATAGTGCATGCTCGGTTCGTAGTTCGCCAGAACCTCAACGCTCTTGCCTTTTCTGTGCAGAATGTTGCGGAGCGACGCATAAAGAAGCGCGTCATTTTCCTCAAAATCTGCTTCCAGCGCGTGCTTTCTTCCGGAAGCCGCACCCTCCATCAGCTTATCGATATCCGCTCCGCTGACAGCGATCGCAAGAAGACCTACCGCGGTCAGAACAGAGAAACGGCCTCCTACATCGTCCGGAACAACGAAGGTCTCGTAGCCTTCTTCTGTCGCAAGCTTCTTCAGGGCTCCTCTTGCCTTGTCCGTCGTAGCGTAGATTCTCTTGGCGGCCTCTTCCTTGCCGTACTTCTTCTCAAGCATCGCCTTGAAGATACGGAAAGCAATCGCCGGCTCCGTCGTTGTTCCTGACTTGGAGATAACGTTCACGGAGAAGTCCCTGTCTCCGATTATATCAATCAGATGCTGCACATACGTGCTGCTGATGCTGTTGCCGACAAAATAGATCTCAGGAGTTCCGCGAAGCTCTTTTGAAAGATTGTTATAGAAGCTGTGGCGAAGGAATTCGATCGCAGCCCTTGCTCCAAGATAGGAACCGCCAATGCCGATGACCAGGAGCACATCGCTGTCGCCCTGAATCTTTGCGGCCGCCTTTTTAATGCGGGCAAACTCTTCCTTGTCATAATTTACCGGAAGATCAACCCAGCCGAGAAAATCATTTCCGGCTCCGGATCTTGACAGCAGCAGCTTTTTCGCGTCAAGAGCGATTTTTTTCATATACTCTACTTCATTGCTCCCGACAAAGCAGGCCGCTTTCCCATAGTCAAATGTTACTTTGTTTCCCATAACCACATCTCCTTATCCTGAATGTTATTCTGATAACCGCGCACGTCGGTTACACAGTCTGCGGCGATGAAATTCCCTGCCGCGTGCCTTTATTGTGCCGGTCTTTTCCGGGAGTACGCGCACTTCCCGAAAATTTCCGGCTGGTTCCGGTATATTTTATCAAATCCATATAGATTTCGCAAGCCTAACTATAACGAAATCTTGCGTTTCAGCTATGACAGAAACTCTTTGAGCACCTCTCTTACGATGCGTTCCTGCTCTTTCGCATCCATCTGGCGCAGCAGCTCCGCGCCGCGTTCCTTGTCGGTCTCACGTTCCCTCTCCGCGGCCGCCTCCTGTACACCTGCCTTGACTTTGGCCAGGCTCTCCTTCAGCTCCTTCTTTTCCTTCTGGGCGCGGGCCGTCTGCTCGGCAAGCTCCGCCCTCGCTTTCCGCCTGCTCTTTCTTCCGCCTGTGACCGGCACAATAGCCGGCGACGCGATCACCCCATGCCCTTTGGCATCTTTGCTCTCTTCAAATACACCGCTGACGGCCCCGCTGTTTTCCAGATAATCAGTCAGTCTTATTTCCAGGCACTCTTCCGCATATCCTGTATCGGCAATCCCATATGCCGCAGCAGTCAGGACAATTGCAAGCGCCCCCATCCAGAGATACACATTGCCCGCCAGAATATTTCCTCCTGTCCTCACGGTCAGAACAGTTCCCGCAAATGAACACAGCAGACTCACCACCAGGCACTGCACGCCGATACGCTTCCACTGATGCAGCGACAGTTTCCAGAAGCGGTATTCCAGCACGCTTCTTTGAATCAGAGCCCGCACATTGCCAACCTTACTGTTCAGATGCGTACAGTATTGAAACCTCTGCCTGAGCTGCTGCAGAAAACCGCTCACTGGTTCCCCTGTATTTCTTGTGTCCCTCATCAGTCTCGCGTAGAGCTGTTTTAAGATAATCTGGCTGATTACTCCGACTGCGCATGCGGCTGCTAAAACGTAAAGCAGCAAATTCCGGTCCATGATGAAACGCAACATATGGATTCCCCCTTAAAAATTTAATCTGAGTGCGGCACTCCCGGGAAAGGACGGATTTGCATCCGCAGCGGCGCCATTCTGATGCCTTCGCTCAAGTACCGCCATTATAGCCGTAATTTTTTTGTTTGCAAAGCAAAATCGTTCGACAATTTCTTGACATTTATGCAACACTTTGCTATATATAATCTGAAATTTGATCGTCTTTTCATGCATTTTTATCCGGATGGCGCAAAAGAACTTCGCGGGAAACAATCCGCCTGTCCGCAGGCATGCAGCCGTTCACTGCTTCTGAAAAAACACAAAAGAAAAATAAAGGAGGAAAATTATGAATCTGTTTGTAAATGAAATCGACGGAGAACTGGTTCTTAACAAGATCGGATACGGACTCTCTGTCCTGCTGCTGGTGCTTGTCCTGATCTGCGCGGCAGCTCTCGTAAAAAAGACCGGGAAAAACAAAAAATTCTCTGTAAAAGAACTGACTTTCTGTGCGGCGGCGATTGCGCTCGCGATGGTCACATCGATGATCAAGCTCTATTCGTTTCCGTTCGGCGGCTCCATCACCTTATTCAGCATGCTGTTTATCTGCCTGATCGGTTATATGTACGGTCCGGCCACCGGTATCCTGACTGGTATGGCCTACGGCATTCTTCAGTTTATTATTGAACCTTATATTTATTTTCCGCTTCAGGTTCTCGTGGATTATCCGCTCGCGTTCGGAGCGCTCGGACTGTCCGGATTCTTCTGCAAATCGAAAAACGGCCTGATCAAGGGATACATCCTCGGAATTCTGGGACGTTATTTCTTCGCGTTCATCTCCGGCTGGATTTTCTTCGGAGAGTATGCGTGGGAAGGCTGGGGCGCCGTTCCTTACTCTCTGGCTTACAACGGCGCCTATATCTTCTCTGAAGGTGTTCTTACTATTATAATACTGTCCATCCCTGCCGTGAACAAAGCTATTGCTCAGGTAAAAAAACTGGGGGCGGCTTCATAAGCTTCATAAAAATTAATTTTAAAAGAGCTGTCGTTTCGCGGCAGCTCCTTTTTTCTGCTCGATTCAGTTAAATCCGGCTGACCAGTCCTTTTACCAGATTTACGCAATGTTCAGCCGCTTTGCGCTCGAACGTCGGGTAGTCCATTGAGGCGCTGTCGTCGGCCTTGTCCGAGATCGCGCGCAGGATCACAAACGGTATCCGGTTCAGGTAAGCGGTCTGGGCAATCGCAGCGCCCTCCATCTCCGTGCAGTATCCGCCGAAGGTGGAGACGATCCGCTCCTTCACCGCCTTGTCCGCCACAAACTGATCGCCGCTGACAATCCTTCCCCGGAAAACCGATATCTCCGGATTCACCTCGCGGCATACCTCCTCGGCAAGATCCGCAAGCTTCTCATCCGCCTCAAAGGAAAATACATCCATCTGCGGAATCTGTCCCGGCGGATAACCGAAATTCACGGCGTCCATATCATGATGCAGCACATCTTTTGAGATCACGATATCTCCAATATCAATTTTCGCGTTGAGAGAACCCGCGATCCCTGTGTTAATCACATAATCCACCTGAAAGTCATCCGCAAGAATCTGCGTACACACGGCGGCATTCACCTTGCCGATTCCGCTGCGCACCACAACCACAGGCTTTTTGTTCAGCAGTCCCTCGCAGAATTCCATACCCGCTTTCCTGACGGTGCGCACAATTTCCATGCTCTCCTTCAGGCTTGCCACCTCAATCTCCATCGCCCCGATAATTCCTGTTCTGCTCATTCTTTGTTCCTTCCTAAGCGCTCTGTGCCGCCGCTTTTTTGAGCGCCTGCGCCAGCTGATCCGGACAGGATGTCGGACGAACTCCGCACCGTATCCCTTCCAGACGCGCGATCGCATCCTGCACCTTCATTCCCTGCACAAGCCTTGCCACTCCCTGCGTATTGCCTGAGCAGCCTCCGACAAATTCCACATGTCCGACCGTGTCTCCGTCCAGTTCCACGATGATCTTGCTCGAGCAGACGCCCTTTGTTCTGAATTCCATAAAAATATCCTCCCTATCTCCAGTATATTGTGATCAGATTGAACCCTTCGTCGGTATTGTACCGGTAGTTCCACTGACTGACCCCGTTGATTTCCATCAGATACTGACCCGCGTCGCTCAGGAGATTTCCTTCAAACAACTCATACTTTGCCTGTTCGTACGCGTCGCCGGATCCGAATTTCATGACGATATTTTCTTCACCGGCCCAGACTGATTCCATTACCCTGTTGTAGACTGTATCATAATCAAAAGTCTCGTAGTACATTCCATTCATGACATAATAGTTGTAATTATCCATCGTGCAGGGCGGAAGCGGAATTGACCCGTCTGGCGTATGCGTTCTGAAGAGATCATACTCCGTACAGCACAGATAATTATAATTCATGACATGACTGGCGGCCCCGTCCACCTGATTTGCAAATACGGGATCTCCCCATGTCACATCCACATAATAATACTGACCGTCGATCCTCACCATGCTCCAGCCGTGATCTCCGCCGTTTTTGATCGTCCCTGTAATATAGGTACAAAACAGCCCCATCCGGTTCAGAATATACTGGAAGGCTTTCGAATATCCCGCGCACACAGAACGCTGATTCAGAAGCACGCTCTGAATATTCTGGTTGTCCTCCCCGGAAGAATCGTACTCTGTCCTGTCTATGATGTATTCGTAGACAAATTTTATTTTCTCATATTCTGTCGCGCTTTCCGGAATCTGGCTGATACAGCTGTCCGCGGCATCCTGAATCTGTTCTTTCATGAACGCGCGCGACTCCTCCGGAACCGTCGTGTCAAAATTATAGCTGACTACTTTCTTTGTAAGACCCGACTCCTGAATCTGAGCGCTCGTATCGATCCAGAAAATTTCCGGATGATCCGCAAGCACCGCGTAATAGGTTTTCCAGAAATCATCGACCTTTATATCTGAATACAGAGGGCCTGAGTCCTCATTCCTCATGATGTGCACATAGATCTCCCGGTAAGTTTCATGAAACTCCTCCGGAAGATTCTCATAGTAGTATTCCTCCACTTCAGAATTAATTCCCTCTTTGACGGCGGCCTCTTCCCAGGTTTCTGTTCCGCCGTTGCTCCACGCGTACTTTACTCTCTCAGACATTTCTCCTGCCGGTGTCGCTGACAAAAGGACAGCCGCTGCCAGCAGTATAATCAGCAGATCCAGAAAAAAATGCCAAATGCCGTGTCGTCTCATTCCCTCTGACCCCTTTCTCCCCCCGGTTTTCAAGACTCAATCCGGCCTGTGCCGCAAACAGATCCAGAAAGGGAGACCCGCGTTTTCATTTTATCCCCGCGAGTCATCTCCTGTCTGATATCTTAATCCATATCTTAATTCAATAACTCTGAAATTACAATACAAATATTTCAAAACCGTGTACCCATGTTTTGTTACTGTTCACTCCGTGACCAGCAACAACGCTTCGCAATGCACAGAAATGCCACTTTTGTGGCATTTCGCGCCTCAGACCTCGGGATTTTCCGGGCGATCTGCCCGGAAATCACCTCGAGCTCAGTGGGGGTGAACTGTAACCATGTTTTCTCACAGCTTTGAAAGGTAAAAAAAATCGCACAAATAATGCAGGAAACAGGCCGATTTTGCGGGAGATGGTGTAAAATATAAAAAAGTTTTTCGCAGAGGAGGCACAGAAATGAGCAGGAAACAGGAAAGGATCCGAAGAAAACTGGAACAGAATCCGGCTGCGGAATGTAATAAAATCCGACAAAAATACTGCCCGGAGCTGTTCCAGGATTTCTCGGGAACAAAAGATCCGAGACATCCGGGCTATACAAAGTATTCCAGCAGAACAATGCTGGGGACTGTGTTTTATAAAGGAATTGCGGGAATCACAAGTATGCAGTCCATGACTTATGAATTTAACAGGGAAAGCGTGACAGAAAACCTGTACCGTTTTCTGGGGGAGAAGAAGAAAGAGTATCTGCCGCACGCGGTAACAATTAATGAATATCTGGAAAGGCTGGATCCGGAAGAACTGCAGAGAATCCAGCAGAAACAGGTTTACGGCCTGATCCGCAGCAAAGCTTTTTATGAGGCGAGGTACCGGAAGAAGTGGCTGGTGATCGTGGACGGGACACAGCTTTATTCAGGAGGAAGGAAACTTAATGACAGGTGCCTGGAATGCCACAGTAAGAAAGGAACAGAAAAGGAGACGGTAAACTACCACTGCGATGTGCTGGAAGCGAAGATCGTACTGGGAGAGGACCTGGTCGTAAGCATTGGAAGTGAATTTATAGAGAATAACGGGGAAGATGCCGAAAGGCAGAAGGGAATGAGTGAGGAGGAAAGGAAACAGGACTGTGAGACGAAAGCATTCAAAAGGCTGGCGCGGAAGCTGAAGAAGGCCTTTCCGAGACTGCCGGTGATCCTGCTGGCAGACAGCCTGTATGCGTCAGAACCGGTGATGGAACAGTGCCGTAAGAATCACTGGGAGTATATTATCCGGTATAAAAAGGGAAGCATTCCGAGCATCATGGAGGAATATGAAAGAATCCCAGAGAAGGGGAAAGCGGGACATGCGGAGTTTATCAATGAAATCGACTACAATGGGAATCCGGTAAATGTATTACGGTTTTGGGAAGAAAAAATCGAAAAAGGGAAGCCGGTCCGCAGGGAGTTCCAGTGGCTGACCTGCATCCGGGTGACAGAAAAGAACGCGGAACGGATGGCAGGAGAGGGGAGGAAGCGCTGGAAGATCGAGAATGAGGGATTTAACCGGCAGAAAAACTGGCAGGGGGACATCACGCACGCGTGCAGCTGGGATGCCAATGCGATGAAGAACCATTATCTGCTCACGCAGACAGCGGACATGGTAAAACAGCTGTACGAGACATATTTTTTAAAGAAGAAGGGGATAGAAAAGAGGCAAAAAAATATATCTTCCGACTTGTTGGAAAGCTTTGGACGGCATCTGACAAGAGAAGAAGATATATTTGGAAACGAAGAAAGGGAAAACTCCTTCCTCTGAAGTGATTATAGCAAAGGAAGTGATGCCTGACAAGAGGGAA
>CANQUH010000055.1 GCA_947626965.1 uncultured Lachnospiraceae bacterium
GCTGCTGTCGTCCGGAAGGATTTCCTCGTGACTGCCTGTCTCTGAGATGTTTTCCGGGAAATCCGGCGCCTGTGCAGCCCCATCCGGCAGGATGGATCCTGGATATTCTGTTTGTTTTTGATTCAATAATCATTCCTCCTTATTGTAGCAATGTTGACGTGTGATTGCAAGTATGCTGTGGAAAAAACTGATAATCTGCAGGAAATGCAGTATAAGAATTAAAAGATAATAGAATAAAAGAGAATGAATGAGAAAAATAATTCCTTTTGCTGATTATCATATATATTATAACATATATTTCATAGATTGTCTATATTAAATTTAATATTTCAATACAGAAATGTTGCCATTGCTGTAGGAAGATTTCTGCTGATCAGACAGGGTGAATGCCGCCATGGGAACAGGCGTTCCAGCACATTCTTAAAATTTTTTGAATTCATTATACAGCAGTAATCCTCCTTATTTTAACATAGAAATGTGGAAAGTTACAAGAGAAATCAGATAAAAAACAGGATAAAAGATAAAAATGACAATAGGAGATTTATGGATAAGATAAATGACATTCAATATATGAATTATTATATCGTAGAATAACATGCAACAGAGATTTGAAAATCATCAAATATGAAAATAATACGAGTATTTCTTTGTGCGTTACTGATCGCTCTGTGACCAGCGGCAGCGCTTCGCGGTACAGCCGCGTTTCTAATTTGTTTTTTTGCTGGTATAAATTGCAAATTGGTGCTATGATAAGAAAGATTGTGTGTATGTGGTCTGAAAAGACGGTGCATAGAGGGAAAGTAAAACAACCTTTCCGCGGTGTCGTCCGGGCGGAAGGGTTCTGGAAAGGGTGGTAGTATATGGGACATCTGGCTGCAAGGGATGCTTACAAAAGTCTGGAAGAAAGGATTAACTGGTTTACGCAGGGCGCTCCGCCATCGGAGACTCTGTACAAGATCCTCCAGGTATTGTACACGGAGAGAGAGGCAAAATGGGTTTCACTGCTGCCGGTGCGTCCGTTTACACTGAAGAAAGCGGCCCGCATCTGGGGAACGACGGAGGCGAAGGCAGAGAAAGTGCTGGATCATCTCTGCGACAAGGCGCTGCTGGTGGACTCGGAGTATCACGGACAGAGACAGTTTGTGATGCCGCCGCCAATGGCAGGGTTTATTGAGTTCGCGCTGATGCGGACGAGAGGGGACATCGACCAGAAGTATCTGGCGGAGCTCTATTATCAGTACATGAATGTTGAGGAAGATTTTGTCAAGGATCTGTTCTTTGCGACAGAGACAAGGCTGGGGCGCGTCTATGTGCAAGAGCCTGTGCTGACGAATGACAAGATGAATCACATCCTCGATTATGAACGTGCAACACACATTGTGGAGGAAGCAGAGTATATCGGTCTTGGCCTCTGCTACTGTCGTCACAAGGCGTATCACGCGGGTCATCCGTGCGAGATCGACGCACCTTGGGACGTGTGCCTGACATTCGGCAATGTGGCACGCTCCATAAGCGAGCATGGGGAGTACGCGAAGTTGATCTCGAAGGAAGAGGCGATGGATGTGCTGGAGCGCTCCTACGCGAGCAATCTTGTACAGATCGGTGAAAATGTCCGCGAGAATCCGGCATTCATCTGTAACTGCTGCGGCTGCTGCTGCGAGGCGCTGCAGGCGGCGCGGAAATTTGCTCCGATGCAGCCGGTCGCCACGACAAATTACATTCCGAAGGTATCGCTCGACAAGTGCGTCGGCTGCGGGAAATGCGCGAAAGTCTGTCCGATCCTGGCGATAAAGGTGGAGGAAAACACGGAAGCAGGAAATGAGGCGCAGGCATCCGGAACTGAAAATACAGCAGCGGGCGGCGCGGGGAATCAGACAGGGACCGCAAAACCTGCACGGAAGAAAAAGCACGCTGTGGTAGACAAAGAAATCTGCCTTGGATGCGGCGTTTGTGCGCGCAACTGTCCGACAGGAGCGATCGAACTGGAACGCCGGCCGGTACAGGTGATCACGCCGGTAAACAGCACGCATCGTTTTGTGCTGCAGGCGATTGAGAAAGGCACGCTGCAGAATCTTATTTTTGACAATCAGGCATTCGCGAACCACAGAGCGATGGCGGCTGTGTTCGGCACGATTCTGAAGCTTCCTCCGATGAAGCAGGCGCTTGCCAGCAAGCAGTTCAAGTCGGTGTACCTGGACAGGCTGCTGAGCATGCAGAAGAAAAAGCCGGCCAGACAAAAATAAGACGGAGAGCCCGGATTCCTGCGCGGGGATGTTCCGGCAGAACTGGGTTCCGGACAGGCTGGGCTTTGAACAGACAGATACTATGAAACTGGAGGTTAAAATATGGTAGAAACTTGGGATATCACAATCCCGGAGCTGACAGGCAGGGAAAAGCGCAAGGCGTACCTCTATCTGCCGGAATCCTACAAGTATTATGACGACTATTATCCGGTTCTGTACATGTTTGACGGGCACAATGTATTTTTTGATTCACACGCGACGTACGGCAAGAGCTGGGGTATGAAGGAATACATGGACTACACGAACACGCAGGTTATCATAGCGGCCGTGGAGTGCAATCACAGTCCGGACCACGGAAGGCTCAGAGAATATTCGCCGTTTGATTTTAATGATCCGGAGTACGGGCCGATGAAGGGTCTCGGAAAGATTACGATGGACTGGATGGTTCACACATTCAAAAAAGAGATCGACGAAAATTTCCGCACGCTTCCGGGACGTGAGACAACGTTTATCGCGGGAAGCTCGATGGGCGGCCTGATGAGCCTGTACGCGGTGATCGCGTACAACCAGTATTTCTCCCGCGCCGCGGCGCTTTCTCCGTCTGTCTGGGTCGACGACGACCGGATTGAGCGGCTGATTCGCGATGCGAAGCTTGCGCCGGATACGCTGGTCTATCTGGATTACGGGTCCCGGGAGATTCACAATCACCCGTATATGCGGCGGCAGTTCCGGGAAGTGACGCGCATGCTGCTTGAGCGCGATATCTGGGTGGAGAGCCGCATCGTGCCGAACGGAGAGCACTGCGAGGCATGCTGGGAGCGGCAGGTGCCGTTCTTTATGGATGCGCTGATGTATGATGAGGGAGAGTAGTCCTCAGTTTTGCCACAGGCATGATGGTTCGCTGCATGCAGGAACAAACATGGAATCCGGCGAATTTTCCGGGTGTGCCGGAATTTGTTCTGGCCGATAAAATGTCTGAAAGAGAAATCCGTGGCATCATGGGGGCAAAATTCCTTTTGACCCCAGCATAATAAAATTAAACAACACAAGGATGAGACAGCATGAAAACGACATATTTAAAGGATTACAGCCCCACGCTGGGGCGGGACATGGAGTGCAAAATTTACGGACACGCGGGAAAACCGGTGCTGTTCATACCATGTCAGGATGGAAGATTTTACGATTTTGAGAATTTCGGGATGGCGGACGTGTGGTCCCCGTGGATCGAGTCCGGCCAGGTGATGGTGTTCGCGATCGATACGATGGACAAGGAAACCTGGTCAAATCAGTGGGGCGATCCGCGATGGAGAAGCGAGCGGCATGAGCAGTGGATGGGTTATATCACGGATGAAATGGTGCCGTTTATGCGGTCTGTGGCGAACGAGTGGAACGGCTGGGACGGATATCCGGGAATCCTCGTATTCGGAGCGAGTCTTGCGGCGCTGCACGCGACGAATCTGTTTTTGCGCAGACCGGACCTGTTTGACGGCCTGCTGGCTTTAAGCGGCATTTACACCGCGGAGTACGGGTTCGGAACCTACATGGACGATCTGCTTTATCTGAATTCGCCGGTGCATTATGTGCCGAATATGCCGGAGGATCATCCGTATATCGAACTCTACAACCAGAAAAAAGCGGTCATCTGCGTGGGACAGGGCCCGTGGGAGGTTCCGGCTTCCACAAGACAGCTGGACGCGGCGCTTAAGTCCAAGGGGATCAATATCTGGGTTGATTACTGGGGATATGACTGTGCGCATGACTGGGACTGGTGGTTCCGCCAGGTGGATTACTTCCTGCCGTTTTTGCTGGAGGATGGAGAAGGCTGAAAAATAAAAGGAGCCGCGTTTTGCAGCTGGCAAAAAAGGATGTGAACAGACGGGAATGTGAAACGCTCTGACAGATGAAAGGAATGGCAGGAAATTTTTGACGGAAAGAAACCTCTGACCGGCAGAAATCTCGGAGCATGTGGATTATTTCTGAGGCAGCAAAATTTCAGTCCGGGAAAGCCGAACCGGGAAAATCAGACAAAAACGAGAACAGGATAAAATAAAAAACAGAAAAAAGAAGAAAAATAAAATCAAAAAGAAAACAAACACAAAACAAAGTAATAAGAAAAACGAAAGGAAACAAAAAAGGGTACTAGCTATGAAGAACGTTATTTTTATCTCACCAAATTTCCCGACAAATTACTGGCAGTTCTGCAGAGAACTGAAGAAGAATGGAATGAACGTGCTCGGCATCGGAGATCAGCCGTACGATGAACTGACGCAGAATCTGAAGGACAGCCTGAATGAATACTATAAGGTAAGCAATCTTGAAAATGAGGATGAAGTATACAGAGCTGTGGCATTCTTTATTTTCAAGCACGGACGCATCGACTGGCTGGAGTCCAACAATGAGTACTGGCTGGAGAGGGACGCAAAGCTCCGTACAGACTTTAACATCACGAGCGGTTTTCAGACAAAGGACATGCCGCGCATCAAGTATAAGTCAAAGATGAAAGAGTACTACAAACGCATAGGACTTCCGGTGGCGCGCTATCATATGGTGGGCACGCTGCAGGGCTGCCTGAAGTTTGCGAAACAGGTCGGATATCCTGTAGTGGCAAAGCCAGATAACGGCGTCGGCGCTTCCCATACGTTCAAGATTGGAAGCAAAGAGGAGATGGAGGAGTTCTTCAAGCTGAAATGGCCTGATACACCGTATATCATGGAAGAGTTTGTGGACGGTGAGGTCAACTCCTATGACGCAATTATTGATTCAAACGGCGAGCCGATGTTTGAGACAGGGAATGTGACGCCAACTTCGATTATGGACATCGTGAACAACAATGACAACTCTCTGTTCTATATCCTGAAAGATCTGCCGGATGATACGAGGGAGGCCGGAAGGAAGACCGTAAAGAGCTTTGGCGTGAAGAGCCGTTTCGTGCACTTTGAATTTTTCCGCCTGCTGAAGGATCAGAAGGGCCTCGGAAAGAAGGGCGACCTCGTGGCGCTCGAGGTAAACATGCGCCCGAGTGGCGGCGTGACGCCGGATATGATCGATTTTGCGCACAGCACCGACGTGTACAAGATCTGGGCGGATATGATCGCGTTCGACCGCTCGACCATGCCGGTAGGCGAGCATGCGTACTGCGCGTTCGCCGGAAGACGCGACGGAAAGGACTTTACCATGAGCCATGCGGAGATTGTGGAGAAATACGGCAGCCGCATGAAGATGATGGAGCGTATCCCGGATGTCCTCTCCGGAGCGATGGGCAACCAGATGTATGTGGCAGTGTTCGATACGAGAGAGCAGCTGGATGAGTTCTACGGGGATATTCTGAAATGTAAGTGATCGGGAAAGGACGCGTTCAGTTTCAAAATTTTTTACAGATACCCGCCAATGGCGGGTATTATTTTGTTATGCGCAGGCCCAGTCAGAATGATCCCTTTTAAAGGAACCGTGCGGGGAACGGCTTTCAATGGAATTATTTTTCTTCTCCATTGTCAAAAACGACTGTCAATTAATTCTCATGTCAAGTTCTCTGTTCACTCATCTGCGGCAAAGAGAGAAGCGTTGTTACGTTCACGACCTGCAAGGGAGTGAACAATAACCATCATGTCCGAGGGGGGTTATTCACCGTTTGCGATATTCCGTTGTAAATGATTTCTTTTCATGATACAATCATGTACATAATGGAAAAGAGTTTTGCAATCAGATATTTTTAATTTCAGGAGAAAAAATAATGGATAGTAACACAGATTTCAGATGCGAATGGAATGAGTCTGACTGGGTCCGGGCATTTTATAAAGATGAAAAAGCGGATCGAGGACAGCTTAGAAGAATGGTATGGGAAAATACGGTTTCAATTGTACAGAACGGCGGATATACTTTGCCGGACGGACGGCGCGTTTTATTAAAAAAGGTCAGGGATCCGGAAAATCGTTCGAAATTTTATCACCATGCTTTTGTCCCGGTTTTTGAGGCATTAAATAAGCAGCCCGTGATTACGGTAGTTCCGGATGACTGTCTTGATGTGGCGCACAGGTGGGTAAAAGAAGGACTGGAAGTCAGCGTGCTGAATATGGCAAGCAGGAGAAACCCGGGCGGAGGAGTGAGAATCGGAGCTGGGGCGCAGGAAGAATACCTGTTCCGCTGTTCAGATTATTATCGTTTTCTTTACCGCTACGCACCATATGCCGGGGAATATGGATTGAAGAAATCACATTACCAGTATCCTCTGGACCGGGATTATGGAGGTATTTTTTCCTCTGATGTAACGGTATTCAGAGAAAATGAGAGGTCGGGATATGCTCTTGTGCCGGTGCCATGGAAAGTAAATATGATTGCGGTCGCGGGCATGAATTCACCGAGACTGGATTACAGAAACGGAGAAGCGCGAATTATACCGCCGCTGACGGAAGGCGTAAAAAATAAAATCAGGACTGTTTTTCGCATCGCCTGTGATCAGGGACAGAGAAACCTTGTACTGGGAGCATTGGGGTGCGGCGCGTTTCATAATCCTCCGAAACATGTGGCTGAATTGTTCCGTGAGGTTTTAAGAGAACCAGAGTTTTCAGGAGCATTCAGGCGTATTTGTTTTGCTGTTAAAACAGATCATAATTCACATGGCAGTACAAATTATACCACATTTAAGGACGTTTTGGATGGGATTTCTTTATGAAAAACCTATCGAAGGAAGAAGAGCCTTGAATTGGGGGAGGAGTTCTAAATGAGAATTAATAAACTGAGGCTCAGGAATTTCAGATGCTTTGAAAATCTGGAAATGCAGCTGCATCCAAAATGCAATATATTGACAGGAATTAACGGTGCGGGAAAATCCACAATACTTGACGCGCTGGCTGTTGCGTTGGGAGCCTACCTTTCAGGATTTGACGGGATAAAGAGCAGTTCAATTCTGGTGGAGGATGCTCACTGCCGGATGATTTCTGCCGGGAGCCGCATTGAGGCGCAGGAGCAGTTTCCGGTTGAGGTATGTGCAGAGGCAATAGTGGAAGAAGAGGATGAAAATGCCGGTGTACGTGGAAGGATCATTGCCTGGCAGAGAGAATTGAATGGGAAGGGCCGTCGTACCACATATGGAAATATGAAGTATATTGCCGATTATGCCAGAGAACTGCAGGAAAAAGTGCGCACAGGAAAAACAGGGTGTGTGCTTCCTCTGACAGCGTATTATGGTACAGGGCGGTTATGGCTTCAGAAAAGGAACAGGACTCCGCATCAGAAAGGTGAGAAATTAAACCGCCAGATGGGATATATGGATTGTATTGCCGCACAGTCCAATGAAAAACAGATGATGCAGTGGTTTGAGGATATGACTTATATCCAGCTTCAGGAAGGAGAGCCGGTTGCTGAGTTGGAGGCTGTGAAAAAGGCTTTACGGGAATGTTATCTGAGCGCAGACACGTCAATAACGGATGCGAAGTTTGCATATGAGGTTAAGAGTCATGAACTGGTAATTTATATTTACAGGAATGCTGAAACAGAAAAGTTCCCGGTCAGGATGCTGAGTGATGGGGAGAAAGGAATTATCAGTCTGGTTGCTGATATTGCGTACAGGATGGCTTTGCTGAATCCGGATTTGCTGGACAGAGTACTGGAAACGCCGGGAATTGTACTGATTGATGAGATTGATCTGCATCTGCATCCCGCATGGCAAAAAAAGATTGTTGGGGATCTGACCCGTATTTTTCCCAATGTACAGTTTGTGATGACAACCCATTCGCCCAGTGTTCTGGCGAATGTTCCAAGAGAAAATATCTGGATACTGGATCACTATCATCTCTATCAGCCGCAGGGGACGACGTATGGACGAACTATTGAAGAAATACTTCTCGGAGTAATGGGTATCAATGTCAGGCCGGATGAGATACTGGAACTGCAGAAAAACTTTGATCTTGCAGTGGATCTTGGAGATTTTGACAAAGCACAAAAACAGTTGGATAAAATGAGGAGTATCCTGGGAGATGATGCCACGGAAGTAATTGAAAATCAAATTACATCCATATAAGGATGACAAGAGTAAAAGAAATTTTCTGGAAAAAATGAAGCGTTCTTACTCTGAACCGAAAGATGAGCTGAAACCTTATGTGGGCATTTTGCGCTGGTATATAGACAAGAAATTGAAACAGTGCAAATGATTTACAGAAAAACGATGATATTTATTAAATAAAAAAGTAAAAAATTTACTTGTATAATCAGAAAAAGAGAGTTATAATCAGGACAGATAAAAAGTCTTCAGGGCAGGGTGCAAGTCCCTACCGGCGGTAAAGCCCGCGAGCCGTAAGGAATATGTGAATATATTGTGCAGATTCCTGAGGGTATGATTCGGTGAGATTCCGAAGCCGACAGTACAGTCTGGATGGAAGAAGATGACTGGTATAGTGAAATGTTTTTTCTGTATGCAAGGTCAGGCTCTGAAATAGATGGATTCTGTTTCAGAGCTTTTTTGAAGGAGGGAAAATGCCTCCTGCTCGATTAATTTTGTAAGTCAGAGAAAGTGTTAACAGAAGGTTATATTTGTTCCATTGGTTTGTTTTATGCGGAAACATAAATTCCAGGCGCCCCTGCAGATAATGCGGGGGCTTTTGTTGTCTGTGAAGACGGAAAGGAGAATGGATGACTGATTTTGATTATATGAAACGAGCGATCGAACTTGCCGTGCGCGGCAGAGGTATGACAAATCCAAATCCGGTTGTGGGAGCCGTTATTGTAAAGGGCGGCAGAATCATCGGGGAAGGCTGGCATCAGAAATACGGCGGTCTGCATGCGGAACGCAATGCGTTTGCCTCGCTGACAGAATCGGCACAGGGAGCGGACATGTATGTGACGCTGGAGCCGTGCTGTCATTACGGAAAGACGCCTCCTTGTACGGACGCGATTCTGGGACATGGGATCCGGAGGGTTGTGATCGGATCCCGCGATCCAAATCCCAAAGTGGCAGGAAAAGGAGCGAAGCTGCTGCGCGATGCGGGCGTGATCGTGGAGGAGGATTTTATGCGGGAGGAATGCGACAAGCTGAATCCGGTTTTCTTCCATTATATAACGGCCGGCACGCCGTATGTCATCATGAAATACGCAATGACGGCGGACGGAAAGATTGCGACAAAGACGGGAGCTTCCAAGTGGATTACGGGTGGAGCGGCGCGCGGCGAGGTACATAAACTGCGGTCGGAGTGTATGGGGATCATGGCCGGGATCGGGACGGTGCTTGCGGACGATCCGCTGTTGAATGTGAGGCTGGCGGATACTTTGAAACAGGAGGCCGGTTTTTTGCAGAACATCAGGAGAAATCCGCTTCGGATCATCTGCGACAGCCGTTTGAGAATCCCGCTGGACAGTCAGATATGCCGGACGGCGAGAGAGTATCCGACTATGGTTGTCTGTGCAGTAAATTCACAGGGAAATGAGATTCAGGAATCGGAGAGCGTTCAGGGTCAAAAGAGCATCCAAGGTCGGGAGAATGACCAACAGACGGAGAATATTCTGTGTCAGAAGGATATCCGGCAGCAGGAGAAGGATCAGCAGGAAAAAGACATTCAGCGGCAGCAGGAAAAGATCCGGCAGCTCATGGAATTGGGGATTGAAGTAGTATGTCTGCCGGGGAAGGACGGAAAAGTTGATCTGAGACAGCTGATGCGATATCTGGGAGAAAAGGGGATCGACAGCATTCTGCTGGAGGGCGGAGGCGAGTTGAATGACAGTGCGTTGCGCGCAAGTATTGTGCAGGAAGTCCGGGTGTTTATCGCGCCAAAGCTGTTCGGAGGTGCTGGAGCGAAGACGCCGGTCGGAGGAATCGGCGTGGAGCTGCCGGATCAGGCGGTGAGACTCTCGCTGGATGAGATCAGGGAGATTGGAGAGGATCTTGAGCTGATTTACCGGGTGAGATAGAAAAAATACAGGCTGCGATTCAGGGGTGAACTTTGGTAAAGGTAGTTCTGACCTGTCAGGCGAGATGAGAAAAATAGAAAGATGGACGTCAGCCGGACAGGAAAATCAAGAAAGAATTGCCGGATAAAATAGGGAGGTGATCCTGTGTTTACGGGAATTGTGGAGGAACTGGGAAGCGTCAGGAGGCTCGTGCTGCAAGGCAGTTCCGGAAAGATTACAGTCCGTGCACGGCGGGTTCTGGAGGGAACGAAGATCGGGGACAGCATAGCGGTGAATGGTGTCTGCCTTACGGTGGTTTCCCTGCAGCCGGACGGATTTACCGCGGATGTCATGGCGGAGACCTGCCGCAGGAGCAGTCTTGGCAGAGTGAAGCCGGGAGATCCGGTAAATCTTGAACGGGCGATGGCAGCGGACGGACGGTTCGGCGGTCACATTGTGAGCGGCCATATCGACGGTACCGGGGAAATATGTGCTTTTAAAAAAGAAGAAAATGCGGTCTGGGTGACTGTTCGGACGAAACCGGAGATTATGCGGCTGATTGTGGAAAAAGGGTCGGTCTGCATCGATGGGATCAGTCTCACAGTGGCAAAGGTCGGGGAACAGGAGTTTCAGGTTTCCATAATCCCGCATACCGGAGCGGAGACAATGCTGCTTCAGAAGAAGACAGGGGATCTGGTGAATCTGGAGAATGATCTGGTGGGAAAGTACGTGGAGCGGCTGCTTGGGTTGGGGATGACGGGAAAGAAACCGACAGTCATCTCGGGTTCCGGGACGGATTCCGGCAGCCGGACAGGGGCAGGACGAGTGGGAAATCCGGTAGATATATATGGCTCAGAAAGTTCTGGGAACCGGGCAGAGAATGAAGTCAGGACAAAACATTCAGGACTTACGATGGATTTCCTCAGGGAATGTGGATTTTGAAAGGAAAGGAACAGACAATGGAATACAGATACAACACAATCGAGGAGGCGCTTGACGATCTGAGATCCGGAAAGATCATCCTCGTCACGGACGATCCGGATCGGGAGAACGAGGGGGACATGATCTGCGCCGCAGAGTTTGCGACACAGGAGAATATTAATTTTATGGCCTGTCACGCGAAAGGGCTGATCTGCACGCCGATGAGCCCGGAGCTGGCGGACAGACTGGGGCTTTTGCAGATGGTATCAGAGAATACGGACAATCATTGCACGGCATTTACTGTCTCGATTGACCATAAGGATACGACGACCGGGATTTCTGCGGTGGAGAGATCTCACACGATGATGAAATGTGTGGAGGAAGGAGCGAAGCCGCAGGATTTCCGCAGGCCGGGTCATGTATTTCCGCTGACGGCAAGGCGCGGCGGCGTGCTGGTGCGCAGCGGGCATACCGAGGCGACCGTGGATCTGATGCGCCTCGCGGGGCTGAAAGAATGTGGGGTCTGCTGCGAGGTCATGGAGGACGACGGAACCATGATGCGGACGCCGAACCTGTGGAAACTGGCGGAAAAATACGGACTGAAGTTTATCACGATCAGCGACCTGCAGGATTACTGCCGTATCCATGAGAAACATGTCCTTCAGATGGCGTGCGCGGATATGCCGACGAAGTATGGGCATTTTAAAATTTACGGTTATGTGAATGATATCACGGGGGAGCATCATGTCGCGCTGGTAAAAGGAGAGATCGGGGATGGCGAGGATGTGCTGTGCCGCGTACATTCGGAATGTCTGACCGGGGATACGTTCGGGTCGCTGCGCTGTGATTGCGGAAATCAACTGCATCGTGCCATGAGCCAGGTTGAGGCGGAGGGCCGCGGAGTAATTCTCTACATGCGGCAGGAGGGCCGTGGAATTGGCCTGATCAACAAACTGAAAGCGTACGAGCTGCAGGAGCAGGGGCTGGATACGGTTGAGGCGAATCTCAGCCTCGGGTTTGCGCCGGATCTGCGTGAGTATTGGATCGGGGCACAGATACTCTCGGATCTTGGAGTGCGCTCACTTCGTCTTTTGACAAACAATCCGGATAAGATTTACGGGCTGGCGGGATTTGGACTGGAGATCAAAGAACGTGTTCCGATCGAGATCCAGCCGCAGAAGTACGACGCGTTCTACATGAAGACGAAGCAGATGAAGATGGGACATATTTTTCAAACGATTTTATGAGGATGTCGGGTCAAAAGAAGTCATTTTCATGGGGAAAGGGATGAGCCTGGAATGCTTCAGAATTGCGGAAACGCAGAGCGGGGAGCAGTTCGCGGCAGCCAGATGTTTTCTAATTCAGAAATTATCATAATTAAACGAGGAGGACTAACAAGATGAAACAGATTCAGTTATTAGAGGGAAAAGTTGTAGCGCCGCAGGGGATGAAATGCGCGATCGTGGCGTCCAGATTCAATGAGATCATTGTGAACAAGCTTCTTGGAGGCGCGGTGGACGGTCTGGTCCGTCACGGCGTGGACGAGGAAAACATAACGGCCGCGTGGGTGCCGGGCGCATTTGAGATCCCGCTGACCGCGGCGAAGCTTGCGCAGTCCGGAAAATTTGACGCGGTGATCTGCGTGGGCGCCGTGATTCGCGGGGACACTTCGCACTATGATTATGTCTGCAATGAAGTGTCCAAGGGCATCGCGCAGGTCAGCCTCTCCACGGGGGTTCCGATTCTGTTCGGCGTGCTGACCACGGAGAATATCGAGCAGGCGATCGCGCGGGCAGGCAGCAAGGCCGGAAACAAGGGCTATGACTGCGCGCTGTCCGCGATCGAGATGGTGAACCTGCTGAGGCAGATCTGAATGATTAATCTTCATTCAGTCTCAGCAGTTCATGGGAAGATTTTATTCCCGCGAGCAATGAGGAAAATAGCCATGCTTGCATGGATATTTGACGAATGCCGCGAGGGTCAAATACCCCGCCCCTTGGGGCGCTGCAAGATTGATACCCCGTTGCTCGCAGCGGGGTCTTTGATTTATGATCTGGATAAGAGCGGAGTTATTTACTTGTGATCTTCGCGGCCTTGTCTTACATAGACAAAAAGAAACAGCATCCGCCTGCCCGCTGGATGCTGTTTCTTAACCGATTAAAAACAGAGGGCATCAGATTCTGTATCTGAATACCTTTCCTGTTTTGATTATACGTCAGGGGGCATGAGGAATCAAGCCCCCAATTTTTATGCCACAGGAAATTTCGTCCTGTGACTTCAATTTAACCTTTTTCAGCAAGAAGTCCCCCACTTCTAAAGTGGGGGATGAATTGCGTTCCCACTTTGCTTGACATAAATATAATAATTTGTTATTATATAATCAGTCGAATAGAGAAAGAGACTAATTATACCTGGAATTAGATAATAATACATATGCAGTGTTTTTGGTATACTATATCTTGTATTGGTTGTAAAATACCGCAGAAAAGTATTTGACGACTGAAAGAGGAATTTCCGCAGATACGCTGGAAGATTTGGAAGGAATATTTTTGGAGTCAGAGTTTTTGTTTGCTTATAACAGGAAGCGCACCTGTCGAAGTGATCAAAAAATACATGGAAAGTCAAGGTGAAAAGCATTGAACAAAGCTTATAAATTCAGAATATATCCCAATGAAGAACAGTGCGCAGTGTTTGCCAGGACTTTCGGCTGCGTCAGATTTATCTATAATCGTATGTTATCCGATAAAATCAGGCATTATGAGGAAACCGGACAAAAGCTGAACAATACCCCCGCACAGTATAAAAAGGAATTTGAGTGGCTTAAAGAGGTTGACAGCCTGGCTCTTGCCAATGCCCAGATGAATTTACAGACAGCTTTTCGGAATTTTTTCAAACAGCCAAAAACGGGGTTTCCAAAGTTCAAATCAAAAAAGTCGAACCGCAAAAGTTATACGACAAACTATGTAAATGGAAATATTTTTATTTCCGATGGGTATATCAGACTGCCCAAAACCGGCTTTGTAAAAATGAAGCAGCACAGACCTGTACCATCCGGTTACAAACTGAAATCCGTGACAGTAAGCCAGACCCCAAGCGGAAAGTATTATGCCAGCATTTTGTTTGAGTACGAAAACCAAGCACAACAGCAGATGCCGGCAACTTTTTTAGGGCTTGATTTTTCCATGCACGGATTATACATGGACAGCAATGGTTATGAGCCGTGTTATCCGGGATATTACAGACAAGCCGAAAAGAAACTGAAAAGGGAACAAAGAAAATTATCCCTTATGCAAAAAGGCTCCAGGAACCGCGGCAGGCAGCGTATCAGGGTAGCCAGACTCCACGAAAAGGTTGCAAACCAACGTAAGGATTTCCTGCACAAACAATCCAGACAAATAGCCGATGTTTACGATTGTGTATGCGTAGAAGATCTTGATATGAAAGCGATGTCGCAGGTTCTTAATTTCGGTAAATCCGCAGCTGATAACGGCTGGGGTATGTTCACAACATTTCTGCAGTATAAGCTTGCTGATTCAGGGAAACAGTTTGTAAAAACAGATAAGTTTTTTGCAAGCTCTCAGATCTGTAATATCTGTGGCTGTAAAAATCCTGATACGAAAGACCTGTCTGTCAGAGAATGGGATTGCCCTCAATGCGGAACTCATCATAACAGAGATATAAATGCTGCAATAAATATCAGAAACGAAGGTATGCGCTTAGTATTTGCATAAATAACTATAAATACAAAACCGTGGGACGCACGGGGTTAGCCCGTTGATACTTAGTTCGCTGGAACTATTGAGCGGGAACTAAACCTGCCGATAGAGGTGGGAAGCCCCCACCTCTTTAGGTGGGGGAGGACGTCACTTAAGGACGGGAGGGAGAGGATTGGACAGATATTTTAATGTGAATGGTGCATGTTTCCCGGATGAGCATTATATGGTAGATTTGACAGGTCGTCTTATGCAGATCAGGAAGCTTGTCGATGACGGAAAATATTTTGTGGTTAATCGCGCCCGTCAGTATGGCAAAACAACAATGTTGTGGGCGCTGAAGCAGCACTTGAGCGAGGAATATACAGTTGTTTTTCTGAGTTTTCAGAGGATCAGCGCAGCAAAATTCAGAAATGAGAACGTGTTTTCTATCGCCTTTGCAAAGAGTTTTCTGCAGGCGGTGGAAAACGATCCGGGATTAGCGGATCGTGCGTGCCAGGAAGCAGTCGATGAATTAAAAAAAGATATGAAGAATGCTGACGGCAGTTTCGAGCTTATGGAATTGTTCAGTGATCTGAGCAGGATATGCGGGCAGGCGGCAAGGCCTCTGATTCTGATGATTGATGAAGTGGATAACGCGTCCAACAATCAGGTGTTTGTGGATTTTCTGGGAATGCTGCGGGATTATTATCTTACCAGAAAAGTGACGCCGGCTTTTCATTCTGTAATTCTGGCAGGAGTTTATGATATCAAAAACCTGAAACAGAAAATACGTCCGGAAGAGAGCCGCCGATATAACAGTCCCTGGAACGCTCGCGCTGACAATGAGGAAAATGAAAGTTTACTTTCATTTGACGAATGTCCGCGGTATCATAGGGAGACGGAGTCCCCCTATGATGTTGCTGCTGATTTTGATATTGATATGAGTTTTTCCGCAAAAGATATTGAAGGAATGCTGCGTGAATATGAGACAGATCATAAAACAGGCATGGATTGTCCTGCGGCAGCGTCTCTGATTTATGAGTATACATCGGGCTATCCTTATCTGGTTTCCCGAATCTGCAAACTGATTGATGAGAAAATCACGGGCAGCGGGAAATTTCCGGACAGACAGTCTGCCTGGACCAGAGAAGGGATAGAGGAAGCGGTAAAATCTTTGCTGATGGAGAGCAATACGCTGTTTGAATCACTGACAGGCAGGCTGAGCGATTACCCCAGATTAAAAGAGATGCTTTATTCGCTGCTGTTTACTGGCAGAAGTATTCCATATAATCCTTTGAATGATTCTTTGAAAACAGCGGAAATGTTTGGCTTTATCAGAAATGCGGAGGGAAATGCTGCCGTTGCCAACCGGATTTTTGAGACGATTCTTTATAATCTGTTTTTGTCGGAGGAGGCTCTTGACAGCGGAATATATAAAGCGGGACTGATGGAGAAGAATCAGTTTATCAGGAACGGACGTCTGGATATGAAACTTGTGCTTCAGAAATTTGTACTTTATTTTGATGATCTGTATGGAGATCAGGAAATAACGTTTCTCGAGGAAGCCGGACGGAGATATTTTTTACTGTATCTGAGACCGATCATCAATGGGGCGGGAAATTATTATGTCGAGGCCCGAACCCGGAATATGGAACGCACCGATGTGATTGTGGATTATCATGGAGAACAGTTTGTAATAGAACTCAAAATCTGGCACGGAAACACCTATAATGAGAGAGGCGAGAAACAGCTGGCAGATTATCTGGATTATTATCATCTGCAGAAGGGATATATGTTAAGCTTTAACTTTAATAAAAAGAAGAAAATCGGAGTAAAGGAAATATCCGTTGGGGATAAAGTACTGGTGGAAGCTGTAGTATAGACTTTTATGAGAAAAGCTGCCAGTGGCAGGTTTTCTGTATACTAAGGCCCGCATATGGAAATCAGCTGCTGACGCAGTATGCGGGCCGCGCGGGCGAGCAGGAGGAAAAACCGCCCCTGCTCGATTTACATATTACGAGAAAACGTGATTCATTCTCCCCAACGTTATTCATCCAGTCCCAGCAGCCATGCCTGAACTGTGTGAGTCATATGATAAATCTGTTCCTGCGGGATGCCGTGATCGGCGAGATACTGGATATATTCCGCCAGTGCAATTTCCCAATGGGGATTTTCCGTCTGGCCGCCATCGGTGCAGACCATGATATTTTTGTATCCGCAGGCTCGGATGGCTTCCAGATTCGAGGCCAGATTGCTTTTATATCTGCCGTCGCCAAGCGGTTGGGCGTAGGTGCGTTCCAGAATTACGTCATAGTCTTTTACCAGGCGTACCTGATCTTCCAGACGCATATCTACCAGCGACCATTCAGGGTGGGTGATCACCAGTTTTTTCACGCCGGCATTTCTGGCAGCCTCTACGACGACAAAACTCTCTTTGGGAGATAAGTGCGCGGTGCCGAGAACGACGTCAAAATCTTTTACCAGCTGGAAAATATCTTTAAGTTCCGGGAGGACTTTCCCATCTTTTACGACTTCGACGCAGCCGTCCATGGGAAGCTTCCATTTTATTTTGTGATTTCTGGCAGACTGGGTGGGAAGCCAGACGACTTTTCCACCCAGTTTCAGCCCGCTTTCCACCGCCCAGGGGTTCAGCCCGCCCATCTGACGATTGAGTGTGATCCCGCCGAACATGGTGAAGCTGTTGCTGCCTTTATGTATCAGTTCGTTATATCGGTTGCACAGGTAGGCCCTGTCTACCGTAGTGCCCTGATGTGTTTTGATGACGATCGCCCACGCTCCGACGCGAATCCCGGCTTCCATCAGTTCAAAATCATCGTAGGCGCGGTGTCGGATATCAGGGTTGGAATGCACATGCAGGTCGATGACACCTTTTAACGAAATTTGAGACATGGTTTTCTCCTCTATAAACGTAAGTTTATATCTGATTCAGACTGTCGGATGCCAGTACTGTCATCCACTCACTTCGTTCGCGGGACAGTACCAGGCTCCTCTTATGCTGTCAGATAGATTTCCCGTATGACGGCTTCCAGCGCTTCGGAAGCCTTGGAGTAATACTCTGTGGATGGGTAAGCCAGTCCCAGATCCAGGAATACGCCTTTTTCTCCAATGCTGAGGAAGATGCTGTCTTCTGTGGGTTCCGCATGGGAATGATAGGTAAACGCCAGCCCCAGCCCTTCCGAGGCCATGGAGACCGCCATCGCGGCGGTAATATTGTCGTGCAGAACATTGCAGCGAAGTTTCTCTTTCTGGAATAAATTCCGGCCTATGGTTCCCAGTATGGTGCTGTAATCGCTCAGAATAAAGGGAAACCGGGCGGCGTCGCGCAGATCAATCCAGTAAGAGCCGGGGGAATCTTCTTTTTGCCGGGCAAATTCCATGACAGGATGATTTTTATTTGTCACGATGAGTATTTCATCTTTTTTCAGAAAAGTGACTTCTTTTTTGAGCTTTACAGGGGGCATCGCGATTATGGCCAGATCCAGCTGGCCGTCCAGCAGCAGATCTTCCAGCTTCATGCTGTTTTCTTCGATTACTTTTACCTGAACATTGGGATATTTTTCATAAAATTTTTTGAGGATTCTGGGCAGTATCCGGCAGCCGCGAAACGAGCTGATTCCCAGTGTCACCTTTCCGCCCTTCATGTTTTCGTTGTCCCATAATTCATTTTTAGCCCGCTGATAGTCAGCCATGATCCTTTGCAGATGCCCGATAAATACCGCGCCGTTATGGGTAGGCCGGATCCCTCTCGGGGTCCGGATAAACAGCCTGACGCCCAGTTCCGACTCAAACTGCTGCAGAAACTGGCTCAGGCTGGATTGGGCCATATACAGCCGGTCAGCGGCTTTAGATATGCTGCCCTGTTCTGCCAGTTCGGTCAGATAGGTAAATTCTTTCAAATCCATCCCCGTTTCCCCCTGTATTTTATTATCATTTTTTCCGATAGAGCCTATTGCCTTTTTTGTGTTGCTGAAATTTACCAATAAATTATATAATAGCTTTAAAGATTTGGCAAGTGTCACAATGGCAGGTTTCTCATCGGAAACTTACTTTGTCGGAAGACTCATCTGCTCTGTCAAAAAACAAAAGAAATCGGAGGAAATGTTATGTTTGAAGCAATTGTTGGCTTTCTCATGATCATATTGATCGTGACG